>CAMPBR010000001.1 GCA_946639185.1 uncultured Mycoplasmatota bacterium
GACATTCATCCATTATCTTACGAACTTCTTTATCTATTTCATGAGCCATTTCATTAGAGAAGTTTCTTGATTTATTATAATCTCTTCCTAAGAACACTCCACCTTGTTGTTGTTCAAGTTGAACAAGTCCTAAATCACTCATACCATATTCAGTTACCATAGCTCTAGCTATCTTAGTAGCTTTTTCAAAATCATTATGAGCACCAGTAGTTACTTCATTAAACTTTAATTCTTCTGAAGTTCTACCACCAAGTAATCCTGTAATTCTTTGAAGTAATTGTGTCTTAGTTGATAAATATGTTTCTTCTTTTGGCATCATTAAGTTATATCCACCAGCAGATCCACGAGGAATTATAGTTATTTTTTGAACTATATCTGCATCAGCTAACTTAATACCAATAACAGCATGCCCAGCTTCATGGTATGCAACAACTTCTTTTTCATGTTCAGTATATTTTCTAGATAATTTAGCAGGTCCAGCAATTACTCTATCTGTAGCTTCATCTATTTCAGCCATAGTAATAGCCTCTTTATCACGTCTTACTGCTAAAAGTGCAGCTTCATTAAGTAAGTTTTCAAGAGCAGCTCCACTAAATCCAGGGGTTCTCTTAGCTAAATTTTCTAACTTAACTGAAGGAGCAAGAACTTTATTCTTAGCATGAACTTTTAAAATTTCTTCTCTTTCTCTAACATCAGGTAAATCAACTGTTACTTGTCTATCAAATCTACCTGGTCTTAATAATGCTGGATCAAGTACATCAGAACGGTTTGTAGCAGCCATAATGATTATACCTTCATTAACACCAAATCCATCCATTTCAGTAAGTAATTGATTAAGTGTTTGTTCACGTTCATCATGTCCTCCACCTAAACCAGTACCACGTTGACGACCAACGGCATCAATTTCATCAATAAATATTAAACATGGTGCGTTATGTTTAGCTTGTCTAAACATGTCTCTAACACGGCTTGCACCAACACCAACGAATAATTCTACGAAATCAGATCCACTTATAAAATAGAAAGGAACATTAGCTTCACCTGCAACAGCTTTAGCTAACAATGTTTTACCAGTTCCTGGTGGACCCTCAAGTAATACTCCTTTAGGAATTCTAGCTCCAAGTTTGGTAAACTTCTTAGGATTCTTTAAGAAATCAATAAGTTCACTAACTTCTTCTTTTTCTTCTTTTAATCCAGCTACATCTTTAAATGTAGTTTTATTATTTTCATCACTTAATCTTGCTCTACTTCTTCCAAAATCCATAGACTTATTAGCACCATTCATACTTCTAGTTAAGAAGAAGAATCCAAATCCAACTATTAAAACTATTGGAAGTACATTTACTAATATAAGAAGTAAAGTACTAGATTCAGGATCTACATTGGTTTCTAATTTAAAATTATTTTGCGTATTAGCTGTATAAATATTAGAAATAACTGAATCTGTTAATGGAACTCTAATAAAGAATGATTCATTATCTTTATATCCATTTAACTTACCAGAAATTTCATATACAACACTTCTATCTTTAGGAGTAATTGACATTTCTGTTACATTGTTTTCATTAATAGCTGTTAATAATTCATTATATGTAAGAACATGTACATCTTTATTTAATACTCCAAAGAAATAATAAACACCTAATATTACTATTACCAAAAATAAATATGGTAAAATACCTCTTTTAACTGTATTTTTATTCATAATCTGCCTCCTCTAATAATATTTAATAATTATATCACATTTTTCTTGTTTTGTCTTATTAATTGCACTTTTCTTTAAACCAGGTAGCCACACTATCTTATCACTACTATCAACAACTACTGGCCATTTTTCTCTATCCTTCATAGGTATCTTAGCATCTATTAAAATATCTTTAATTTTTTTATGACCAATGGTACCTTTTAAACTCATCTTATCTCCAAGTTTTCTAGTACGAACATGAAGTGGTAAAACTATGTCACTACTATCTAATCTACATATATCATTACCATTACTATCACATTCTTTTAAAACTTCTAAATGTTTACCATTAGGAAGTTCAACATAATTAGAAAGCTCAATATTATAACTATCTTCATTTTCGCCTTCTCTAATCACTTCAAGTAAATTATATGATTTAGAAATCTTAATATTATTAGGTAAATAAATATAAGAATTCTTTTTATTAGAAGCAATTATCTTCTTAATTAATTCAACATGTCTATCATTAACTAAAATTAAATCATCATAATAAATACTTTCTAATAAATTATAAATAATCTTATTTTGAAGTAAACTTGGTAATTCTAAATATTTAGTAATATCTAACTTATTATCTTTATATATATCTAAAAATTTATCTTTTACTTCATTATTAATATAATCATCATATTCATAAATCATCTTACTAAATTTTAAAAACTTTTCATGTACATTTTTATCTTCTTCTTTTAAGAAAGGTAAAACTGTATGTCTAAATCTATTTCTAGTATATTTATCTTTTAAATTAGAACTATCTATAAAGTATGGAATTTTATGTTTAATATCAAACTGTTCTATTTCTGATTTAGTAGCATAAATTAAAGGTCTAACTAGTTTATAAGAACCTCTATCTATTAAACTATTAAATCCACCATACCCACGTAATGTAGATCCTCTTACAATTCTCATTAAAACCGTTTCCATCAAATCATCACCATGATGAGCAGTCATTAAATAATCTGCATTATATTTTTTTACTAATCCATCAAAGAAATCATATCTAATAGTTCTAGCTTCATTATGAAAATTATCATCACCATATTTTTCGATTTTCATAGCTTCAAATACTATATTATTCTTTTTACAATACTCACTTAAAAAAATAGCTTCATCCTTACTCTCTTTTCTTACATTATGGTTAACATGTGCACAAACTATTTTAATATCTAATTTTTTTCTAACTTCCATAAGTAAATATAAAAGAGCCATAGAATCAGGTCCAGTTGAAACACCAACAACAACTATATCATCCTTTTTTAATAACTTTTTTAAATATTCTAGTGCTTGCTTCATCAAATCACTCTTTTCCAACAAATATAATAACATAAAAAAGAAAAAAAAAAAATAATATCACATAGATTTTATATGATATTATTTATAGTTTTTTTACTTTACAGGTTCAGCTGATACAAATACATAATTGTCATTTTCTAATTCAAACATAAATTTATAATCAGAACCCTTAACCAAAACAATAATTCCACCAAGTATAAACATGAAGATAGGATTTTTAAATATTTTCATACATTCACCATCTCACTATTATTAATATAATAATAACGCAGCTGGCAAAATTATCAACAAAAAAAGATTATTCTTCAGGTAATCTAAGAATAATCTCTCCATCTTTTGAATACATATATTTTTCTCTAGCAAATCTAGCTACATAATCTGGGTCTTCCAACCTATCAACTTCAACCTTTAACTCTTCTTCTTTTTCTTTTAAAGCAATGATTTGCTCTTCTAATGTAGCTTTTTCTTGATATTTAGCAAGTATTTCTACCCAATAATTACCAACCATGACAAATATAGCGCCTAATAAAACTAAGCAAATAGGCAAAAATACAAATATACGAACTTTAGCTTTTTTTACTTTTCTTTTAGTCGCCATATATATCCTCCTCCAATATAATTATAATTAGCCAAATCTTAATAATCAATAAAATCATATATAACTTTTAAATCTTTACATTATTTGTGTCAATCCATTAATTTATTACCAAATATAAAACCAATAATTAATAAAATTAAAAAGTATATATGAAATATACCATCATTAATATTTTTTAAAATTAAAAAATATAAGATAACTATATCTAATATAAAAAAAGCAGTTAGCATAACTTTATACCATAATTTACTCTCAAAAAAATACTTATACTGTAACTTCAATATATACGAAATAATAATTCCATAAATAAAAGATATTATTAGAACCTTAATTTGTAATGATAATGTCATTATTTAAATAACCTACTTATAATACTTGCTTCTTTTTCTTTCTTCATTCCATCTTCTAAATAACTAAAAGATTTTAATAACCCTTTTATAGATACATTGCCTTGCATAGTATCAAGTTTTAACAATTCAAGATTCTCACCCTTTAAAGCTAAATAACCCATCACCGTTTCCATCAAAAATTCTGTATCATCAAAACTTTCTATTTTTTTTACTCCTGTAACCAATATATTTTTTCTTTCTAATATATTTATACTATGATTATAACTACCAACATTATTTTCCATGTATTGCCTCCTATTAAACTATATGCATAAAAAAAAAGAATATTATATAAATAATATTCTTTACTGATAAGTTATCCAGTTTTATTAGCCACTTTTGATTCATCATTTGGTATTGTCTTTTCCATTTGTTTAAATAATGTTTGCATTATAGTATTTATTTTATCAAACTGTTCTTGTGTAAAAATTTCTTTATTATCTTGAATTAATTGATAACAATCATTTAACTTTGATTGAAGTTCAGTTAATTTTTCTAAATTATCTGGTTTTGTCTCTTTAAATTCTTTAATTAAAGAATTAATTAAGCTTACCAAAGCTTTTTTATCAATTCTCGCTTTTTCTTGAATCGGAACAATACTTCCAATCACATCTTTAAATTCTGATTTCTTATGCGCTAAATTAACTAATAATTCCTGAGCTTTTATAAAAATCGGATCATTAGCACCAGTATTCTTAGCAATATCTAAATATTGATGAATAACCGGCTGTAATAAATTAAAAACATCCCTTTGATTCAAATTAGGCATAATAACCAAATTATCAATTTTTTTACATTCTGTTTCAAAATCTTGTAGTGCTACTTTTAAATCCATATATCTTCACCCTACTTTAATTTAATTATATCAAAAAAAAGAAAAAAAGAAACATAAAATGCTTCTTTAAGAAATAACAATAAAAGCAACTGCTATTAAAACTAATACAATTATATTCATAACTAAAGTTTATACTACTCTGATAACTACCCATAAAAAAGAACTACTATGTAGTTCTTTAAGTCCATTATTCTTCAGCAGATTTTACATCTTCTGCTTCATCGTATGCTTTTAGAATTGCGTCTTCAAACATTGCGCGAACTTCTGGATTGATTGGATGAGCTATATCTCTATACTCACCAGTAGGAGTTTTCTTGCTAGGCATAGCAATAAATAGCCCTTTTTCTCCTTCGATGATTCTAATATCATGAACTGCAAAGCTATCGTCTAATAGCACAGATGCTATACCTCTCATTCTAGAACCTTCTTTTTCAATTTTGCGTACATTTACAGATGTTATCTTCATATGTATCCTCCTTTAGTCCATAATATACCCATTTTAATCAAAAAGCAACAGTTTTTTTTAAATTGTATCATTTTCTTATTTTTTGACATAATTAAAGAAAAAACTACACCCTCAAACAATTTGTCTATTTTATTAATAGTTTGTGTATTAAAACATCACTATAACTAAAAGATTTTAATATATCATTATCTATTACCCTTACAATAAATATAGAAGGATATGTATCTACAATAATACCCGAAAATTCTTCAATCTTATTTCTAGAACCATTAAATCTAAAATTAAAAATTTTCCCTTTCGATAAATTTATCTTATCTTTTACCTTTTCTATATTCATCTAGGATACCCCACAAACATGCATCCACTTACAGCTACTCCACCTATGCCATCACTGCCAAACTTTGTTTTACTTAAAATATCAATTATATCAATTACTTTATTTCTATCATATAAGGCCACATATGAAGCAATTATAGCAGGATCAAGTGCATGAATATTAATACGCTTAGGACTAGAAGCAAATGTAGCACCTGCTTTTATTAATTCCTCATAATTACTTTGACATGCCCCAGCTATTATAATTAGCTTATCCTGGTTTTTTTCATAACTCCTAGCTTCTCTTACAGCATCTATAAAATTTTTAGTATTTTTATAATTATCAACATCAGCCATTTTTCCTTTTTTCCTATAATATGCGTCATGACCAGTAATAACTACGATATCAGGATTAAGTTTTTCTAAATATTTTTTTATTTCCCTACTAATATCATTTTCTTTTAAACATAAACCATAAGACATAATATTAAGCTTCTTATAAAAATTCATACATCTATTTAAATAACCTTCATCGCCATCAATGTGTAGAATCTTTCCTGGTAAATAAAAAAATTCATTTCTATCTAAATTAAAACTTTTAGTAACATTAGTAGTAATATTATCGTCATCTATAACATTGTCATTTTCAATTTTATTTAAATCATCTAAATTACTATCTGCTTCAAGTCTTATATTAATACCTTTCAGATATGCAATATCGTCATTAATCCCGACTATTTCAAAAAAAGTATCATTATTATAAGACTTTCTTGTAACTATATCACCTAAATTAAAAAGCATATGTATCACCATAAGAAACATATGCTTATATTTTATAAATTATTACTAATATCAATAAAAACTTCTATAGGAAGAGCTTCAGCTCTAACTGATAAATCTAAATTATATTTTTCTAAAGTTTTAGAAATATTATTCAAATCATAATTTTTTAAATTATTTTTTAATGTTTTTCTTTTAAACTTAAAACTATCTCTTACTAAATCAAAAAATAATTCCTTGTTTTTAACATCATAATTTTCTTTCTTTTTATTTAAAGAAATAACCATACTATCAACATTAGGTTTTGGAGTAAATAGATTTCTACTAACACTAAATTCTTTTCTAATATCAAAATAATAATTTAAAAATACTGTAATTGACCCATATTCCTTATTTTTAGGTTGAGCGCTAAATCTATCAGCCACTTCTTTTTGAATCATTATAACAACCTTTTCCATATTTAAATTTTCTTCTATTAATTTTAATATGATAGGTGTAGTTATATAATAAGGTAAATTTGCTACTACATATAAATTAGAATAATCATAATTATTTAAATCTTCTGCTACATTACGATTCATAAAATCATCATAAATAATATCTACATTTGTAGCACCCATCAATTTTTCATCTAAAATAGGTTCTAATGATTCATCTATTTCATAAGCTAAAACTTGTTTAACATTAGGGTTTTCAGATAATAACTTAGTCATAATACCAGCACCAGGACCAATTTCTATGACTAAACTATTTTCTTTTATATTAGCACAATCAACTATTTTTCTCGGAATAGTTATATCATTTAAAAAGTTTTGACCATATTTCTTTTTAAAATTAAAATCACGTAGTTCCATAAAATCACCAATATAACTTTATCACAAAATAAAAAAAGTAGCAATCGCTACTTTTTTATTGTAATTTTGTTGTTAAATCATCTAATGCTTGTTTTAAGTTAGTAACACCACTAGCATTAGCATTAGTATAACCAACTTCTGAAGCATTATATGTTATATTTTCAGATACAACTTGTCCATTAGCATATACATTTACAGTAATCTTAAATGTTTTACCATTATATGGATAATTTGTATTAGTTTGAGCTGCAGTAAATGTTCCACCTGCTGCCTCACAGTTTTCTGCATTTATTTCAACATTAGCAGCTAATGCAACACTACAAGAAGCAGGAGTTACAGTTTCTACTGGAGAAAAATCAGTATTAATATCAATCCATGCTCTCAAGCGGAAATTCTTAACATATTCTTGCTCCATATTAGCGGGAACCAATCCTGTATATAAAATTCTTTCATTATATCTACTTGCATAGCTAACATCAGAAAATTGTTGTAATACATCACTTCTAGTAGCAGCATCAGTAGCATCAAAAAACTTAACTGGAACAACTTCATTATTTGATTGATCAGATAGCCATACTTTAATAACTTTAGGATCCAAAGTGGAAGAATCATCTACTCTAGCAGTAATAGTATATGGTATAGCCATAGATTTACTAGATTTAGCGGTTACTCTAAAATCAAAATAATTATTTTCTCCAGTTTGAGCTTTACCTTGTAAATCACTCATAGGCATAGCATCAGATATAGAAATACCACGTCCACCAGCATTATTTTCTGTGTACATAAATTTTACACTACCTGCTTTTATTACATTTGTAGAATCACCAGACTTTGAATAACTAAAAAATGCATAAGTTACACCTGTAATAATAGCAAGTACACCAAAGACACCAATTGCAGATAACAGAAGCTGTTTTTTCTTATTCTTCATAATAACACTCCTTTATCATCTATAATTAAAGTATATCACATACCCTAATATTTTCAAGTTTATTTTTTTTCAAAAACACTTAAACCAGTAATCATCAATAATATATTGGAAAAAGACAAAGTATATAACATAAAACGCATAGGTGCAATCATATCTGAAAAATAGTTAAAATTAATATTGTAACCAAGTCTAATAACCATAATCATATTTCTATCATTAAAGGTTCTATAAATACTAAAAAGTAACATCAAAAACACTAAACAACAAGTAATATTATAAAAAGTACATTGATTAACACTTTTTTGTTTAAATACAAAATTAATACTAAACAAGATAAATAATAAAACAAATGGAATAAAATTAGAAATACTATCAATTAGATCTTTTCCTAATCTATTATACATATTAATAATAATATAAAATGTAAATACAAAACATACAAGCAACATTATAACTTTTAAAACATTCAATAATCCATTAATTATCTTTATCATACTAAACACCTGCTTCCATCTTATACCATTCAGATACATATAAAACAAGTTTAGCAACACGATTATAGGCATCCATTACTTCATAAAAACCATCTCTAGTATTATCCTTAACAGAGCTAGAAGCAATTGATGTATTATAATAATAACTACTATTATTTAATAAATCTTTTTTTAAATAAGATGTATATGAAGTTAATAATGAATCAATATACAACTTAGTTACATCCCTATTATTAAGTAAATAAGTACTACCAAAAGATTCATCAATTTCAGTTAACCAATACAAATTAGCAACAACACAATTATTTAAAATATCATTTTCATATGATTCTCTTAGATTATAAACATCAATAATTGTAATTTTATTTTTATTACGTATATTATTAATTGTTTCATTATTAAAAGCTGAAACACAATTACTAAGTCTTTGAGTAATTAATTGCATATTACTATTTGATACATTTCCTTTATAACTATTAGGCTTATAAGAACTAAGATTAGATTGAACTTTAGATAAAGTTTCATCTATTTCAACACTTAAATATTCATTATTATAACTTGTAATATAATCTTTTCTTAATTCATAATAATGGTACAAATTAGCAAGTATATAAAAACTTGCGAAAGCGAAAACTAAACCAGTACAAACATAGCAGATAACTTTTAAATACTGTTTTAAGAAATCCATAATTTAATCCTTTCTATTCTTTTTCTTTAATAGTTTTACCTATTTTTAAAACATCATTACCAATTATTAATAAACATGGTAGAACAATTACCAACAT
The DNA here is from genome assembly GCA_946639185.1 of uncultured Mycoplasmatota bacterium. Taxonomy (GTDB): domain Bacteria; phylum Bacillota_I; class Bacilli_A; order RF39; family UBA660; genus Alloscybalousia. Next base: position 9,485 of record CAMPBR010000001.1, read on the forward strand.
CCATCCAATAGGAGTAGTTAGAAATAATTGTAAATAACCAAGTAAAGGAATTCTTAAATATACTTTTCCTAATACTTCTTCAGGTCTAATTAAAGCAAAATCTTGTGTATTATTATGATCACCTTTAGTACGATAACCTAAAACTTTAGATTTCGTTTCAGAATCCTCATAAACAATACCGACAATTCTATGTGTTATAGGAGTTCCTTGTGTTTCTATATCTTTAGATATAAATGTAATTATATCATTAACTTTTAATTTACTATGATCTACTCTCATAGTAACAACAGCATCACGTACATTAATAGTAGGTACCATACTATCACTAATAATAACATACGCACCAAATAGTGGTGATCTTGTTTCACCTTTACTTTGAGCTATCTTTTGATCAATAAAATATGCAATAAACATGATAATTATTAACCCAATAATAGCCAAAATTGAATATAAAAGTATTGATGACAACAAGTTAATAACTTTTTTACTATTATTAGACATAGTATCATCCCCTATTCTAATCTTCTACATTAAGAATAACATATAACAATAAATAAGTAAAATAAAAAAAAGAGAAATTTATCTCTTTTACAACAAATTAATTATTACCAACAGCAGCTACATTAACTTTAACTTTAAATGTAGTTTCACCTATTTCTTGGCTTGTAGCTTTACTATCTAACCACATTCTTAATCGAAATTTTTTTCCATATGCTACTTCACCAGATTGTACTTTACCAAAATAAATAGTTTTACCCTCTAATAAAGTATTTGTAGTATCTTGAAGTTCAGCATATGTGGGTGTTACCGCTCCACCAGTCATAGGAGTTTCTATTTCATTAGCACCATTAAATTCAGTTAAATATATTTTTACAAAATCTTCTTTCATAGTAGAACTCTCTTGTTTCATTGCAGCAATTTCATAAACTAAATCAGTACTTGTAGTAGAAGCAGTAACAGTAAAATCAAAATATTCTTTTGGACTTGATAATAACTTACCAACTGCATCAAGAGTAGGTAATGCATCAACTATATTAATACCATTACCATCACCTTCACCATCACCAATTTCAGCATCAGAATAAGAAAAAACTATTCTACCTGTCTGAATTACATTATTAGTAGTACCTCTACCCAAATAAAAGAAAATAGCTGTACTAAAACCTAATAGCATAGTAATTATAGATAATAATAAAACTACCAAAATTGCATTCTTTTTATTCACACTAATCACCTACTTGTTCAGCAGTAACATCAACTTTTAATTTGAAGAATTTATCATTAAAATCTTCAGATGTTTCTTTAACCCACATTCTTAATCTATATCGATCACTATGATTATTAATACCCTTATTTAGCTTAGCTTGATATAAAACATAGTAATCTATTCCATTTATTCTTTTAGTTTCTAAAGTATCAAAAGTAGTTAAAACCAATTCTTTTTCATAACTACCAGATATTGATGTTAAATACATTCTAACTTCTGAATTATTTAAAGTAGAAGTCTTATCTTTATTTATTAAAATTTTATACACTAAATCATGTTTTTTACTGGTAGCAGTTATTGAAAAATCAAAATAATTACCTGTCCCAACTAAAACTTTACCTTTTTCATCTGAAATAGGAATTGCATTTACTAAATTAATTCCACTTCCTGCTTTATCTACATCTGAATAAGTAAATATTATTTGATCATCAGCTGGAATAGTACTAGTTTCTTCTGGAGAAGTTGTAGGTGTTGGACCAGTTTCAATTTCCTGATCCTCACCAGAACCACCTTTATAAAATGAAACTGTTAGACCGAATGTAGAAATAAATAAAACAACCAAAAAAATGAAAAGGAAGAAAACAAATCTTTTTCTATCCTCTTTATCTTCTTTTAATTCTTCTAAATCAAGTGTATTTTTATCCTTTATATTCATTCTTCGTGCCATGATTATCACCATCCCCAGCGCAATACTTCATAATTTACATTTTTTTGTCTTCCAACAACATCCATATTATCGCTTTCAGTTACTAAAAAATCCATTATATTACCCTTAATTGCTCCACCTCTATCAAGAACAATTCCAATAATAGGTTCCGCTTGGAAAGTAACATTAGTAATTTTAACAATTGTACCACAAGGAATTTTAGGATCAGCAGCCAAAATTCTTATTTTTCCATATATATTATCTTGAAACCAAATATTACCATTAGTTACATTTTGTCTAGGAGGACATGAAACACGACCAGTACATCCTTTACAAGTAGGCTTATAAGCAGTCATTTGTCCAGTAAATGATATAGGCATACTATCGCCATACATAGCTGCCTCTTGCATATTATTAACATGTAAAACAGCTAATGTTTGATTCTTGTTATCATATTTACTTATAATATGAACCGCTTCCAAAGATTTAACCCCATTAACGTTAGTTACATAATTAGTTTGATGACTTTTAGTACCAGCAAGAACCATTGCATAAGTAAATATAGCACAAACTAACAAAGTTCTGTTAAATATAGCCATTAGGAAAGTTTTTCTACCTCTATCCATAATATTTACTCCATTCTTCTGTCTACCCACAATCTATCTTATAAAAAAAATATATCACAAATTACTATTTAAGTCAAACAAACTACAAGCATTTTTAGTAGTTATATAAGCAACTTTTTCTACATCAATATTTTTTATTTCTGCTATTCTTTCTGCTATATATGGTATATTAGCTGATTCATTAGTAGTACCCCTAACAGGAACTGGTGCCATATATGGGCTATCAGTTTCTAAAACTATATTATCTAAAGAGATTTCTTCAATTACTTGATATAATTTACTGTTCTTAAAAGTAACAACTCCACCTATACCAAGTAAAAATCCAAGATTAATAAATTTCTTAGCCATTTCCCTGCTGCCACTAAAACAATGCATTATACCTTTAACATTATATTCTTTTAAAATTTCATAAGTTTCTTCTATAGCATCTCTAGTATGTATAACTACGGGCATATTTAATTTTTCAGCTAGAGATAACTGTTTTCTAAAAACCTCTCGTTGTTTTTCTTTATTATCTTTATTCCAATAATAATCTAAACCAATTTCCCCTATGGCTACAATTTTTTTATTAGATTTAATAATATTTTCTAACCTTTCATAATCAGATTCATCAATATCATTAGCTATTTCAGGATGATATCCAACAGCTGCATAAAGATTAGTAAATCTATTAGTATAAATACTGGCATCATCTAAATCTTTCTTTTCACAAAAACTTGCAATTAATATTTTAACATTTTTATTATAAGCATTTTCAACATATTTAAGAGGATTAATACCAAAATCCTCACCAATATGCATATGAGTATCTATAAACATATTATCACCTAATAAAATTATAACACGTATTATTAACTTAGTAATAAAAAAAGCAAGTATATTAACTTGCTTCTGTTCTAAAAAGATTTTTCCTCTAATTCATGTCCATATTCAAAAATATAAGCCAAACAATATAAAACTATTACAGTAATAACATTAGATAAACTAATATTAAATCGAATATCAGTGTCAAAAGCAATTCCAGTTACAATACTAGCAACTAATGAAACAATAATTACTGCAATCATATATTTAGCTGTATTAATCATATATTCTGAATTTTCTTTTAAGAATATTTTCTCTTTGCTACTAATATTAAGGAATACTTGATCAATTGTTCTAAACGCCAAATACGTCAAACATACTACTGAAACACCAAATACTAAAGCTAATTCAATAGCAACTATAACTTTAATAGTATCCTTGTTTTCTAAATAGTCAATTACTTCATTAAATGCTTTAACTTCATCTTTCTTAGTAATCTCAAATGAATTATTACCATCATTAATAATAACTTTATCCTCCGTCATAATATAAAGCATTTTTTGATCAAAGACTTCAAGAGTTTGCTTTGTAGTATCAACTTTAATATTGGCTGTTAATATTGGAACAATTATTATTCCAAATAACATACATACAATGCCCAAAACCATAAATATTCTGCATATTTTAGTAATTATATGCAAACTTTTTGCTAATACCATGATGCGCTTATTTCGTGTTTCTTCCATACACACATCCTCCTAATTATAAAAAATTTCAAATATCATGTTTAACCAAAGACTGTTATTAAATTAATTATAACACAAAAGATGAGTATTACTACTCACCTTTTTCTAATTCTTCTAATAATTTATTTTTATCTATTCTCATAAATAAAGCTTCTGGAGTACCTACAGTATAAGAATTATCTTCTAAATACTTAAGTTCTTCTTTAGTATTATTTATTTGAGATTTAATCTTATCACTTGTTTCTGGTATAAATGGTTTTAATAATAATCCACATACACGAATTGATTCAAGTAAACTATATAAAACAGTTTCTAATCTATCTTTTTTATCTTCTTCTTTAGCTAATACCCAAGGAGTAGCCTCATCAATAAACTTATTACTTCTTCTTAATACATCAAATATTTCATCTAAAGAAGCACCAATTTCAAGATTATCCATTTTCTTTTCAACTTTAGAATCTAATTCATTAATCATAGAAATTAATTCTTTATCATAATCTTCAAAAACACCTTTATTAGTTACAGTACCATCAAAATACTTATTAACCATTGAAATAGTACGATTTACTAAATTTCCTAAAACATTGGCTAAATCACTATTAATTCTTTCAATTAATAAATCATAAGTTAAATTTCCATCATTGGCATAAGGTATTTCATGTAATACATAATATCTAACGGCATCTGTTCCAAATACTCTAACTAAGTCATCAGCATAAATAACATTACCCTTAGATTTACTCATTTTATCATTATTTGTAAGTAACCAAGGATGTCCAAATACTTGTTTAGGTAATGGTAAATCTAAACTAAATAAGAAACATGGCCAATAAATAGTATGGAAACGTATAATATCTTTTCCAATTAAATGTAAGTCAGCTGGCCATAATTTATTAAATTCCTCGTTTGAGCCATCTGGATCGTATCCAATATTAGTAATATAGTTAGTAAGTGCATCTAACCATACATATACAACATGTTTAGGATCAAAATCTACTGGAATCCCCCAATTAAAACTAGTACGAGATACACATAGATCTTGTAATCCTGGTTTAATAAAGTTATTAATCATTTCATTTTTTCTAGATTCTGGTTTAATAAAATCAGGATGAGATTCGATATATTCAACTAATCTATCTTGATATTTAGAAAGTCTAAAGAAATAAGCTTGTTCAACCTTTTCTTCTACATCTCTACCACAATCAGGACATTTTCCATTTACTAATTGACTTTCAGTCCAGAAAGACTCACATGGAGTACAGTATAATCCTTTATATTCTCCAAGGTAAATATCTCCTTTATCATACATTTTCTTAAATATTTTTTGAACAACTCTTTCATGATTCTTATCAGTAGTACGTACAAATCTATCATAACTTGTATTCATAATATCCCAAATATCTTTAATTTGTCCTGCGATATTATCAACATATTCTTGAGGCGTAATACCAGCTGCTTCTGCCTTTATTTGTATCTTTTCACCATGTTCATCAGTACCTGTTTGAAAATATACGTCATATCCTTTTAATCTTTTATAACGCGCAATACTATCTGCCAAAACAACTTCATATGTATTACCAATATGAGGTTTTCCAGAAGTATAAGCAATAGCTGTTGAAATATAATATTTATCCATTTTAATCATTTCCTTTCTTATCAGTAGAACCTATTCCGCTAGTTCTAACATTATTAACTTCTTCTTCATTATCAACAGTTAAAAAATTCATAAATATACCTTGAATTATTTTATCACCTTTACTAACAATATAATCCTTATCCCCATGATTTTCTAACTTAATCCACATATGTCCTTCATTATCAGGATTATTATAATAATCTTTATCAATAACCCCAACTTGATTACACAATCTAACATTATATTTAAATCCCTGACTACTTCTAACTATTAAGAATAATACTTCTCCTTCATTCATATCAACTTTAATTCCTAAAGGAATCTTCTTTATTTCTCCAGGTTTTAAAGTAAAATCCATAATAGCTTCAAAATCATATCCTGCACTTGATTTAGTACTCCTTTTAGGAAGATTATAACTATTATATAAATCTAAATCATCAGATATATCTTTTTTAAATTGAAGAAAACTAATTTTTTCAAAATAACGCATAACTACCTCCATGTAAATAAAAAAGCGACCATTATCCATAAGGACGAATGATCGCGGTACCACCTTAATTTATAGTTATTAAACTATACACTTAAACTCTTAACGCGAGTATACGTATAAGCCTACATATCGACTTATCTATTCAGGAACCATCTATTATTTTCTTCTATTTCCCTCTTTCACCTTTACAGGGCTCTCTAAATATAGAATAGAATAACTCTTTCCATCACAACATTTATGTACTCGATTATAACACAATTAGTTTTATTCTTCAACATTTTTTACTAAAATTACACTCATCAGTTTAATAATTGACTTATCAATAGCACTAATATCATCACTAATTAAAATAACACTACCTAAAGCATCACTACTAGAAATAATAGGATATAAATAAACATTAACACTATCATTATCATTAGTAATGCATATATTTTTTTCAATTTCACTACGATTATTAATGATATCCACAATAGTTGTTGATAAAGTTTTATTCAAATATTTTTTAGAACCTGCCACAATTTTTTCATTATCAGTTATCAATATAATCTTATGATATATTTTATAAAAAGCATCTGTTAATTTTTGTGCCAAAAGAAAACTACTATTTAAAAAACAGTATTTTTTTAACACAATAGAATCATCACTCACATATATTTCAACATTATCACCATCATTAATCTTCAAAGTCCTTCTTATTTCCTTTGGAATAACTATTCTACCTAAATCATCTATCCTTCTAACAACACCAGTAGCTTTCATAATAATCCCTCTTTCTATAATTAGATTGGAAAATTATTACATTTTTATACAAAAAAAGTATAGAAAAATCTATACTAATGTTTTAGAACAAATATCTTGATATCTAATATACCCTTCTTTAGCTTTATTAATTAAATTATTATCACGTAACATAATTTCCATATGTACTTTTGTTTCTAATTTTTCATAAAATCTATTATTTAAATAATCATTAAGTCTACTAATAACCAATTCTTTATTATCAGTTTTAACTAATTTTACTAATTCTTTATTACCATCTAATAATATTTTAGATAAACTACTCTTTAATTCTTCCTTAATATTTTTAGTAGTATTAAATACCATTTCATAATATTCATCCATATTCTTTTCAGTAAATTTTAAAGATTTAATATTATTTAATACAACTTTTTTCTTATCATTAATTAAATCATCTAAATCACGATAACTATCAAATTTCATATTATTAACAATTTCTGTTATTTTTTTTAATTGATCAAGCATATTTTCATCAGTAAAAATAGTTTCTATTTTTCTAATTGCTTCATCAAAAGTTAAATTAAATATATTAGTAAGAGTTTCCATTAAACTACCAATATTCTTATCTAAATCATACTTTAAATTAGTAATTAATATTTCTCTATTCTTTTCCTTAAATATATTTTGTATGTCTTTATCCATTATATCAATCCTTTATTCTTTTTAAGAATAACATTTTATTAAGATTTAGTCAAATAAAAAAGAAGTAACTATATTACTTCTCTGCATCTTTAAATTTTATATTATTTAATAGATCTACTAAATAATAAACATGATGTTTTTCTAATTTTATAGTATCAAGTATAACTATTAATCTATTATGCATTAATTTAAATCTAAACATAGGAGTTATCTTAAATGAATCTTCAAATAATGCTTCTCCATCAATTCTATTAGTAATCTTTTCACTAAACACTAATTCAATAGAATTCTTAGTATTATTAACTTGTTCCACTTGATATTCTTTAGCTAGTTTTTCAAACCATTCTTCATACATATAAATAATAACAGAATCATCTACTCTACCAAATCTATCCTCTAAATCAGCCTTTACTTCTTCTAACTTTTCATATGAATCAATAGTATTAATTAATTTATGAATTTCAATTTTTAGATTATCATCATCAGTATAATTATCCGAAATATGTGTTGATACATCTAAAAGTGGTTTTTCATTTTGAATAACTTCTTCTTTAGGGGTTATACCTTTTAATCTATCAACTTCATCCTGCAATAATTTTAAATATAAATCAATACCAACAGTATCAATAAATCCAGCTTGTTCACTTCCTAAAATATCTCCAGCCCCACGAATAGATAAATCACGAGTCGCAATACTAAACCCACTACCTAATTCAGTAAAATCCTTAATAGCATTTAATCTTTTAACTGCTACATCATTTAACATCTTATTAGCTGAATACATTAAATAAGCATAAGCAATCTTATTGCTTCTACCAACACGACCTCTAATTTGATATAACTGACTAAGTCCAAATCTATCAGCATCTAAAATAATTAACGTATTAGCATTAGGAATATCAATACCAGTTTCTATAATAGTTGTACATATTAAAATATCGTATTCATGATTAATAAATGCTAACATTCTATCCTCTAATTCTTCTTTAGAAAGTTGACCATGAGCAAATATAATTCTAGCTTCAGGGACTAACCTTTGAATCTCAGCAACTTTTCTTTCAATTGTTTCAACTCTATTATATAAAAGGAAAACTTGACCATTTCTAGATAATTCTTTATAAATAGCATCCTTAATAATTTGATTATTCTCTTCAATAACATAAGTTTGAACTGGATATCTATCTACTGGTGGAGTTTCTATTAAAGATAAACTTCTAATTCCAATCATAGACATCTGTAATGTTCTAGGAATTGGGGTAGCAGTAAGCGTCAAAACGTCAACATTGTTCTTATATTCTTTAATTTTTTCTTTATGAGTAACTCCAAATCGTTGCTCCTCATCTATTACTAATAATCCTAAATCTTTAGGTTTAATATCATTACTTAATAATCTATGTGTACCAAATACCAAATCAATAGTACCATCCTTTAAGCCTTCAATTATTCTTTTCTTTTCCTTTGGAGTAGTAAATCTATTTAGAAGTCCAATATTTATAGGAAAATCTCTAAATCTAGATAAAGCATTTTGATATTGCTGATTAGAAAGAATTGTAGTTGGACATAAATATAATACTTGCTTAGAATCCATTACTGCTTTAAATATAGCTCTAAAAGCCACTTCCGTCTTACCATAACCAACATCACCACATAAAAGTCTATCCATTGGATGAGTCGATTCCATATCTTCTTTTATTTGTTTAATAGCGAGCAATTGATCTTTTGTTTCAATATATTCAAAACTATTATCAAACTTATTAGTTAAATCAGTATCAGGAGAAAAAGCAAAACCTTCCTGCATCTCACGCATAGCATATAATTTAATTAATTGATCTGCAATATCATGAATTTTATCCTTAACTCTAGCTTTAACTTTATTCCAATCAGAACCACCTAATTTATTAAGTTTAGGGCAAGCTCCTTCATTACCAGAATATTTATTAATTAAATCTATTTTTTCTACTGGAATATATAATTTATCATTACCAGCATAACTTACTTCAATATAATCTTTTACTAAATCACCATGCTTTAATGTCTTAATACCTTGATAAACACCAATACCATTAATAGCATGTACTACATAATCTCCAATATTAAGCTTATTAATATCTTTAATTTTTGATGCATATTTAAATTTCGTTTTATATTTCTTTCTATCAGATGAATAGTTAAATAATTCCTTATCAGTTAATACCACATAATTATTAATCATATAACCTTTAGATATGTTCTTTTCAATAATATTAACCTTATTTAATTCTAAATGTTCATCATCAGTAATTATATAATTAGATGTTAAAGCTTTAACAAAGTTCTTTACTTGAATTTCCTTTAAGTACACAATTACATAATTATTTAAATATAATTTATCTGCTATAAACTTATTAATTGCTTCAATATTTTCATGAAATGAAGTTATCTCTTTAGCATCAACTCTATATACTTTAACATTTTTATCTTTAACTATATTATCAATAGTTAAATAATAATTTAAATAAGAAGGATTAAGTTCATTAAGATTAAACATATAATCACCATCATAATCTTTATCCTTTTCATTTTTATATTCAACCATTTCTTCTACTGTATTTAAATAGGATGTTTCTAAACTTGCTTCATCTTTATAAAAAGTAATAGGATCATCTAAATAATCTAATATTGATGAAGCTTTAGCATATTTTTTTAAATATTTTTGTTTTGGCTCTACTGAAACATCTTTATCTAAAATAAATTCACTATATGGCTTAATAGTAACACTATCTAAATTTCTTATAGATTTCTGCGTATCTTCATCAAATTCACGAATTGATTCAATTGTATCACCAAACATCTCAATACGAATTGGATGGTCAAATTCAAGAGGAAAAACATCTATAATAAAACCACGATTAGAAAACTCACCAGTCTTAGTAACAACAGATTCTCTTTTGTAACCTAATCTAGCTATTTTTCTTACAAGTTTATCTTGATCTATTTCTAAATTCTTATCAATAGTAATAATACTATTTTTATATGCACTTAATTCTGGTAAATATCTTAAATATCCCATTAAATTAGTAACAACTATAACTTTATCATTTTCTAAAATCGAATTAATAGTCTCCAAACGATTTACTAACAAATCAGGAGAAATAGCTATAGCTTCACTAGTTAAAAAATCATCCATTGGAAATAGATAACTAGCATCATTATAATTACTTAAAGTACTCCATAACATATTAGCTTCAAATAAAGATGAAGTAACTATTAAAATAGATTTATCATTGGCTTTAAAAACTTTATTTATATAACGACAAAAAACCTCATCTGTTAAACCAGATAGGGCTATATTTTTTATATTTTGAATTGGTAAATCCTTATTGAATATATCCATAAAATCACCTACTTATGATTATATTTAGACATTAACTCCGTAAAAGATAATTTAAAGTAATCATCTAGTATATTCATTGCAGTATCTTTTACTTCTTCAATCAATTTATTATCTTCACCGGTAATTTTACCTAATACATAATCTTTAGTATCAATCATTTTATTATTAGATATACCTATTTTTATTCTTTTATAAACTTGAGTACCTAAATGAAGTTCAATATTTTTTAAACCATTATGTCCTCCACTTGAGCCTTTTTGCTTTAGTTTATAAGTACCAACAGGCAAATCTAAATCATCATGAATTATTAAAATATCATCTACATCAATTTTAAAATAATCAACATACTTTCTAATTACCTCGCCGCTTAGATTAATATATGATTGAGGTTTTAATAAAATAACCTTTTCTCCATTAATCATAGTTTGTGCATATAATCCATTAAATTTTTCAGATGTAATAGATACTCCTAATTTAGAAGCAAACTTATCAATAGTCATAAAACCAATATTATGACGCGTATTTTCATATTCACGACCCGGATTACCTAAACCTACTATTAATTTCATATTATCACCTTAATTCTATCAAAATTATTTCCCGGGAAATAATTTTATTTATTATCAATATGATATTCCTTATATACTACTGATTTTGGAATGGATCTTTCAACAGCTACTTTCTTAATAGCTTCTTTCTCAGTCATACCATCTTCTAAATAAAGATTAATATGTTCCAAAATAGTCATAGAACTATAATCTTCATCTTTAGTATTACCTTCAACTACTATAACCATTTCACCTTTTAATTCATCAACAATTTCTAGTACTTCAGAAATATTACCACGAATTATTTCTTCATAACGTTTACTAATTTCTCTATTTAAAGCGATTTTTCTATCTCCGAAAACTTTAAGTAAAGAATCAAGCATACTATGAATACGATGTGGTGCTTCGTACAAAATGATAGTATAAGGCAATTTTTTTAAACTTTCAAGTTCTTTTTCCCTTTTAGATTCCTTACTATTTAAGAAACCATAAAATAAAAATGGTTGAGGATTAAGACCTGAAGCAGTTAATGCTGGTACAAAAGCAGTAGGGCCAGGTAGACTAATAACATTAAATCCATTATTAGCAATAAATTCAACTATCTTATACCCAGGATCACTAATTATAGGAGTCCCTCTGTCTGTAACCAATCCAATATTTAATCCTTCTTTTAATTTTTCAAGCACCATTTCCTTTAATCCATCCTCAGTATGATCATCAGAATGGATTAATTTTTTCTTTATATCTAATTTTTTTAATAATTCACCTGTAATTCTAGTATCTTCACATAGAATTAAATCAACCATTTTTAAAGTATTAATACTTCTTAAAGTAATATCTTCCATATTACCAATAGGAGTTGGAATTAAATATAAACTTGGACTATTATCATAACTTTTTTGTCTCACAATAATCACCTACTCAAACATTTTTAAAACTTCTTCTCTATAACTTCCATCTTCATTATGAACATAAAGAGGCGATAATACTTTTAAACCAGTATTACCATTTTTTCTTCCTTCAACTAATATCATATTAGATTCAGTATTATCTTTTGGATAAATAAATCTTAGTTTCTTAACTTCTAAGCCATATTTTTTAAATAAACTTATAATTTCTATTAATCTATCTGTTCTATGAACCATAGCTAAACATCCATTATTTTTTAGCAAATAATGAGAAATATCAATTATTTCTTCTAGCGTTATTTCTTTTTCATGTCTAGCTATTACCTTATGAATATCATCATTAATATTACTTGACTCAATATATTTAAAATATGGAGGATTACAAGTAATAACATCAATACTATCACTAGTATATTTATTTTTTAAGTCTTTAATATTCATATTTAATAATTCTATTCTATCATCTAGCTTATTATAAGTTACACTTTCACAAGCCAAATCATAAACATCTTTTTGTAGTTCAACACCAATTATCTTAGCATCAGTCTTAGTAGACATAATTAAAGGAATAGGAGCATTACCACAACATAAATCCATAACTACTTTAATATTTTTATTTAAAGTTACAAAATTAGGAAGTAAAACAGAATCCAAAGAAAATGAAAACCACTCTGGATTCTGATAAATACTTAAATTTTTATAACCAACTAAATCATTGAGCACTTTCATTATAATTGTACCTCAACAACAGTTTTATTTTTTGTTTCAATTAAAATAGTTCTATTTAATACATTAACAGATATTACTTTACCTTCTATATCATTTTTCTTATATACTTGTCCAACAGTTGGAAAATCTTTTTTAAGTTCAGTATAAGTATCATCCTCATAACTTAAACAGCATAAAAGTCTCCCACATATACCATTTATCTTAGTGGGATTTAAAGCAAGCATTTGATTTTTTGCCATATTAATGGAAACACTATTAAAATCAGTTAAAAAACTACTACAACATAAAAATCTACCACATGGTCCTAAACCACCAATCATTTTAGCCTTATCTCTAACTCCAATTTGTCTAAGTTCAATACGAGTACGATAATTATTAGCAAGTTTTTTAGCTAATTCTCTAAAATCAACTCTAGCATCTGCTAAGAAATGAAATAATAGTTGACTACGATCAAAAGTATATGCAGCATCAATTAATTGCATATTAAGTTCTAAAGATTCAGCTATCTCACGAGCATTAATTAATGCTTTATTAGCATCATTAACATTTTGTTCATAAGTTTTTAGATCTTTTTTATCTGCTTTTCTAATAACATTTTTTAATTCTTTTCCTATATCTTTATCTTCAATATCATATGGAGCTACAGCTACTTTTCCAAATTGTAGACCTCTTTCTGTTTCTACAATTACATAATCATCTTTATTTAAAGATATTTTATTTGTATCAAAATGATATACTTTTTCACTATCATTAAATGTAATACCAACTATTTTTTTCATTTACTCACCTCCCAGTAAATTCAATAATAAATTTATCAAGCATCATACTTATATTTAAATTATATTCTAAATTATTTATAGTTGTAAATAAAATAGAAATTTTATTTATTATATCCTGTAAAGAATTGTTATTATTTATCAAATCTAATACTTGGCCATAATCTTTATAATTAATATTTTCATATTTTCTTATACTGTTTTCATAAATATCGACCATAGTATTAAAAGCATCAATCCAAAACTCTTTATTTCTTAAATCATTTTCTAAAACTACTGGTAAATAAGCAATAGAAGAATGCTCTTTAGTTTCAATAGTTTCAATAATATTATTAATAAGTTCTATATTTTCAATTTCTATTTTTTTATTAACATTAATTAAAGTATATAACTGACATCTGCTTCTAAGCGTTTCTAATACTCTATATCTATTACTACTAACAAGAATAGCTATAATATTACCATCTGGTTCTTCTAAAAATTTAAGTAATGAGTTAGCAGCATATTTATTAAGCTTGTCTGCTTCTTTAATTAAATAAATCCTAGGCCTATTTTCAACAGAAGTTGTGGAAAATTTTTCTTTCACTTCTAGAATTTGGTCTTTTTTAATCCAGCTACCATCCGGTTCAATAACTAAAAAATCAGAAAAAGCATCATTTTCTATTAAATTATCTATTTTAGAAAATTCTTCATCAGACATATAAATTCTAAATAATTCTTTAACAAATTCTAATATTAAGCTATCGCTTTCAGGATAATCATTAGTTTCAATTAGATAAGCATGAGTTATCTTATTATTCTTTATACTATTATTTATTTGTTCATAAAACAAAGGCTGCTTATCTTTAAACAAATCCAACATATTATCACCTCTATAAAGCAAATACTAATAAAAGAACCAATGAAAATAATGCAGGCAATCCCAAAATAGTAATAATACTTATAGTAAATAAATTCATAGGTATAATAACATTAAAATTACTACCAATTGTATTAAAACCATAAAGTATTATAAAACTTAACACTATTTTTTTAATTAAACTAAATATTTTATTTTTCACAGTATCACCTAATTAAAACTATGAAAAAATTTATTTTTTATTCTACATTCTTTCTATCCATTAAAGCTCTCTCTAATGTCATTGCATCAATATATTCCATATCAGCACCCATTGGGATACCACTAGCTATCTTAGTAATAGATAAATTCATATCTCCTAAAATTCTCTTTATATATAATGAAGTTGTTTCACCCTCAATACTTGGCTTAAATGCAAGTATTAATTCCTGAAATTCTTCTTTTTTTACTCTATCAATCAATTTTTCTAATTCAATATCTTCAGGATTAACACCATCAAGTGGAGAAATTAATCCTTTTAAAACATGATATTTTCCTTTAAATAATCCAAGTTTTTCAAATAAAAAAACACTTTTTGGATCCTCAACAACACATAGAGTATTACCTCTAGTATCATCACTACATATTAAACATTTTTCTTTATCAGTAAGACTATTACATATAGGACATCTATGAATATTATTTTTAGCATCCATAATACTAGAAGAAAAATTTTCAACTTTTTCAGAATCCATTTCTAGAATAGCAAAAGCCATCCTCTCAGCTGTTTTTTCACCTATTCCTGGCAAATATTTAAATGATTCAATTAATTCGTTTAAACTACCTGGATACATCTTAAATCACCTAAAATAAGCCACCTGGCATCATACTACTAAATTTTCCCATTTTTTGTTCAGTTACCTTATCAATTTGCTTAAAAGCATCATTTAAAGCAACAACTAGCATATCTTCAATAATTTCTTTATCATCACTAGTAATATCATCATTATTAATAATTACCTTCTTTACTGTTTTATCTCCTTTTACCACAACACTAACAAAAGAACTATTACCAGTAAATTCCATATTATCAATTTCTTCCTTTGTTTTCATCATATCTTTTTGTAAGCTTTGAGCTTGTTTCATTAACGCTTGTATATTCATTTTAATCATCCTTTCTCTTTTTAAACTAATACAACATTATCTCCAAATAATTCAATAGCTTCACTTGCTACCGCATTATTTTTATCTATTTTAGCTTTTTGGGCTTTTTTTTTACGCTCTATTGGAATATATTCATATTTTATTCCATTATTTTTATTATTTATAAATTCCGTTTTTACTTTATTCCACTCATCAGTAGTAATAAAAGCAATATCATATGTTCTACCATAAATTTTTTCAAATAAATTTTGAATTAATTCCAATAAATTAATACCTCTATTAACCATTGATTCATAATCAAACGAAATAAGCACTTCTCCTTCACCAACAACTCTTATAGTTCCATCTGCAACAAAACTAGCAGCAGCCCCATATTTAGAATCAAAAGTATAATCATTTATCAAATTCCATTTACTTTCAAACATTTGTTTTTCCTGTTTATTTGCTCTAGCAAAACAATTATTAATTATTGTTTTAAAATCAATAGATTCTTCAGCATTGTCATCTTCAACAGTGTTGTTTTCCACAATTGTCTCATTAGCTATTGGTTGTTCACTTATTTTAGGTAAATCATTTTTTTCTTTTTTCACAACTGATTGTGTATTATTATTTCTAGCAATATTTAAAAATGATAATATATTAATTTCTAAAATAGTTTTAACATTAGGAGATGTTTTAATATCCTTTAAAATATTATTTAATAAATTAGATAATGATAATAAAAATTCTATATCATCATCAGTATTATTAACATAGTAATTAACACATTTATCTTTGCATATTTTCAATAAATCTTGAGTAAAAATAATTAAATCTTTACCATTATCATATATATTATCAATAAATTTAATTATTTCTAAAACATTATTATTATGAATATTATCAATAAATTTTTCTTTTTCCACAACTGAAACTATTCCATTAACTTTTTCAAAATCATCTAAAGTAATGTTAGAATTTGAATATGCAGTTAACTTATCTAACATACCAATAGAATCACGCATACCACCATCTGATAATGTAGCAATCCTATCAAGTACTTCATCATCTATTTTAATATTTTCCTCTTTACAAATATATTTTAATCTTTCAACTATATCTTTATTACTTATTCTATGGAATTCATAACACTGACATCTAGAAATAATAGTAGAAGGCACCTTTTGAGGATCTGTAGTTGCTAATATAAATATAACATGTTCAGGTGGTTCCTCTAAAGTTTTAAGTAAAGCATTAAAGGCTCCAATAGAAAGCATATGAACCTCATCTATTATATATACTTTATATTTTAATTCATTAGGAACCAAACTAATCTTATTTTTAATTTCACGTATTTCATCAACGCCATTATTACTTGCAGCATCTATTTCAATAATATCAGGGCAAAAGCCTGAATTAATAGAATTACAGTTATTGCATTTTTCGCATGAATCGCCATTAATAGGTTCAAGACAATTAGCTGTTTTAGCTAATGCTTTAGCAATAGTAGTTTTTCCAATACCCCTAGGCCCAGAAAATAAATATGCATGTCCTATTTTATTATTTTTAACAGCATTTTCTAATATTTTAATAACAACATCTTGGCCAATTACATCTTTTAAAGTAGATGGTCGATATTTTCTATATAAAGCTTGATAAGACATAATTACACCTCCAAAATACACTTATATTATACCATTAAAAAAGTAATAATTAACACAATTATTACCTCTTTTTCTTAAAAAATTTACGAATTATACTGCTGCATTCATCATTTAAAACATTTTCCACAATTTCTACCGGAACACCATACTCATTTCCATTTAAAATTTTATAAATAATTTCTTTATCCACAGTATTGGGTACAGTCCCATAAATAACTTTAGAAATTCTAGATTGATTAATAGCACTAGCACACATAGGACATGGTATCATTGTCACATAAATAGTGCAGCCATTTAAACGCCAGTTTTTTATTTTTTTAGATGCTTTAGTAATAGCTAATATTTCAGCATGAGCCATAGCATTATATTTTTTTTCTTTCAAATTATATCCTTTACCTATAATCTTATCATTTTTAACGATAACCGCTCCAATTGGTACTTCGCCATGTTTATATGCTTTTTCAGCCTCTTTTAAAGCAATTTTCATATAATATATATCATTCATATTATCACCTATAAAAAAAAGGTGCACATAAATATAGAACGTTAAGGCTGCTACATTCCTGTCCTGACCTGGTTCCATTAATATTTATTGCACCATAAATATAATAACATATTTTTAATAAAAAGCAATTAATTATCACTATTTTATATAAATATAATATATTTATACTTATATATAATGTTTCACGTGGAACATTGTTCCATATTTTATTTTTATGTTTCACGTGAAACATTGTTCCATATTTTATTTTTATGTTTCACGTGAAACATTGTTTTGCTTTCAATTTTTTTTCAAACAAAGTACTATTTTATTTAATTCATACACATGATTATTAAATTTTATCACTTTTTATTAATAATCATAATAATATAAGAAAAGCATTAAATTACAATCAATCAAATAACGATATTTAAATTATTATATGAGTAACTATTTAAGAACACAATCATTTTAATTAAAACTGCTAAATATTAAAGAATCAATATATCAAATCCAAAAGTATATAATTTATCTAAATTAATATAATGAATAGAATATCAACGCATTTAATTTTATCAGTATGTTTTTTTAATTTAGAAACATTGTATAATATATTTCAAATTAATCATTTATAGGATAAAAAAAGCAATTAATAATTAATTGATAAAGTAAAATGAAATTATTTATGTTTCACGTGAAACATAGTTTATACAAACAATATATTATTTTATTATGTTTCACGTGAAACATATTGTCTATTTAGGCAAAAAATATATAAATTATTTCCCGGGAAATAAAAAAAAGAACAAACTAAGCTGTTTGTTCTTCATTATTTACATCATTTGGCTGTTCTTCTACTTCAACATTTGCGTTATCCACAACTTCTGTTGATTCTTCTTCATCATCTTTCATAACTAAAGAAACAGTAGCAACCTTTTGACCATCTTTTAATCTAATTAATCTAACACCTTGAGTAGCTCTACCTAATGTAGATACTTGAGACATAGACATTCTCATAACTACACCACTATCAGTAATAACAACTAAATCACTATCATCATTAATTGCAAGTAAAGCAACTAAATTACCATTCTTTTCAGTAACATTTAATGCCTTAACACCCTTACTACCACGGTGAGTTAAACGATATTCAGAAATTGGAGTCTTTTTACCATATCCATTTTCAGTAACAACCATTACTTCTTCATCTGGGTTAATTACTTCTGCTCCGATTACGTATGCATCTTCTAATTCAATTCCCTTAACTCCTGAAGCTGTACGACCCATAATACGAACTTCGTTTTCCACAAATCGTACCATTCTACCATTAGATGAACCAATAATAAATTCGTTTTCCCCAGTTGTTTTTCTAACTGCTATAAGTTCATCATCTTCTTTAAGACTAATAGCTATTTTACCATTATTTCTAATACTATCAAATTCAGATAATTCAGTACGTTTAGTAATACCATTTCTAGTTACAAACATTAAATACTTATAAACATCTTCATCTGGTTTAACTGAAAGAATTGAATTAATCTTTTCATCTTTTTCAATTGGTAATAAGTTTACGATAGGTAATCCTTTACTTTGTCTACTAAATTCAGGTACTTCATAACCTTTCATACGGTAAACTCTACCCTTATTACTAAAGAATAAGATATAATCATGTGTTTCCATATTTAACATTTTTTCCACAACATCTTCTTCATTAGTAGACATACCCTTAATTCCAACTCCACCACGATTTTGAATACGATAAGTATCTGCAGTAATACGCTTAATATATCCTTTATTAGTTAAAGTAATTAAAGTGTTTTCCACAGGTATTAATGATTCATCTTCAATATAATCAATAGCTGTCATATCAATATGAGTACGTCTTTCATCAGCAAAACGCTTCTTAATTTCAAGCATTTCATCCTTAATAATACCAATAACACGTTCAGGTTTAGCTAAAATATCCTTATAATCAGCTATTTTAATAGTTAAATCATTTAATTCAGCTTCAACCTTACCACGCTCTAATCCAGTTAAACGACGTAATCTCATTTCAAGAATACTGTTTGCTTGAATTTCATCTAATTTAAACTTAGACATCAAATTATCTCTTGCTTCATCATCAGAATCAGCAGCTCTAATTGTTTTAACAACTTCATCAATATTATCAAGAGCAATCTTTAATCCTTCTAAAATATGAACTCTTTCTTCAGCTCTTTTAAGATCATATCTAGTTCTTCTAATAATTACTTCTTTTTGATGATCAATATATTTACTAATAATATCCTTTAATCCTAAAGTTCTAGGAGTACCATTATCAAGTACTAAAAGGATAATACCATAACTAATTTGGAAATTAGTATGTTTATATAAATTATTTAAAACTACTTGTGGATTAGCATCTTTCTTTAAAGTAATAGTAATTTTAACACCATTCTTTAAATCTGTATGATAATCAGAAATACCATCTATTACCTTATCACGAACAAGTTCAGCAACTTTATTCTTAAGTTCCATAGTATTAACACCATATGGTACTTCATCAATAATAATATAATGATGATTTCCATTTTCTTCAATGGTAGCTTTACTACGAATAGTAATTGAACCTCTACCTGTTTCATAAGCTTTTTTGATACCAGAATTTCCAAGGATTATACCACCTGTTGGGAAATCAGGTCCCTTAACATACTGCATTAAACCTACAGTATCAATATCAGGATTATCCATATAAGCTATACATCCATCAATAACTTCTCCCAAATTATGAGGGGGAATATTAGTAGCCATACCAACAGCTATACCCATAGAACCATTTACTAAAACATTAGGGAATCTAGAAGGTAAAACTCTAGGTTCTTCTCTAGTTTCATCAAAGTTCTTATCCATATCAACAGTATCTTTGTTTATATCTCTTAATAATTCTAAGGAAATTTTTGCAAGTCTTGCTTCTGTATAACGGTATGCAGCTGCTCCATCACCTTCAATATTACCAAAGTTACCATGTCCATCAACTAACATGTATCTTTGGTTAAAATCTTGAGCTAAACGAACCATCGCATCATAAATAGATGAATCTCCATGTGGATGATAACGACCCATAACATTACCTACTGTAGTAGCAGATTTCTTATGAGGTTTATCTGGAGTATTACCATCTTCAAACATAGACCATAAAATACGTCTGTGAACGGGTTTTAAACCGTCTCTAAGGTCCGGAATAGCTCTGGACGTAATAACACTCATGGAATAGTCTAAAAACGAATCCTTGACCTCTTTTACGATATTATTTTCAGTTAATTTATCTCTCTCATGAAATGTTCCACCAAATTCAGTATTTTTATCTGTATTTTCTTCAAATTCTGGAACTTCTAACTCTTTATTTTCATCATCATTAGAATCAGCTTGAGCTCTTTCTAATAATTCATCTAAGTCATCTCTATTTTCATTATCCATCTAATTTCACCACCCTAAATATCAAGATTTTGTACGTATTGTGCATTTTCTTCAATAAATTGTCTTCTAGGTTCTACCTCATCACCCATAAGCTTTTCAAATACATTATCGGCTGCAACACAATCATCTACTGTAATTCTTCTTAAAGTACGTTTATTTATATCCATTGTAGTCTCATTTAACTCTTCAGCATCCATTTCTCCTAAACCTTTCATACGAGCTATTTCAGCCTTATTTCTAACGTTTTCAGGTAAAGAATTTAAATATGCATAAAGTTCTGATTCATCTAGAACATATTTACGTGTTTTACCATGCATAATTCTAAATAATGGAGGTTGAGCAGCATATACATGTCCAGCTTCTACTATTGGTTTAAAGAAACGATAGAATAATGTTAATAAAAGTACTCTAATATGTGCACCATCAACATCGGCATCAGTCATGATAATAATCTTATCGTATCTTAATTTAGATAAATCAAAATATTCACCAATACCTGTACCAAATGCAGTAATTATAGTCTTAATTTCTTCATTTCCTAAAGCTCTATCAAGTCTAGCCTTTTCAACATTAAGTATTTTTCCTCTTAAAGGTAAAATAGCTTGAGTCATAGAATCTCTTCCCTTTTTAGCTGATCCACCGGCAGAATCTCCTTCGACTATAAATATTTCAGATACACTAGGATCTTTACTCTTACAATCAGATAGTTTACCAAAGAAATTAGTTGTTGATAAATCACTCTTTCTTGTAGCTTCTCTTGCCTTTTTAGCAGCCATACGAGCATTCTTTGCTAATATAGCTTTATTAATTATAGTTCTAGCTTCTTCAGGATTTTCAAGTAAGAATCTTTCAAATCCTTCACTAAATACGCTATCTGCTAAACTTCTAACTTCACTATTACCAAGTCTACCTTTAGTTTGTCCTTCAAATTGAGGATTTGGATGTTTACAAGAAACAATCATAGTTAATCCTTCTCTAACATCATCCTCTTTTAAATTTTCATCTTTTTCTTTTAAAATATTATTTTTACGAGCATAACTATTAATTACTCTAGTTAACGCACGCTTAACTCCTTCTTCATGAGTTCCTCCATCATGAGTATTAATATTATTAACAAATGAATAAATATTAGCATTATAAGAAGTATTATATTGCATAGCTACTTCAAACATAACACCATCTTTTTCACCTTCTAAATGAATAATATCCTCATGAATTGGTGTTTTTTCTTGATTTATAAATCTAACATACTCACTAATTCCACCTTCATACATAAAAGTTTCTCCAGTAGTATCTTCTAAATCTCTATCATCACGTATATTTAAAGATAAACCTTTATTTAAGAAAGCAAGTTCACGTGTTCTTACTTTTAACGTTTCATAATCATATATATCAGTATCAAATATTTCAGGATCAGGTTTAAACGTAACAGTAGTTCCTGTTCTATCTTCAGAACATTCTCCTATTACATGTAATGGTTCAACTATATGTCCACCATTTTCAAAACGAACTTTATGAATTTTACCATGCTTATAAACAGTAACTTCTACCCATTTTGATAAGGCATTAACAACTGATGCACCAACTCCATGAAGACCTCCAGACACTTTATATCCACCGCCTCCAAATTTTCCACCAGCATGAAGTACTGTATAAACAGTTTCAACTGTAGAAATCTTTGTTTTAGGGTGAATATCAACTGGTATACCACGTCCATCATCTTTAACAGTAATTGAATTATCTTTGTTAATTACTACTTCAATATTATGACAAAAACCTGCTAAAGCTTCATCAATTGAGTTATCAACAATTTCCCATACTAAATGATGTAATCCTTTAACATCAGTAGTACCAATATACATACCTGGTCTTTTTCTTACTGCTTCTAGTCCTTCTAAAACTTGAATATCCGAAGCATCATAATGTTCTAAATCTTTGTTTTCATTATCCATACTATCCCGCCTTTTCTGTTATAGTTCCA
The DNA here is from genome assembly GCA_946639185.1 of uncultured Mycoplasmatota bacterium. Classification (GTDB taxonomy): domain Bacteria; phylum Bacillota_I; class Bacilli_A; order RF39; family UBA660; genus Alloscybalousia. The sequence continues at coordinate 33,043 of CAMPBR010000001.1, forward strand.
TTTTTAACAATAAATATTTTACTGGAATTAACAATTCTTTTTTGTATATTCTTTAAATCTGTTGTAGTAACAATAGTTTGAATATCATCTGGAATATACTTAATTAATTTATTTCTTTTTTTGATATCTAACTCACTAAATATATCATCAAGTAAAAGTATTGGGCTTGTACCCTTTTCCTCTTTAAATAAAGATACTTCTGCTAACTTAAATGATACTATAGCAAGTCTTTGTTGTCCTTGAGATCCATAAAATTTTAAATCCTGTTTTTCTAACATAAAAGAAAAATCATCACGATGTGGTCCATATAATGTCATACCCTGAATTAATTCTCTTTTAATATTAGATTTAAGTTTTTTTAAGAATATTTCTCTAATATTATTAATATCATAATTATCTATATCAATATTAGTCTCATATATAATTTCTAAACCATCAATACCTATAATATTCTTATATATATCATTTATTTTAGAATTAATATAATCAATATACTTTTTACGATATAAATAAATATCACATCCACGCTCTACTAGTTTTTCATTTAAAATATCTAAATATCTATTATCAGTCATACCATTTATATTCATTTGTTTTAAATATTCATTACGATTCTTTAAAATCTTATTATATTCATTTAAATAATTAACATATAATGGATATAATTGACTAATTTCAATATTTAATAAATTTCTTCTAATTTGTGGACTTCCCTTAACAATATCTAGATCATTAGGACAAAACATAATCACATTCATATTTGAAATATAATCAGCTATTTTCTTTATTTCTTTATTATTAATGGATACTTTTTTATTATCTTGATTAATAATAATTTTCAATTCTTTAAAAGTTTTATTATCTTTTAAAGATCCATTAATCTTACATGTTTGAAAACCATCCTGTATTATATTATTTTCAAAACCCACTCTATGTGATTTTGTAAGTGCAAGAATATAAATACTTTCTAATATATTTGTTTTTCCTTGAGCATTATCCCCAATAAATATATTAATTTTATCTGATAATTTTACTTTTTCTTTTTTATAATTACGATAATGTGATAATTCTATCTTCGATAAATACATAAAATCAACAAAAACACCCAAATCACAACCAATCTATATTTTTAGTATTCCTATACCTACATATACATTATATCATAATTTGGGCGTTTAAACAGTAAATTTTAACTATTTTCCTATTTTTTTATTATTATTTTAATGATTTTTTTCTATTATTTAATATATAGTTTAATTTAGATGATCTAAGCACCTGATTTTCAATAGAATATTTAGATATTTTAGTAGGAATTTTCTTTCCATTTTTTAAATATATATAAGTCTTTCCATATTCTTCTTCAACTCTATCAAACCATCTTAGAGAAACCCAAACACATTTTGGGTTATCCACTTCTGATAGTGGAAAAAATATTAAATCATTTGCTTCTTCCACAATTATTGGTACTTTATAATTAATTCCCAACATTTTTCTACTTCCTATTGTTCTACCACTATATGTACTACCAAAATACTCACAAGATCTTTCCATAACAGAAAAAGAACTATCACCTATAAAATAATCGTTAACATCTTCCATTACTTTACTAAGGTTATCATTTACCCCAATTACTGCTAGTGTTTTTTCATTAACTTCATATTTTTCCATATATTATCCCCCTTTTGAAAAAATTTAAGTCCTACTATAACACCTACAAATAGCAAAATATGTCGAATTTTGTATAAACAATAAAAAAAAACGACTTTTTCAGTCGCTTTTTATTAATATGTTCTAATTGGTAATACTAATTGAGTTAATCCTTCATCTTTAGTAGATTTTAAAATTATAGGCTTTACTTCTCCAACAAAGCTAATAGTTACTTCATCATCATCAAATGATTTCAATGCTTCCATCATATATTTAGCTACAAAAGAAATTTTAATATTTTCATTATTATCTTTTTCAATATTCATTTTTTCTTCTACTCTACCAATTTCAGCACTATTACTTCTAACAAATAATTTATTACCTTCTACTTCAAACATAACAATATTTTTTTCTTTATCACTAGTTAAAATACTAGCTCTATCGATTACATTATATAAATCATTAACATTTACTTTAATATTTAATACAAATTCATCTGGTAATAAATTAGCTGTATTTGGATATGTACCACTGATTAATCTTGATTGGAATAAAATATTTTTATATTTAATTAATATCTTATTATTAAAGATATGAAGTTCTATATCATCTTCACCTTCATCCATTATCTTAATGAATTCAAGTAAATTTTTACTTGGAATAACTATATTATAGTTATCATCTACACTTTCAGATAAATTATTTAATTTTCTAGCTAATCTATAAGAATCAGTAGCATTACATTCCATAATATCACCAGTTATTTTAAAATTAATACCAGTAAGTATTGGACGAGATTCATCAGCAGATGTAGCGAAACTAGTTTGACTAATAATATTTCTAAATACTCTACTATTAACATTTAAAGGATTTTTAGATAAATCTAAGTTAATACTAGGATATTCATTTTTATTAATACCATTTAAGTTAAATTCACTATTATCTGTGTATACTGTGATTTTTAATTCATCTACTACTTCAATATTAATATATTCATCTGGTAATTTTCTAACTATATCTAATATATATTTACCTTGAATAATAATACTTCCTTCTTTTTCAATAACCATATCATCACAATTATCAATTTCTACTTGAATAGTAATATCATTATCACTTGCTGTTAATGTTAATCCCTTTTTAGTAAGATCAAACTTAATTCCTTGAAGTACTGGTACTAAGTTTTTAACTGATAAAGCTTTTGATACTTTATTAAGTCCATCTAATAATAATTCTTTTTTAATTTTTAATTTCATATTTAATTCCTTCTTTCTAATTATTTTTTATTCTTATTATTACTGTGGAAAATGTTTATAACTACTATTTTCCTTTATTTTAAAGAGATTTATAAGATTTATCTTGTGGATAAGTTGTTATTAACTTTTTTATTATCCACACTACTCTATTTCTTTTTTTAATTTTTCAATAGTATTAGCTAATTCTTTATTTTCTTTTATCTCTTTTTCAACCTTTTCTACTGAGTGCATAACTGTTGAATGATCTTTTCCACCAAAGTCAATTCCTATCTTAGGAAAAGATTCATCAGTAAGTACTCTACACAAGTACATAGCTATTTGCCTTGGTACCGTTAGATTAGCACTTCTTTTCTTAGATTTCATATCTTCTACTGTTATTTGGAAGTATTCTGCTACTATCCTTTGTATCTTATTTATACTGTTTTTTTCACTATATCCTTTATTTATATCATCTTTAAGTGCTTCAACAGCTAAATCTAAATTAATTTCAGCAGCTCCAGAAAAAGCTGAGTATGCAAGTAATCTATTTATTGCTCCCTCTAATATTCTAACATTATTACCAATATTAGATGCAATATATTCTATAACATCATCAGGTATATCTATATTAATAGCTTCCCCTATTATCTTTTTCTTAAGTATTGCTACTCTTAAATCAAAATCAGGTGGATATATATTAACAGTCAACCCCCAACAAAATCTAGTTTTTAAACGATCTTCTAATTGTTTTAAATCTTGCGGTGATCTATCTGAAGATATAACTATTTGCTTATTATTTCTATGTAATACTTCAAATATTTTAAAGAATTCATCTTGAGATTTAGATGCACTTTGAAAAAATTGAATATCATCTACAATTAATACATCAACATTTCTATATTTATTCTTAAAGTAATCTATTTTATTAAAATTCATTCCATTATCATCTTTTTTATTAATACCAACGAAATCTGAAACAAATTCATCACTACTTACATATAAAACTCTTAAATGTGAATTATTTACTATATAATTACCAATAGCATGCATCAAATGTGTTTTTCCTAGTCCACTATTTCCATATATAAATAATGGATTATATAATTGCCCAGGTGCTTCTGCTATTTGAACTGCAGCTCTTTGAGCAAATTTATTAGTATTACCTACTATAAAGTTTTCAAAAGTATATTTAGGATTTAAATTAGAATGATGAACATAATTAAAGCTATTATCCACAACTTCTGTGGAATTATTATTTTCATTATAATTATTATAATTGTTTATAGTATTATTTTCTTCTGTATTATTTAATTCTTCAATTTCTTCTTTAGTATAAAACTCAACTGATACATTATCATTAACAACATTATTTAAATTATCAACAATCATATCATAATAATTAGTACTTAAATGTTTTTTACATATTGACATTGGAACTATTACTTTACATACTCCATCTTTATATTCATATAATTCTGTATCTTTAAACCAAGCTTCAAAAGAAAGAGAAGATAGTTCTGTCTTTATGTTATTTAAAAAGTTTGCCCATATGATTTTGACATTCATAACTATCCCCCCCGACTAAAGATAATATCCGATTGCAAGAATTATTATAAGTTAAAATTGTGGAAAAGAAAATAGAAAAAACTAAATTTTTTTTCTCCACAAAAAAATCACAGTTTATCCACAAACTTTTCCACAAATATAAGCTATATAAATAAAGGAAAAGAGTGACTTATCAACAAATTTTACAAAATTCAAAATTCACAATGTTTATAAATCAATCCACAGGGCTGTGGAAACTGTTAATAATAACTTTTTTAAATAATTTTCTTTTATTATTGACAAAATCAAATATTTTTTATTATAATAATGTAGATTTTATGTCTGGAGGTGGAAAAATTATGAAAAGAACTTATCAACCAAATAATCGTAAAATGAAAAAAGCTCATGGATTTTTTTCTAGAAAAAAAGGTAACGTATTAAATAGTAGAAGAAGAAAAGGTCGTAAGACTTTATGTAAGTAAGAATACCACAATAACTGTGGTTTTTTTTGCATTAAAATCAGGTGATAATATGAAAAAAATAAATATAATTAAGGAAAACAAAGATTTTGCTACAATTTTAAATAAAAGAAAGTTTAGTAAGAATAAATATTATACTATATATTATAATGATAAATCAGAAAAGTATTATCGCTTTGGTTTATCAGTAGGTAAAAAAATATCTAAAAGAGCAGTTGATCGTAATAAATTAAAAAGAAGATTAAAAAGTATAATAGATAATAATAAAAACTACTATCAAAATTCCAAGGATTATATTATAATAATGAAAGAAAGCTGTTTAGAAGCAACATATTCTGAATTAGAAAAAGCTTTCCAAGATATTATGAATAATATAAATAAAGGAGAAAAGAATGAAACAAAAAAGTAAAAAGATATTTTTCTTATTAGCTATAATTCTTTTATTAACAACAGGATGTACAAAAACTTTAAAAGATTCTAATAAGAAAGTAGTAACAAATCCGGAAACTGGTCAAAGTTTAACTGAAAATATATTATGTCGACCAACAAATGAAAAAATAATTAAAATATATAAAGAAAATGGTGTTAATATAAATAATTTACCAAAATGTAGTAATTTTAGTATTACTACTGGAGGTTATGAAGGTTTATGGAATAGTATATTTGTTAAACCATTAGCTTTTGTAATTTTATGGTTTAATAATTATGTTAAAAATGCAGCAGTAGCTTTAATAATAACAAGTTTAATAATTAGATTAATAGCTTATCCATTAACTAAGAAAACAGCTATGCAATCTGAATTATTAAAGAAAGCTCAACCAGAACTTAAAAGACTTGAAAAGAAATATGAAGGTAAAACTGATCAAGAATCAATGATGAAGAAGAGTCAAGAAATGACTATGATTTATCGTAAATATAATATTAATCCTATATCAGGATGTGTATATGCTTTAATTCAATTACCATTATTTATAGCTTTTTTAGAAGCAATAAATAGAGTACCAGCATTATTTGAAGGAAACTTCTTAGGATTACAACTTGGTACAACACCTTCAGTTGGTTTATTAACAAATCATAATTTTTTATATCTTATACTAATAGCTATAGTAGGAGCTACAACATATTACTCATTTAGTATGAATAAAACAACTCAGCAAGAAGCAGAAGATCCAATGAAAAACATGACTACAATTATGACAGTAATGATAGTAGTAATGGGATTCTTTATGTCTAGTGCATTATGCATTTATTGGGTAACTACAAATTTATTTACTGTAGCTCAAAACTTAATAGTAAAAAGGAGTAAGAAAGATGTTAGTAAAAAATAGATATACAGGAAAAACTAAAGAAGATGCAATAAATAATGCTAAAATTGCTCTTCAAGAATTAGAAAGTGATTTATATATTAAAGAAATAGAAGTAAAAAATGGATTATTTAATAAAAAAGTAGAAATAGAAGTAATTCGTAAAAGAGATGTTAGTGAACATATAAAAGATTTAGTAAAAGAATTAGTAACAAATATGGGGTTAACATGTAATTTAGAAGTAAAAAAACGTGAAAACGGTTTAAATATAACTATTTTAGCTGATAATAATTCAATTTTAATAGGAAAAAATGGTAGAACACTAGATGCTATGACTTCAATTATTAAGCATGCAATAACTAATGAAATAGGAGAATATTATCCATTTACATTAGATGTAGGTGAATATAAACAAGCACGTGAACAAAGATTAGAAAGAGTTGCTAAGAAGACAGCTAAAGAAGTAGCTATATCAAAAGTAGCTGCTAAACTAGAACCAATGAATTCTTATGAAAGAAGAATAGTTCATGAAGCTTTAGCAAACAATAAAAAAGTAATTACTGAAAGTGAAGGAGAAGAACCTAATCGTTGTGTAGTAATTAAACCAAAAGAAGATGAATAATCTTCTTTTCTTTTTTTATAAAAAGTGATATAATCAGTGCGTTAGAGGTGAAGTCTATGAATGATACAATAACAGCTATTTCAACTACATTAGGAGTTGGGGCAATTTCTATAATAAGAGTGTCAGGAAAAGATGCAATTAGCATAGTTAATAAAATATTTAAAGGTAAAGATTTAACTTGGGTAGATACACATACTATTAATTATGGTCATATAGTTAATAATGATGAAATAATAGATGAAGTATTAGTATCAGTAATGCGTGCACCAAAAACTTTTACTAAAGAAGATGTAGTAGAAATAAATTGTCATGGTGGTATAGCTACAACTAATAAAGTTTTAGAATTATTATTAAATAATGGTTGTAGACTTGCAGAACCTGGTGAATTTACTAAAAGGGCATTTTTAAATGGAAGAATAGACTTAACTCAAGCTGAATCAGTAATGGATTTGATTGAATCTAAATCAGAGCAAACAAGAAAAGTTGCTATAAAAGGTTTAAATGGTAACGTAAGCAATATGATTAGAAATTTAAGACAAGATATTCTAGAAGGACTACTTGCTCCAATAGAAGTTAATATAGATTATCCTGAATATGAAGATATTGAAGTAATGACTAATCAAAAAATATTACCAAAATTAATAGAAATAAAAGAAAAATTAAATAAAATAATAAAAGAATCTGAAAATGGTAAGATTATAACTAATGGCATTAAAACTATCATTATTGGTAAACCAAATGTAGGAAAAAGTAGTATTTTAAATAAATTATTAGATGAAGAGAAAGCTATAGTTACTGATATTGAAGGAACTACTCGTGATACAGTAGAAGGTAGTATTACCATTAGTGGTGTATCTTTAAATTTAATAGATACTGCAGGTATTAGAGATGCAAAAGATATAGTAGAAAAAATAGGTGTTGAAAAAAGTATTAATTTAATAAATGAAGCTGATTTAGTAATAATAGTATTAAATAATAATCAAGAATTAACTGAAGAAGATAAGAAAATATTAAACTATGCTAAAGATAAACAAGTAATAGTAGTAATAAATAAAAATGATTTAGAAAAGAAAATAGATGAATCCGAAATAGAATACCAAAACATTATATATACAAACACTAAAGATATTAATGGAATAGATTCATTAAAGAATAAAATAATTGAATTGTTTAATCTAGAAAAGTTAACTCAAGATGATAATAATTTCTTAACAAATGTTAGACAAATTTCCTTAGCTAAAGATGCTTTAAATATTTTAAATGAAGTAGAATTAGGTATAGTAAATAGTGTACCAGTTGATATGATTGAAATTGATATTAAAAGAAGTTGGGAAAAACTTGGTGAAATTATAGGTGAAACTTATACAGAAGAATTAATAGATCAATTATTCACACAATTTTGTTTAGGAAAGTAGATAAAATGCAAGATAATAATAAGAATAATATAAAATTGTACATGCTACCAACTATTTTTACTAGTCTAGAAAGAGAAAATATAAAGAAAAAACAATAAAATATAATGAAAAACATTAAAATTATTTCCCGGGAAATAATTTTTTTGTTTATTTTTTATAAAAATGTAGTATAATAGTCCAAGAGAAAAAAGAGGAAGTGTATTAAAATGGAATACGATATTATAGTAGTAGGTGGAGGACATGCTGGATGTGAAGCATCTTTAGCAGCAGCACGATTAAACAATAAAACCCTACTTGTAACAGGAAATATAAAAAATATTGCGGATATGCCTTGTAATCCATCAATAGGTGGACCAGCTAAAGGTATAATTGTTCGTGAGATAGATGCATTAGGTGGAGAAATGGGTAACAACACTGACCACAGTTTACTTCAAATGAAAATGCTAAATACTAAAAAAGGACCAGCAGTTAGAGCTTTACGTGCTCAAGGAGATAAAATTACTTATCCACAAGAAATGTTAAAAACTATGAATTCTACTCCTAATTTAGAAATCAAAGAGTCAATTGTTGAAGATTTAATCGTTGAAGATAATAAAGTAAAAGGTGTAGTTTTAGAAGATGGAGAAAAAATAAGTGCTAAAGCTGTAGTATTAACAACAGGTACTTACTTAAGAGCTGTAGTATTAAGAGGAGCATCTAAAACTGTATCCGGGCCTCATGGAGAAAAACCATCTAAATTCTTAAGTACTAAATTAAAAGAATATGGGTTTACTATACAAAGATTAAAAACAGGAACTCCTCCAAGAATAGCTAAAGATTCTATTGACTTTTCAAAAGCTAGCCTAGAACCAGGAGATACTGAATTACACACTTTCTCATTTGATCATGAACCTTTATATAAAGCCGAAGATCAAGTACCTTGTCATTTAATTTATACAACAGAAGAAACTCACAAAATAATTAATGAAAACTTGGATAAATCAAGTATGTATGGTGGATATGTAGAAGGAATAGGTCCAAGATATTGTCCATCAATTGAAGATAAAGTAGTAAGATTTAAAGATAAAGAAAGACATCAATTATTCTTAGAGCCAGAAAGTATATATTATGATGATATCTATGTACAAGGATTTTCAACAAGTATGCCTGAAGATGTACAAGAAAAAATGGTCCATTCATTACCAGGTCTTGAAAATGCTAAGATATTAAAATATGCTTATGCTATTGAATATGATGCTATTGATCCACTACAGTTAAAACAATCACTTGAAACAAAAGTATTAGAAAACTTATTTACAGCAGGACAAATAAATGGAACTAGTGGTTATGAAGAAGCTGCAGGTCAAGGACTTATAGCTGGTATAAATGCATCTAGAAAGATAAATAATCAAGAACCATTAATATTAAAAAGAAATGAATCATATATTGGTGTATTAATAGATGATTTAGTAACAAAAGGAACAAAAGAACCATATCGTATGTTAACTTCACGTGCTGAATATAGATTATTATTAAGACATGATAACGCTGATTTAAGACTTAGAGAATATGGACATGATATTGGTTTAATAAATGAAGAAAGATATCAAAAATTTAAAAAGAAAAAAGAAGATATAAATGAATTAATAGAATTATTAAAAAATAATAAAATAACTCCAACTACAGAAGTTAATAGTTATTTAGAAAGTATTAATTCAACTAAATTATTAGATGGTATAACCTTATATAATTTATTAAAAAGACCTGAAATTACTATGGAAAATATCAAACATTTTATTGATATAGATTATTCAAATGAAGTAATAGAACAAGTAGAAATAATGGATAAATATGAAGGATATATAGCTAAAGCTAATAAAGAAGCACAAAAAATGTTAGATTTAGAGAAAATAAAAATTCCAGAAGATATAGATTATAATATCGTACCTAATTTAGCTAGTGAAGGAAGACAAAAATTAAATCAAGTAAGACCTACAACTATAGCCCAAGCAAGTAGAATAAGTGGAGTAAATCCAGCAGATATATCTATATTAATGGTATATTTAAAGAAAGCAAATAGAATATGAATATAGAATTATTTATAGAAGAAACAAAAAAATTAGGCATAAATTTAACGCAAAAACAGTTAGATCAACTAGAAAAATATTATAATTTATTAATTGATTGGAATAAAAAAATTAATTTAACTAGAATTACTGAAAAAGAAGATGTATATTTAAAACATTTTTATGATAGTTTAACTTTAATAAAAGTAATAGATTTAAATAAAGAATTAAGTTTATGTGATATTGGTACAGGAGCAGGTTTTCCTGGAATAGTATTAAAAATAGCCTTTCCTAATTTAAAAATAACTTTAGTAGATTCATTAAATAAAAGAATAATATTCCTAAATGAAGTGATAAAAGAATTAGATTTAAAGAATATAGAAGCAGTTCATGCTAGGGCTGAAGATTATGCTAAAGAGAATAGAGAAAAATATGATATAGTAACTTCTCGTGCAGTAGCTAATTTAAGAGTATTATCAGAACTTGCTATGCCTATGGTAAAAGTAGATGGATATTTTATACCAATGAAAGCCAATGTTGATGCAGAAATAAATGAAGCTAAAGATATTATTAACAAATTAAGTGGAAAACTTGAACATAAAGAAACATTTAATTTACCAATAGAAGAAAGCTTAAGAAATATCTTATTAATTAAAAAAATAAATAAAACTAATCAAATATATCCAAGAAGAATGGATAAAATAAAATAAAACTCAAGTTTTTGAGTTTTTTTCTTTGTATTCAAATAAAATCATGTTATAATGAAAATATAATAGGGGAATATAAAGAGAGTGTGATATAGATGGACAGAGAAGTAATAGAACTATACTTGGATGATATAATTCCTAATCGTTTTCAACCAAGAGAAGTATTTAATGAAGAAGCATTAAAAGAGTTATCAGCTTCTATTAAAGAACATGGTGTAATTCAACCAATAATAGTTAGAAAACTTGGAGATAAATATGAAATAATAGCTGGAGAAAGAAGATATAAAGCTTCTGTTTTGGCAGGACTTACAAAAATCCCAGCAATTATCCGAAATATGGATGATAAAGAAGCATCAAAAGTAGCTCTTCTTGAAAACCTTCAAAGAAAGGATCTAACACCAATTGAAGAAGCAAGAACATATCAAAAAATATTAGAATTAGATGATATGACTCAAGAAGAACTTGGTAGAACAATGGGTAAAAGTCAAGCTGCAATTGCCAATAAAATGCGTCTTTTAACATTACCAGATGAAATACAAGATGCATTACTTCATGATAAAATATCTGAAAGACATGCAAGAAGTTTATTAAATCTAGATACTCCAAAAGAACAAATAACTATGTTAGATAAGATTGTAAGTAATCGCCTAACAGTAAGAGAGTTAGATAATGAAATCAAGATAATGAAAGGTGAATATGAACCAGAAACAACAACCGAATCTTTAGTATTAGAAGAAGCAGGACCAAAAGTAGTGGTTGGTGAAACATTAGATGAACCTGAAGAATTATTAGATTATGATTTTAGTTTACCAGAAGAAGAAACTGAAATTAAAGAAGAAGAACAAAAAGAACACGAACTTGATAAAATAGACTTTTTATTAAAAGAAACATCACATCAAGAACCAAAAAAATATACATTTGGTTATGCTGTTACTGAAATAAAAGCTTTAGCAGGAAAGCTTAAACATAAAGGGTTTGATATAAATATTGATGAGATGGACTTTGAAAATACTTATCAAATAGTAATAAAAATCGGCAAGGATAAATAAAGAGTAGAAAGTTCTACTTTTTTTTCTTAAAAGGTTTCCTAAATTATTATTATTTGATACAATAGTAAGTACGTAAGAGAAGGTGGTAGTAGTATGGGAAAAGTAATCGCATTAGTAAATCAAAAAGGTGGAGTAGGCAAAACTACTACAAGTATTAATTTATCAGCATCTCTAGGACATTTAGGAAAAAGAGTACTATTAATTGACTTAGATCCACAAGGTAATACAACTACAGGTGTAGGTATTAATAAAGGTGATATAGTAAATAGTGTACATGAAGTACTAACAGGTGCTTGCGATATAAAAGATGCCATAATAAGAACTAAATATAAAAATTTATACGTTTTACCAGCAACAATCAATTTAGCTGGTTTAGATATGGAATTAATGGAAAAAAGTAGAGCTAGTCAAGGATTTGTTAAAAATGCTCAACTAAAAGAACATTTAGATCAAGTAAAAGATTTATTTAATTATGTTATAATCGATTGTCCTCCATCATTAGGATTAATCACAACAAACGCATTGACTGCATCTGACTCCGTAATAATACCAGTACAATGCGAATTTTTTGCCTTAGAAGGTATAACACAATTATTAAATAGTATTATGTTAGCACAAAAAAATTTAAATCCTAATCTTGATATCGAAGGGGTTCTATTAACAATGTTAGATTCAAGAACACTATTAGGATTAGAAGTAGTTGAAGATATTAGAAGATTCTTTAAAGAAAGAGTTTATAATACAATAATACCTAGATTAGTTAAGCTAACAGAAGCTCCATCTCATGGTAAGCCAATATTAGCATATGATCCAAAACATAGAGCTACTGAGGCTTATATAAATTTAGCAAAGGAAGTGATTGAGAGAAATGGAGACATCTAGAAGAAAAGCATTAGGTAGAGGTTTAGAAGAATTATTTAATAATGAACCAATTGCCTATGAAAAAATCGAAGAAAAAATCATGAATGAAACTACTAACGAAGAAATAGTAGAAATTCCATTAAAAGAATTAAGAAGTAATCCTTATCAACCACGTAAGAATTTTGATGAGGATGCGTTACAAGAATTAGCCAATTCTATAAAAGAACACGGTGTATTTCAACCAATTATAGCTAAAAAAAGCATAAAAGGATATGAAATAATAGCTGGAGAAAGAAGAGTAAAAGCTTCTATTTTAGCAGGAAAAGAAACTATTCCAGCAATTATACGTGATTTCTCAGATCAAGCTATGATGGAAATAGCTTTACTTGAAAACTTACAAAGAGAAAACTTAAATGCTTTAGAAGAAGCAATAGCTTATAAAAAACTATTAGATGAACTTTCTTTAACACAAGAAGAATTAGCTAATCGCTTAGGAAAAAGCAGAAGCCATATTACTAATATGTTAGGACTTTTAACATTACCAGAAGAAGTAAAAGATAAAATTTCAAGTGGTAAATTAACTATGGGACACGCACGTGTTTTAAGTAAAATAGAAGATTCTAATAAAGTAAAAGAACTTGCTGAAAAAATAATAAAAGAAGATTTAAGTGTTCGTCAAACTGAAGAATTATCTCGTGGTGAAGATTTAGCTAGAAAAAATGTTCAAACTAGAAAATCATCATCTAATTTTAGTGAATATAAACCATTTGAAGAACAATTATCTGAAAAATTTGGTACAAAGATTAAAATTAAAAATAATAAACTAGAAATTAGCTTTGTTAATAAAAATGATTTAAATAGAATATTAGAAATAATAGGATTGGATAATTAATGATGAAAATAATAGAAAAATTTCTTGTACCAGAAATCTATCTACCAATTATTTACATAAGTGTAGCTATATTTATAAATGCTATCATTAAAAGAATAATATCTAAAATAATTAGTAAAAAACAATCTACTATGGATAATAAAAGTTATAATTATAAAAAGTTAGAAACTTTTAAAGGGTTAGTAACTAACATTATTAAATATATAATAGTTATTTTCTTATTATTAGCTATTTTAACTGTATATAAAATAGATGTTTCTTCAGTTTTAGCAGGATTAGGAATAGCTGGATTAGTTGTAGGTTTAGCATTACAAGATTTAGCTAAAGATTTAATAGCAGGATTTTCTATTATAGTAGAAAATCAATATGCAGTAGGCGATATTATCTCAATTGGTGACTTTAAAGGAGAAGTTATTTTCCTTGGATTAAAAACAACTAAAATTAAAAGTTATCAAGGAGATGTTAAAATTGTAGCTAATCGTAATGCAACTGAAGTAATCAATTATAGTATGTCTAATTCACTTGCTATAGTAGATGTTGATGTTGCATATGAAGAAAATAATGAACATGTAGAAGAAGTATTAAATGAACTAGTTAGTGAATTGTCTAAAACATTACCAAATCTAAAAGGCAACGTAGCACTGTTAGGAATTCAAGAATTAAGTTCTTCATCAGTAAAATATCGTATTACAGCTGAAACTAAAGCAATGGAACATTTTGATATTGAAAGAAGAATAAGAAAAGCTGTAAAAACAAGATTAGATCAAGAAAATATAAAAATACCATATACACAAATAGAGGTGCATAATGGAAAATAAAGAATATAAATTAAATGATAAAGTAGTAATGAAAAAAGAACATCCTTGTGGAGCAAATGAATGGGAAATAGTACGCCTTGGTGTTGATATTAAGATTAAATGTCTAAAATGTGGAAGATGTATAATGATTCCAAGAATTGAATTTAATAAAAAGTTAAAGAAAGTTTTAACAAATGAGGAGTAGTATTATGAATGGAAAGAAAAAATTAAAATTAAAAAAATTTCATTTGCATCCAGTTACTGCTTTTATATTATTAACTTTATTAACAATTATACTAAGTGGTATCTTATCATTGATAGGAGCACAAGCCACTTATACAACTGTTAATCCAGTAACAGGAAACATTGAAAAAAACTTAGTAGTAGTAGAAAATTTATTTAGTTTTAGTGGCTTACAATATTTAATAAGTAGTGCTACAAAGAATTTTATAAGTTTTACTACATTAAGTAATTTGCTTATAGCATTAATAGGTCTTGGTATATGCCAAGCAACCGGTCTTTTAGATACTTTTATTAAAAGAGTATTAACAAAAATAGATAATCGTAAATTAACATTTATAATTATACTTGGAGCTACTGTTTCAAGTTTAATAAACGATATTGGATATGTAATCATTATTCCACTTGCAGCAATTACCTTCTATAAAAATAATAGAAATCCAATTGCTGGAATAGTAACTGCTTTTTGTGGAGTAGCATTTGGTTATGGAGTTACTTTGTTTGTTGGATCAATGGATGTTAACCTAGTAACAATATCAGAATCATCTGCTAGATTAATAGATAGTACATATCATGTTGCTTTAACATCAAATTTAATTATAATAATAGTTACTACAATTATTTTATCAGTAGCTGGAACTATTATTATGGAAAAAGCAATTATTCCTAAATTGGGAAGATATTCTACAAGAGTAGAAAATGATTTCTCAAAAACTGAAGAAATAGAAATAGTTAATTCAGCTGAAGATGATGAACAAAGAAGATTAAAAGAAGAAATATATGAAAAAAAAGGTATGAAGAATGCATTAATAGTAGCAATAATATTTGCTATAATATTTATCTATTCTTTAATACCAAATTTACCATTTTCAGGATTATTACTTGATATGAATGAAACAACATATTTAAATCAAGTATTTGGTCCAAATGCGTATTTCCAAGATGGATTTACATTTGTAGTATCATTATTCTTTATAGCAACAGGTTTAGCCTATGGATATGGTGCTAAAACTTTAACAAATGATAAAGATTTAATGATAGATTCATCAAAGTATATCCAAGAAGTAACATTTTTAATACCATTAGTATTTTTCGCAACAGAATTTGTAGCAGTATTTAGAAAAACTAATATACCTACATTAATTACTGCATGGGGATCTAATATAATTAATAGTTTAAGCTTTACTGGATTACCATTAATCATATTAATAGTTGTAGTTTTGGCATTAGTTAATATATTTAATCCCGTAACTACTGCTAAATGGACAATAATGGCGCCAGTAGTAATACCAAGATTAATGCAATCTAATATTTCACCAGAATTTGGACAATTTATATTAAGAGCAACAGATTCAATGACAAATGGTATTACACCACTTCTTACTTATTTCGTTATATATATAGGATATTTAAATATTTATAATCCTAATAAGAATAAACCATTTACTATTGGAAAAGCCATTAAAATAATAGTACCATATTGTATTATTATAAGTTTAGTATGGATAGCTATCATATTATTATGGTATTTAGCTGGACTTCCAATTGGTGCTGGAGTAAATCCAACTTTATAGAGAACTATGTTCTCTTTTTTTTATGATTGTGTTATAATAGTATTATCAAGAATATAGGAGTGAACAACATGAAAAAAAATTCATACAAATTAGTAAT
This sequence comes from uncultured Mycoplasmatota bacterium, assembly GCA_946639185.1. Classification (GTDB taxonomy): domain Bacteria; phylum Bacillota_I; class Bacilli_A; order RF39; family UBA660; genus Alloscybalousia. The sequence goes on from CAMPBR010000001.1 coordinate 49,552, forward strand.
ACCAATATTTATAGTATTAACTATAATAGTAACAGATGTACTTGTAGTAAAAAAATTTGTAGAAAGTAATACAAAAGAACCAATTAAAGTAGTAGAAGTAATAACAAAGCAACAGTTAAAAGAAGATACACCAATTGATCTATCTAAATGTTTAAATAATCCAATAGATGATAAAGAACGTACATATAGTATAGATAAAATAATTGCTATAAATGAAGTATATGATAATAATAAATTTGAAATAAGTGAAAATAAAAAAAGTGTTACTATAATTACAGGACTTAAAAAGACTTATTATGAATCTGGTTTATTAAAAACAATTGAAAATGAAAATCCTACAACTATAGAAATAACAGGTTTTAATACAAAAGTTAAACAAGTACTTTTTAATATTAATGGAAATGGTGGAATACCAAATAAAATCTTATTTTTACTTGAAGATGGAACAGTTGAATATATTGATATACAATATATAAATAATAAAATAACAGAAAATGAATCTACATATTATATTGAAACTATAACAGGAATAAGTGAATTAAAAACAATACCTATAGCTAATATTGTTACATTATATAATGGTGGAATATATGTTACTGGTGATACAGATGGAAATACTACAGTATTAGCAAGTACTAATGATGGAAGTTTTTATAATTTAAATTATGTATTTGAATAGAGAGGACATAGTTCTCTTTTTTAATTGAATAAAAAATAAATTTGTGATAAAATATGTCTAGAAAAGAGGGATATTATGGGTTTAACAGCCGGTATCGTTGGTCTTCCTAATGTTGGAAAATCAACATTATTTAATGCAATAACAAAGAAAAGTATTCTAGCAGCAAATTACCCTTTTGCAACAATAGAACCAAATGTTGGTGTGGTAACAGTACCAGATGAAAGATTAGACAAATTAAATGAAATGTATCATCCTGAAAGATTGATTCCAACTGCATTTGAATTTACAGATATTGCAGGGCTTGTAAAAGGAGCAGCTCAAGGAGAAGGATTAGGAAATAAATTCTTATCACATATAAGAGAGACAGATGCTATCGTAGAAGTAGTAAGATGCTTTGAAAATAATGATATTATTCATGTAGAAGGAGAAGTTGATCCTATTCGTGATATAGAGATAATTAATCTAGAATTAATTTTAGCTGACTTAGAAAGTATAGGTAATCGTATTGAAAAAATAGAAAAAAAAGTTAAAACTGGTAGTAAAGATAAAGATGAAATATTAGAGTTAGAGGCTTTAATTAAAGCAAAAGATGCATTAGAAAAAAATATAGCTTTAAGAAGTGTTGACTTTACTAAAGAAGAAAGACTAGCTATTAAGTCATATAATTTTTTAACATTAAAGCCAATTATTTATATGGCTAATATTAATGAGGAAGATATTAATAATACTAATGATCATGTTAAAAAAGTAGAAGAATATGCTAAAAAAGAAGGAGCAAAAGTAATCAAAGTTTGTGCTAAAATTGAAGAAGAATTATCACAATTAGATGACCAAGATCACCAAGATATGTTAGAAGCTTTAGGTATTGAAATGAGTGGATTAGACCAATTGATTAAAGCAACATATGATTTATTAGGTTTAGCTACATATTTCACTGTAGGTACAGATGAAGTAAGAGCTTGGACTTTTAGAAAAGGTATGAATGCCAAAGAATGTGCAGGTATTATTCATACAGATTTCGAAAAAGGATTCATAAGAGCAGAAGTTATGTCATACACTGATTTAATAGAATGTGGTAGTGAATTAAAAGTTAAGGAAGCAGGACGTACACGTCTTGAGGGAAAAGATTATTTAATGCAAGATGGCGATATTTGCTACTTTAGATTTAATGTTTAAGGAGAAAACTATGAGAAATCAAATTTATTCAAAAATGTTTATGTGGCTATTTGTTGGCTTACTTGTTACATTTGTAACAGGAATTTATACAGCAACTAATGATTCTGCACTTAATGTTATATTTGGAAAAGGAGCATATATTTTCCTAGTATTAGCAGAACTATTTGTGGCTATATTTTTATCAGCACGAATTAGAAAAATGCAACCATCAACAGCTAAATTCTTATATTTATTATATGCATTCTTAACAGGATTAACATTTTCATCACTATTTATAGTATACAAATTAACATCAATTATATTAGTATTTGGTGTTTCAGCATTATTATTCTTAATCTTTGCTTTAATAGGAAGATATTCAAAACTAGATTTAAGTAGATTAGGAACTTATTTATTAATGATTTTATTTGGAATTATTATTTGTAGTATAGTAAATGTATTTATAGGAAATACTACTTTTGATATAGTAATATGTATTATAAGTATAGTAGTTTTCTTAGGATATATTGCTTATGATGTTAAAAAAATTGAAAGATTAGAAGGATTATTAGAAGAAGATAATTTAGCTATTTTAGGAGCATTTGAATTATATTTAGATTTTATAAATGTATTCATTGATTTATTAAGATTATTTGGAAATTCAAGAGATTAATTAAAATCTCTTTTTTTTCTGCCCAACAACTGTTATACTTATAATGGTGAGGGTATGGTAAACGGTAATTTTGATAGTAAATTTAAATCATATTTAGAAGATTGTAAAAGGCAGAATAATATTAAAAGTGTGATAATTATAACTAATAAACAATGCGTAATTGCGACATTAAGTGAAATGAATTTTATTCAGTTTAGTGAAAATGATGATTCACATAGTAAGCTGATTAGTTATTTAGAAAATTTAATTCATCCAAATGATAATACAACAGGTTGGGAATCATATAAACTACATGATACATATCTACTATTAGAAGGACCAGAATTAACAATTAACTTACCATTAAGTAATAACTTAAGTATAAATCAAGCAGGATTTTTAATCGATATTTTAGGTGATATTTGTAAGTTTAATGCCGAGAATAATGATTTAATATCAATAGATATAATTTCCTCAACTGATTATAAAGAATATAAAACACATAATTTATATATAATAGCAAAGTATATTTTATCAAAGATAACAGAAAAATCTTTAACTAGTGAAGAAAAAATCATAGGAAAAACTAGTATTAATAGTGATTTTGATAATCCAAAAGTATATGAAAAACAATAAAAACCATTTACAAAATGGCTTTTTTTTGGTATATTACTAGGCGAGTATTTAATTATACTCCTTGCTAGAAATAGCCAATTGACCAAAAGGAGGTGTAGAAAATGAGAAAGTATGAAATTATGTTCATCGTAAGACCTGATTTAGAAGAAGCTTCTATTAAGAAAATCGCTGAAGATATGAAAAACGTATTAACAGCTAAAAATGCTAAAGTTCTTGACGTTAAAGAAATGGGACAAAAAGAATTAGCATATGAAATGAACAAATACAAAACAGGTTATTACTTCTTATTTACTATTGAATCAGAAACAGACGAAGCAACAAGAGAATTCGATCGTCTAGCTTTAATTAGCGAAGATATTATTCGTCATTTAGTAGTAAAAGTAGAAGAATAAGAGAGGTTAATTATGAATAAAGTTATTTTAATAGGAAGATTAACTAGAGACCCAGAACTACGTTATACAAGTAGTAATGTAGCAACAGCATCATTTAGTGTAGCTGTTGACAGAAACTTCACTAATCAAAATGGAGAAAGAGAAGCAGATTTTATTAATATCGTAGTTTGGAGAAAACAAGCTGAAAATTGTAAAAACTATTTAACTAAAGGTAGTCAAGTAGCAATTGAAGGTAGAATTCAAACTAGAAACTATGATGGACAAGATGGAAAGAAAGTTTATGTTACTGAAGTAGTAGCTGATAACGTTCAATTTTTAGGAAGTAAGGGAGCAAGTAGTCAATCATTTGGTGATAGCACTACTCCATATGACTTTGCAGGAGAACCAGCTAAAGAAACTACTGATGTATCAAGTGATCCATTTGCTGACTTCGGATCTTCTATTGAGATAAGTGATGATGAATTACCATTCTAAAAAAGGAGGATTATAAGATGGCAGAATTTTTCAAGAAAAAAAGAAAAGTTTGTTACATGTGTACAGGTAAAAATATCGACTACAAAGATGTAGAAACTTTAAAGAGATATATCAATGATAAAGGTAAAATTTTACCAAGACGTATAACAGGAGCTTGTGCATTACATCAAAGACATATAGCTCATCAAATTAAAAGAGCTCGTGCTATTGGTTTATTACCATATACAAAGTAAGATGATAAGTAATTATCATCTTTTTTTATTACCTATTTTGTAGTATAATTATATATATGGTGAAGTGTATGAAAATAGAAAAAAGAATAAAAAGAATAATTAAAAAAAGTGATAACATTTTTGTTACAGGACATAAAAATTTAGATTTAGATGCAATAGGAGCATGCATTGGTATCTATGCTATTGCTAAAAAATATAAAAAAGAATGCTACATAATAAATGATGATACAGAAAATGAATTAGGCGTTACTAAAATAATTGATGAAACAAGCACTGATTATAATTTTATCAAAAGTGAAAAGATTCCAAATTTATATAAAAAACACAGTATTCTTATAGTAGTAGATACCAATAAAGCTAATTTAATTCAAAATGATAAAATTCTTCACTATTTTAATAATATTATAGTAATAGATCACCATCAAGAAACAGAACAAACTATTAATGGTATAAATGTAATAAATGATAATATTTCAAGTGCCTGTGAAATGGTTACATTTTTAATTAGAGAATATGGTGTAGAAATAACTGAAGAAGAAGCAACTATTCTTTTATCGGGAATAGTGTTAGATACTAGTAATTTTACTAAAAAAGCTAGTGCAGATACTTTCTATGAAGCATATTCTTTAGTAGCTTATGGAGCAAATCCTAAAAAAGTTCAATATTACTTGAAAGAAGAACTCAAAGATTATATAATAAGAAACAAAGTTATTGTAAATACTGAGATTATTAATGATAATTTAGCTCTAGCAGTAGCTGAAAATTCTGATCTTTATAAAAAAGAAGAACTAGCAAAAATAGCTAATACTCTTATGAATTTTAATGATATTGATGCATCATTTGTTATTGGAAAAAGACAAGATGGTGGAGTAGGAATTAGTGCTAGAAGCGAAGGAAATATTAATGTTGGTATTATAACTGAAAAACTAGGTGGAGGCGGCGATATATGTAATGCAGCTTGCCACATTACTGATATGTCCTTAAGTGAGACAGAAAGCGAGTTAAAAAAAGTTTTAAACGAGGAGGAATAATATGAAAGTTGTATTCGTTAAAGACTTAAAAAAGACAGCTAAAAAAGGCGATATTAAAGAAGTAAAAGATGGTTATGCAGAAAACTATTTAATTAAAAATGGTTATGCAGTAGCTTTAACTGAAAAAAATATGCAAAATCTAAAAAAAGAAAATGCTAAGAAATTAGAAGAAGATAATAAATTAAGAGAAGAAGCTAATAAAGTAAAAGCTAATTTAGAAAAATTAACACTTGTTTTTAAAGTAAAAACAGGAGACCATGATAGAGTTTTTGGAAGTATTAGTCCAAAACAAATAAAAGAGGAATTACTAAAGAAAGGTTATAAGGTAGATAAAAGAGAAATGAATTTAACTACATCACTTCAATCTTTAGGATTTCATAAAGTAGAGATAAATCTTTATAAAGATATCAAAGCAGAGGTAAAAGTACAATTAGTAAAATAGATAGGTGGTGCTTAATATGGCAATGAAACAAATACCTAATGATTTAGTAGCTGAACAATCAGTTTTAGGGTCAATGATGTTATCCCCAGGAGCTGTTGAAAAAGCTTGCGAAAAATTATTTGCTAAATCATTTTATCAAGAAAAACATCAAATTATATTCCAAGCAATAGTTGATATACATGATAGAAAAGATCCAGTAGATTTAACAACTATTACAAGCGAATTAAATAATAAGAATAAATTAAACGAAGTTGGTGGTATGGAATACATAGCTGACTTATTAAGTATTGTACCAAATGCTGCTAATATTGATTCATATATCCAAATAGTAGAAGACAATTATATGTTAAGAAATGTAATTGAAACTTCTGCTGATATTTCAACACTAGCATATGAGCATAATGGTGAGGTATCTGAAATATTAGATCAAGTAGAAAGTAAAATAGTTGGAATAATTAAAAATAGAAGATCATCTGAATTTAAAAAAATTCAAGATGTATTAGACGAAGTACAAACCAACCTTGAATTTTTATCAAAGAATAAAGGAGAAATTACTGGAGTACCAACTGGTTGGTATGAATTCGATAAATTAACAAGTGGACTACATGAAAATCAATTAATTATTTTAGCTGCTCGTCCAGCCATGGGAAAAACTGCATTTGCATTAAATTTAGCAACACATGTAGCAACTCGTACTAATAAAACGGTGGCTATATTCTCGCTAGAAATGGGTGCTGAACAATTAGCTAATCGTATTATTTCATCACTTGGTCAAATAGAAGGTCAAAAACTAACAAGTGGTAATTTATTAAATGATGATTGGCGTAGAGTTACTGAAGCTAAAAGCCAGCTAGCAGGAGCTAAATTATATATTTGTGATGATGCTGGTGTCACAGTAGGAGATGTTAAATCTAAATGTAGAAGGCTAGCAACATCTGAAGAAGGACTAGATTTAATTATAATTGACCACTTACAATTATTAACAATGGGTGGAAATTATGGTAATAACCGTCAAGCAGAAATTACTGATATTTCACGTAACTTAAAGAAAATGGCAATGGAATTAAAAGTGCCAGTAATAGCCTTAGCTCAGTTATCTCGTGGTGTTGAATCACGTGAAGATAAACGTCCAAAGATGAGTGACTTAAGAGAATCTGGATCAATCGAACAAGATGCTGATATAGTAGCTTTACTTTATAGAGATGACTATTATCAAGCACCTAAAGGTGGGGGAGAAGCAGTTGATCCAAGTTTAAGTGAATTAATTATTGGAAAACACCGTAATGGACCTACAGGTATGATTAACTTATTATTCAAGAAAAGTACCAGTACGTTCTTAAACTTTAGTAATAATGAAGGTAATATAGGTGAAAATAATGGATAAAAAAAGTATTTTTATATCATTTATAGTATTTATAATATCATGTTTAGTTGTAGTGGTTGGAATGCATCCATATTCAACATATGCTAAAATAATAGGTATTAATAACTTTGGAAATAATCCAAGAGAGTTATATAAAGTATATTTAGCAGGTGAGACATTAGGTGTAATTGAATCAAAAAAAAAGCTAGAAGAATATATTGATATAAGACAACATGCTTTAAAAAACAAATATAACGTAGATAAAGTATATGCACCAAGTGATTTAAAGATTGTAAAAGAAATTACTTATGATACAAAAATAGCTAATGTAGAAGATATTTATAAAAAAATAGAGAAAATCAAAGGAACTTCATCATTTACAATTGATGGATATAAAATATTTATTGAAGGATTAGAAAAAAAGACAGAATCAGGTGCTGAAAAAAAGGAAGATTTAACATTTTATGTACTTGATAAAAACGTTTTTGAAGATGCTGTAAAAACAACTATAACTGCCTTTGTAGATGAAGATAAGTATGAATCATATATTAATGATACCCAAAAGAAATTAGAAGGAAATGATACAGGTTCATATATTGATAACCTTTATATTAACAATAATATTACTGTTACAAAAGGTAGAATACCAGTTGGTGATAATATTTTTACTGATGCAACAGAGTTAACAAAATTATTATTATTTGGAACAACAAAAGATCAAGAAAAATATGTAGTTCAATCTGGTGATACAATAACTACAATTGCTAATAATAATAAGTTATCTGTAGAAGAATTCTTAATTGCAAATAATCAATTTACATCCGCATCTGATTTATTATTTACTGGTCAAGAAGTAAATCTTGGATTAATCACACCTCAATTTGATTTAATTGAGATTAAGACAGTAGTAGAAGAAAAAACAGTAGGTAAAGAAACAGTATATAAAAATGATGATACTCAATATGTTGGATATGAAAAGGTAGAGGATGAAGGATCAGATGGTTTGGCATTAGTAACACAGCATCAAGAAGTAACTAATGGTGAAATCACTAATACACTTAACACTACATCTACTACACTCATTCCAGCAGTAAGTAAAGTAGTAATCCGTGGTACTAAACAATACTCATATGGTGGCGGTAGTGGTATGAACTGGGATGTACCAGTTGGTTTAGGAAGTTGGGTTTGGCCTACAGCTACACCTTACAGTATTAGTAGTGGTTTTGGATGGCGTTGGGGTAAACTTCATGAAGGTATTGATATAACTGGCCCTGGATATGGATCACCAATAAAAGCAGCCAATAATGGTAGAGTTATACAATCTGGTTATACAGGAACAAATGGTAACTATATAGTTATAAAACATGAGAATGATTATTATACAATGTATGCGCATTTAGCTTCACGTAATAAACAAGTTGGCGATGTAGTAATGGCAGGAGATAAAATTGGTACAATGGGTATATCAGGATTTGCAACAGGAGTACACTTACACTTTGCAATATATAGAGGTTATCCTTATCGTGGAGGTTCACCATTTAACCCATTCAATATTTATAAATAATGAAAGTAAAAGTTTTAGCTAGTGGTTCTAAAGGTAATTCAACACTTATTAGAACTGATAAAATTAACTTATTAATCGATTGTGGAGTTACATATCAATACTTGGCTAGTGAATTAGAAAAAATAAATGTAACTCCTAAAGATTTAGATGCCATACTTATTACGCATACACATAGTGACCATATTAAAGGATTATCTTCTCTTGTTAAAAAAACAGGTTTAAAAGTATTTATATTAGAAGAAATGCTTGATGAAATAAAATTGAAAATTCCTTACGAAAATATAAATTATTATACCAATCCTTTATACATTGATGATTTAAAAATTGAATTAATAAGAATATCACATGATGTAGAAGGTGTTGGTTTTATAATAGAAAATAATGATAGAAATCTAGTATATATAACTGATACTGGTTACATAAATAGAAAATATCTTCCTAAAATGAAGAATAAAAATGTTTATATAATAGAAAGTAATCATGATGAAGAAATGCTTATGGAAGGCCCATATCCTTACATATTAAAACAACGTGTTATTAGTGATCATGGACATTTATCTAATACGACAACTGCTGGTTACTTAAGAGAAATAATTGGTGATAGAACAAGTACAATAGTACTTGCTCATATTAGTGAAAATAATAATACCGAAGAACTTGCTTATAATACTACTAAAGAAATGTTAGAAGAAAATAATTTAGAAAAAAAAGTAATAATAGCAAAACAATATGAATCTTTAGATGAAATAGAGGTTTAATATGATAAAAATAATAACTGTAGGAAAATTAAAAGAAAAGTATTTATGTGATGCTCAAGCTGAGTATTTAAAAAGATTATCTAAATATACAAAAATTGAATTAATAGAAGTAGAAGATTCAAAAATTGATGATATGAAACAAGCTCTTCTTGAAGAAAAAAATAATATTTTAAAACATATAAGTCCACGTGATTATGTAATTTCTTTAGAAATAGAAGGTAAACAGTTAACTTCTCCAGAATTAGCAGATAAGATTGATAAAACTTTTATTTCTAATAGTGATATAACTTTTATAATTGGTGGTTCATATGGAATGCATGAAGAGATAAAAGCTAAATCAAATTTTAAATTATCTTTTTCAAAAATGACTTTTCCACATCAATTGTTTAGAATTCTTTTATTAGAACAAATCTTTAGAAGTTATAAAATATTAAATAATGAAAAGTATCATAAATAATGATACTTTTTTTATTTATTCATAAGATTAAATAGGTGATTAAATGCTAATTATAACTAGATTATTAACATTTGTATCAATAATTTTATTATTAGGTGGAGGAGTATATTTTAGTATTAAATTAAATTTTCCACAAACAAAGTGGAAAAAGATTATTAGAGGTTTTAATAAAGTGGAAAACAATTCGATATCTCCATTTAAAAGCTTAATGATGTCACTAGCTGCGAGAATAGGGGTAGGATCAATAGCGGGTGTGGCACTAGCAATATATTCAGGAGGAATAGGCACTATATTTTGGATCTGGATAACTGGTATAATATGTAGCGTAAATTCTTTTTGTGAAAGTTATTTAGCATCAAAATATCAAATTCGTGATGAAAATGGTTATAGAGGTGGACCTTTTTATTATATAGAATATGGCTTGAAGAAAAAGAAATTAGCTATTCTTTATGCATGTTTTATAGTTATAGCATATATAGTAGGGTTTATGACAATTCAGGCAAATACTATAGTTATATCAGTAAGTAGTTATTGCCATATAAATATAACAATAGTAGCTATTGTTTTGGTAATAATATCATATCTATCAATTTCAAAAGGATTAAAGAGTATTATAAATATTACCAGTAAAATAGTACCAATAATTGGTATTGGTTATATTACTTTGAGTTTAATTATAATTATTAAAAATATAGCATTAATACCAAATGTTTTTTTTAATATTATCACAAGTGCATTCAATTTAAAAAGTATAACAGCATCATTTATACCTTGTTTAATAATAGGAATAATAAGGGGAGTATTTTCAACAGAAGCAGGATTAGGAACATCTTCAATAGCAACTTCAACTACATGTGCTGAAAATAAAGTTGAATTTGGACTATTACAAATTATAGGGATATACTTTACAGTATTTATTATTTGTACGTCAACAGCATTAATAATTATAACGTCTAATTATCAAAATTTAATTATTAATGATATAAATGGAATTGAACTCATGCAGTATGCTCTAAATTACCACTTAGGAAAATATGGTAGCATAGTTTTAATATTAGCAATAATCTTTCTTGCATATTCAACAATAATAGCAGGTTATTACTATGGAGAAAGTAGTGTAAAATATTTGTGTAAATCCAAAAAAGTAATATGTCTACTAAAAATTTTAACTATTATTTTTTTATATATTGGAAGTCTATTAAAATCAAGCTATTTATGGGAAATAGTAGATGTTTTGGTAGAAATATTGGCTATAACTAACATGTATTCGTTACTAAAAATGCGAAGACAAATCATATTTGATTATAAAAAAGCAATGTAGTATAATTAAATAGGTGATTTTATGCTAGGTAATGATTGGGATATAATCTTAAAAGAAGAAATGAATAAAGATTATTTTAAAAAATTAATTGAATATATAAAAAAACAATATCAAGAAAAAATAATTTACCCAAAACAATCAGAAATATTTAAAGCCTTTAAAAATACTTCATATGAAGAAACTAAAGTAGTTATTCTAGGTCAAGATCCATATCATGGAGAAAATCAAGCTGAAGGCTTATCTTTTTCTGTAAAAGTTGGGGTAGCCCAACCACCATCTTTAAAAAATATTTTTAAAGAACTTAACGATGATTTAGGATGTACTATTCCTAAAACTGGTAGTTTAGTAAAGTGGAGTGAAGAAGGAGTTCTATTATTAAACACAGTTTTAACAGTTGAAAAGGATAAACCTGCATCTCATAAAGATTTAGGTTGGGAAAAATTTACAGATGAAGTAATTAGAAAATTAAATGAAAAAAATACCCCAGTAGTTTTTATATTATGGGGTAATTTTGCAAGAAGCAAGAAAGCTTTAATAACAAATAAAAATCATTATGTTATAGAGTCAGCTCATCCATCACCATTTAGTGCTAGAAATGGATTTTTTGGTAGTAAACCATTTTCTAAAACAAATAAATTTTTAATAAAAAATAATTTAAAAGCAATAGATTGGCAAATAAAATAGAACCAAGATTATTCTTGGTTCTTATTTTCTTTTAATATTTCTAGTGTTTCAATTTTTTCTTCTTTAAAGAAATCCAGTACTTTATATTTATTAATTTTAGCTACAATATTAGATGGGAAACATTTAACTAAATTATTAAATAATACTACATTATCATTATAATATTTCTTACTTGCATTTAAATCGTTATCAATATTTAATAATTCTTCATTAATACCTTTTAATGCATCTAAATTAGAAAGATTAGTATCAAGATCAAGTAAACTCTTATAATCTCTAAAACCAAGCATTAATTCATGATTAAGTTCAAATCTACTAATAGTTTGATTCTTAATTTTTGTAAGATTATCTAACATAATTTCTTCTTTATATTGCTCGTTATTTTCTTTAATAACATTAACAGCCCTTTCAAGTAAATTTGCTTTCTTTTCAAATAAAATATCCATACTATTAAAAGCTTCACTAATCTTCGTGTTCAGTATTTGAAATTTATTATAATTATTAATTTCAAACATAATAAATATAACTAATAACGCAACTAATCCAACTATTAAATAGTATATTAACATATTCATTTATATTCACCTTCTTATTATATTCATTTTATCATAAAGAAAGTAATAATACAAATAAAAAACTATTCTAAAGTTGTTTTATTATTATCCATAATTTCATCAAATACAGGATCAGTATTACTTGGTTCTGTTCCCCTAACATAATACATAATTCTTTTCTTTTCATCATATTCATTAGCTGGTTTTCCAGTAATAGGATTGACTAATACTCCAACAACATTATTTGGTTGTTTATACCAACTATCTTCATGATCTTTTAGATAATTTTCCATACAATCTACCCAGATATATCGAGAATATTTATAATCAGAAACTTCAAGAGGAGTATTATCATCATAACCAATCCAGACAGCTGTAACTAATTCTTTATTATAACCAATGCTCCAGTGATCAGTATCAGTAGTACCGCTTTTTAAAGCAAGTTTATGCTTAATTTTAGCACTTATTCCAATAGCAGTAGGATAGTTATAATCAATAAAATTAGAATCATATGTAGTAGTAAGTAAATCACTTAGAATATAAGTTAAGCTTTTATTTAGTATATTTTCTTTTTTTAACTTCTTTTCATATAAAACACGTCCATTTAAATCTTCTACTTTAGAAATTAAATAACCATTAACTTTATAGCCTTGATTGGCTAGTGCTGAATAACCAGCAGCCATTTCAATTATATTAATACTAGCAGTACCTAGAGGCAAAGATGGAACGGGATCAAGTTTAGCAGTTATACCAACACGTCGAGCTATATCAACTAAAGCATCTTCTCCTAAAAACATATGAGTTTTAACGGCATATATATTATCAGAATAACTAATAGCTGTAGCTAAAGAAATAGGTCTATTACCATAAAGTTTTCCACTGTTTTGTGGAGAATATGTTTTATTATTTGAGAAAGTAAAAGTAGTTTCTTCACTTTTAAAAGTAGTAGAAGCAGTAAAACCATTTTCTAAAGCAGCGTAATATAAAAATGGTTTCATAGTAGAACCCACTTGTCTTTCTGATTGATAAGCACGATTATATTGACTAGTATTATAATCTCTTCCACCAGCTAGAGCTATTATTTTACCAGTAGTAGGCTCCATCATAACACTAGCTACCTGCAAGTTCTTAGAAGTATCTAGATTGTTTTTAATACTATTTTCTAAAATGTTTTGACTATTCATATCTAAATTAGTATATATTCTAATTCCACCTGTGGTTAGATATGTTTCAGGAATACTATTAATAGTTTTTAGTTCCCTCATAACTGCATCTTGATAATACATAACAGTAGATAGATTAATTTTATCCTGTTTACCAATAATTTTTATTTCTTCACTTAATGCATTATTATATTCATCATAACTTATTTTTTTATTCTTATATAGATTATAAAGAATATGTTCTTGCCTTTTCTTCGCAATATCGTAATTTACAAGTGGTGAATAATTACTAGGGGATTTTGGTATTCCAACAAGCATAGCTGCTTCTGCTAAAGTTAAATCACAACTATCCTTATCAAAATAAAAATGGCTGGCATTTTCTATTCCATACATTCCATGTCCATAATTAATAGTATTTAGGTATCCTTCTAATATTTCATTTTTACTATATCCAACCTCTAATTTTAAAGTAAGCCACATTTCTTTAATTTTTCTTTCCCAAGTTTTATCAAAAGCTAAAAATAAATTCTTAGCATATTGTTGCGTAATAGTGGAGGCTCCTTGTTTAGTAGATTTAGAACTAATATTAACATATATAGCTTTAACTATTCTTAAAGGATCAAATCCAAAGTGTTTATAAAAATTTTTATCTTCTGTATTAATAGTAGCGATTCTAACATAATTACTAATATTATCTAAACTAACCCATTCTTGTGAACCACTTCCTTGAAAGAATAAATTATTATTGTTATCATACATTAAAAAAGCATTAGCAGATTTTATTTCTAATTTAGGACTCATTTTAATATATGTAATTAAAAAAGTAAAACCAACAATAATTAGTATAGTAATAAACAAGAATATTTTAATAAACTTTCTCATACAATTCACCTAATCTTATTATGAAAAAATTTAAAATAAATATGTATTATAAAAAATAGATTTGAATTTTAATAATTATGTGTTATAATCTAACGTAGAAATTCGGTGATATTATGAAAAAAGAAAAATTTCATATTTTATTAATAACCAATGATATAAAAGATGAATATAATCTATTAGGTAGTTATGATAAAAAAGAAAATTTAATAGAGTTTTATGAAACTAATAAATTACGAAGTAAAATAACTATTGATTTAAATAAACATATTTTAAGTAAAGAAAATATTGACTATAAAATAATACTAGATTTAGATACTTCTAAAGAAACAAATGGCGAAGTATTTTTAAATAAAGAAAATGGTTCAATTAGATTAAAAATAAAGACTAATACTTTTGATTTAACTAATAATAAATTAACTATGAAATATACTATCTTAGATAGTAAAGAAGAAATAATATATGAAATAGAAATGGGTGAATAAAATGAGTATTATTAAACAAGTAGAAGAATTAATAAAAAAACATATAACTGATGCTGGATATGAAGTAGATAAAGTTATTTTAGTTCCATCTAGTAGAAAAGAATTAGGTGAATACCAAGTAAATAATGGATTTGCTTTAGCTAAAGTTTATCACACTAGTCCAATGGAAATAGCTAATAAAATTAAAGATGAATTAGATAAAGATGATAACTTTGTTAATGTTAATGTAGCTGGTGGATTTGTTAATATTAGCTTTAGTGATAAATTCTATATTGAAAATATGAATAATATTTTATCTGATATTAATAATAATATTGATAAAGAAGAGAAAAGAAAAATATTCATGGATTATGGTGGAGCAAACATTGCCAAAACACTACATGTAGGACACTTACGTAGTGCTGATATTGGTGAAGCTGTTAAAAGATTAGCTGTTTTACTTGGATTAGAAGTAACTGCTGATGTTCACTTTGGAGATATTGGGCGTCAATCAGGAATGGTTATTTATGAAATGAAACAAAGATACCCAGATTTAGATTATTTTAAAGAAGATTTTTCTGGTAGCGGTGATCCACTTCCTATAACAGTATCTGACTTACAGGAAATTTATCCTGTAGCTTCAACAAAAGCTAAGGAAGATGAAGCTATTATGGAAGAAGTAAGAAAAATAACTATTGAAATAGAGCAAGGCAATGAGCGATATGTCAAATTATGGAATAAAATAAAAGAATTATCTATTAAAGATATTAAAGGAATTTATGATAGATTAAATACATCATTTGATTTATATGAAGGGGAAACAGATTGTTATCCATATATTCCAGAAACAATCGATTTATTAAAGAAAAAAAATTTATTATATGAAAGCGAAGGCGCTATGGTTGTTGATGTTAAAGAAGATACAGATCAAGAACCAATGCCACCATTAGTAGTATTAAAAGCCAATGGAGGAACAGTTTATCAAACTCGTGAACTTGCAACTATTTTATCAAGAATGAAGAGATTTAATCCTGATGAAATATGGTATTTCACGGATAATAGACAAGAATTATATTTTAAACAAGTATTCCGTGTAGCTAGAAAAGGAGAATTAGTAAATCCTGATACTGAACTTAAATTCTTTGGATTTGGTACAATGAATGGCACTGATGGAAAACCATTTAAGACACGTGCTGGTGGAGTAATGAATCTTGTTGATTTAATGAATATGGTTAAAGAGCTAACAGCATCTAAAATTAGTGTTGACTTAGTAGCAGAAGAAAATAGAGAAAAAACAAGTGAACAAATAGCTATAGCTGCTTTAAAATATGCAGATTTATTACCAGATAGAAGTAAAGACTTTATATTTGATACAAGTAAATTTGCCGATCTAGAAGGAAAAACAGGACCATATATCTTATATTCAACAGTAAGAATTAATTCTCTTTTAGAAAAAGCTAATGTAGATACAACTAATTTAAAAATAAAAGAAATATCTAACGATGAAGCATTTAAAGATGTATTAAAAACTATTTTAGAAATGCCTACGGTATTAACTAAAGCATTATCTGATAAATCATTAAATGGTATAAGTGATTACTTATATAGATTAACTAGTTCATATAATAGATTCTATGCTAATAATCATATTTTAAGCTTAGAAAATGAAAGTTTAAAAGAATCATATCTAGCTTTATCTAAACTAGTTTATAATATAAATAAATTACTTTTAGATACATTAGCAATTGATTTACCAGAAAAAATGTAAATATTAGTATTGCATTTTAATAAGAATAATGGTATAAGTTTTATTGACATAAATTTAATTGATTTTTGGAGGAATTTTATGAGTATAAAAAAAATGACTAAAGATGAATTAGAATTATTATCACATAAAGATATAACTAATTTATTATTAGAAGAAAAAGGTAAACAAAATACAGCTGATTTATTTAATAAAATTATTAATTTATTAGAATTACCAACTTCTACATTTGATCAAAAAATAGGGGATTATTACACATCTTTAACTACTGATAAAAGATTTATATTATTAGAAGATGGAAAATGGGATTTAAGAAGTAGATATACATCTGATAAAGTAATTAAAGTTGAAGAAGAGGAAGAAGAAGAGGAAGAAGAAGAGGAAGAAGTTGAAGAAGAAACTTCTGACTATGATAGTATAGCTAATGATGATGATGAATCTGATTTAGATGATGATGACGATGATTTAAAAGACCTAGTAGTACTTGACGAAGATGAAATGGATTCTGAATAATAAATAATGAGTTTAACTCATTATTTTTTTTGTTTTATGATATAATTTTGGTAGGTGATTATATGAAACTTTTAGAAGAAGTAAAAAAATATCCAAAAAAGAAAATAATTTTACCAGAAGGAAACGATGAAAGAATATTAACATCAGCTAGTTATGTATTAGAAAATGACTTAGTAGATATTGTGTTAATTGGTAACAAAGAAGAAGTTATAAATAGGTATCCAATTTTAGAAAAAGCAGAATGGGTTAATCCAAAAGAAAATACTGAATATTATATTGAAAAATTATATAACTTAAGAAAAGAAAAAGGATTAAGTAAAGAAGAAGCTAAGAATTTAATAGAAAATAATTATATGTATTTAGCTTGTTTATTAGTATTAGATAAAAAAGCAGATGGTATAGTAAGTGGAACATGTCATTCTACTAGTGATACTTTAAGACCAGCTTTACAGTTAATAAAAGGAAAAACTGACTTAGTATCATCATTCTTTATCATGGAAAAAGAAGATAACATTTTGTTATTTGCTGATTGTGGTTTAAATCAAAATCCAAGTAGTGAAGAGTTAGCTATTATTGGAAGTGATTCTATAAAGAGTTATGAACAATTAGTTGGGGATAACCCAAAAGTAGCTTATTTATCTTATTCAACTTATGGAAGTAGTTCACATGAAATGGTGGAAAAAGTTAAAAAGGCATCTGAAATAGCTAAAAATAATAATCCTAATTATTTAATAGACGGTGAATTACAGTTAGATAGTGCGATAATTCCAGAAGTAGCTAATATTAAATGTCCAAGTAGTCCTTTAAAAGGAGAAGCTAATATATTAATATTTCCAGATTTAAATAGTGGTAATATTGGCTATAAATTATTAGAAAGATTTGGTGGATTTAAAGCCTATGGTCCACTTACTCAAGGATTAAATTATCCAGTAAATGATTTATCAAGAGGATCAAGTGTAGAAGATATAATTGGAGTTATCATAATAACATCTTTGCAAGCAACAAAAAGTATGATATAATACACATGCATTGACGAGATTATAATATAAAAAAGGAATGATTTTATGATAGAAAGATTAAATGCTATAGAAGAAAGATATAGAAAACTACAAGAAGAGTTGTCTAATCCTGAAATATATAGTGATATGGAAAAAATGAAAAGCTTATCTAAAGAATCTAGTGATCTTGAAGAAACAGTAACTACTTATGAACGTTATAAAACAGTTTTAAAGAATATAGCTGATGATAAAGAAATGGTTAAAGATCCAGATATGGGAGAATTAGCTAAAGAAGAATTAGTTACGTTAGAAGAAGAAAAAGAAAAATTAGAAGAAAGATTAGAAGTTTTATTAATTCCAAAAGATCCTAACGATGGTAAAAACGTTATCGTTGAAATTAGAGGAGCTGCTGGTGGAGATGAAGCTAATATCTTTGCTGGAGACTTATATAGAATGTATTCAAGATATGCTGAAAAACAAGGATATAAGACAGAAATAATCGACTTAGAAGAAGGAACAGCTGGAGGATTCTCTCAAATTGAATTCATGGTTAAAGGTGATGGGGCATATTCTAAATTAAAATATGAAAGTGGTTCTCATCGTGTACAAAGAGTTCCTGAAACTGAATCTCAAGGAAGAATTCAAACTTCTACTGCTACAGTACTTGTTATGCCAGAAGTAGAAGATGTATCAATTGAAATTAATCCTAATGATTTAAGAATAGACGTATACTGTGCTAGTGGACATGGTGGACAAGGAGTTAATACCACTCCATCTGCTGTACGTATTACGCACTTACCTACAAATACAGTTGTTACTTGTCAAAATGAACGTAGTCAAATTCAAAATAAAGAACAAGCTATGAAAGTATTAAGAGCTAGACTTTTTGAAGCAAAACAACGTGAACAAGATGAAAAACTAGGTAGTGAAAGAAAAGGTAAAATTGGTACTGGAGATAGAGCTGAAAAAATAAGAACATATAACTATCCACAAAACAGAGTAACTGATCATAGAATTGGTTATACTACAAACAACTTAGACAGAGTAATGGATGGAGCATTAGATGATATAATTGAAGCTTTAATCACTGAAGATATTAAATTAAAGCTTAAAGGTGAAGAAAGTGAATAAAGCCTACACAATTTGCTTAAATTGTGGTAAGGTTCAAGTAAGAACAGATATACTTGAAAACTTAAATGATACTTATATAATATTAGATAAAAAAATAAAGTGTCCTAAATGTAGTAAATCAACAAAACATGCTGCTACTAAGAATATAAAGACACTAAGTAAAAAAATAAATAAAGAAAATAAAAGAGATAGACAAATATTAAATTTAATAGGAAGGTAATCTTATGACTGTAGAAGAATTAATAATATATGGAAAAAGTAAAATTCATTCAGATCATGCTAAAATGTTACTTGCTGATTTATTAAATATAAACTCTTTAGAATTATTAAACTATTTACAAACACAAGTTTCAAAAGAAATAGAAGAAGAATATAAAAAGAAAGTAGATTTAGTAAAAGTAAAAAATCCTATCCAATATGTAATAGGAAACGTTAACTTCTACGGTAATATTTTTGAAGTAAATAAAAATGTTTTAATTCCTCGTTTTGAAACAGAAGAATTAGTAGAAAATACTTTATATTATATAAATAATTATTTTAATCCTTATGATTTGTCTATCATTGATTTAGGTACAGGCTCTGGTTGCATTGGAATAACTTTAAAAAAGAAATTACCTAAATCTGATGTAACATTAGTAGATATAAGTCCTAAGGCTTTAGAAGTAGCTAGAAAAAATGCTACTAATCTAGATGCTAATGTTAACATTATAGAAAATGATATGTTAAATGGTCTAACAGATAAATATAATATTATTATCTCTAACCCACCATATATTAAAACAGATGAAGAAATAGAAGATATAGTAAGAGATAATGAGCCACATCTAGCCTTATATGGTGGCATTGATGGACTTGATTACTATAAACAAATATTAGAATCAGCAAAGACAAAAGTAAAAGATTATTATTTAATAGCTTTTGAAATTGGCGATACATTAAGAATGGATGTAGAAAAATTAGCTAGAATTAATTTTCCTGAAGCAAATATTGTTGCTAAAAAGGATCTTCAAGGAAGAGATAGAATGATATTTATATCTAATTTAAATATTGACTAAGGTCAATATTTTTTTTATAAAAAAAAGAAGGAATACCTTCTTACTTACAAGCTATATATTCAGCAAAAACTATAAACCCACTAGAAACAAAGACACCGAGAATAAACATGAAGATTGGGTTTTTAAATATCTTCATATTATCACCTATTATCATTTTAGC
This sequence comes from uncultured Mycoplasmatota bacterium, assembly GCA_946639185.1. GTDB lineage: Bacteria > Bacillota_I > Bacilli_A > RF39 > UBA660 > Alloscybalousia. Next base: position 70,075 of record CAMPBR010000001.1, read on the forward strand.
ACGTAGTGTAGTGTAAAATCAACAAAAGAACTTATAAATTGTATAAATGAAAAATAATATTATCATAATTAAACAGGTGATAAAATGAAAAAAGTATTGGTAATAAGTTTAGTTTTAATAGCATTATTGACATTTAATAAAAAGTCTAGTGAAATTTTAATACCAGATCAAGCTATACGTTTTAGAGTAATAGCTAGTAGTAATACTGATATGGATCAAGATATTAAAATGCTAGTAAAAAATGATGTTGAAAAAGATATATTTAATGATATAAGTAAAAGTAGTAGTATTAATGAAACAAGAAATATTATTAATAATAATTTAACAAAATATAATAAAACAGTTCTAGATACATTAAATAAGAATAATATAAATCAGTCTTTTAACATAAACTATGGTATGAACTATTTTCCTGAAAAAGAATATAGGGGCATTAAATATAAGAGTGGTAATTATGAATCACTAGTAGTTACTTTAGGAGAGGGAAAAGGGAATAATTGGTGGTGTGTTTTATTTCCACCATTATGCTTATTAGATGCAGAAGAAACTGAAGAAAAAGATGAAGTAGAATATAAATTTTTTGTATCTGAACTAATAGACAAATTTTTTAAATAAATATATACTAATTAAGAGGAAGTGATTACATGAAAAATACTAATATGCATATTCATTCAAAATATTCATGGGATTGTAAAACAGAACTTGAAGATATAGTAAAAGAATTAATAGATTCTAACATATATTATGCTGGTATATGTGATCACATTGAATTTAACTGTGAGGCATCTATCTATGTATTAACTAAGTTTAAAATACGTAATTTAGAAATAGATGAATTAAATGAAAAATATAAAGGAAAAATTAAATTATTAAAAGGAGTAGAAATATCTTCTCCACATTTATATCCTAATAAAGTAGAAAGTTTAAAAGAATTAGATTTAGACTACATAATGGGAAGTATTCATAAAATAGATAGAAAAGCTAAAACAGAGGAAGAAAAAAGAAAAGGCTCAATTGAGTATTATAAAGAAGTATTAAAAATGGTAGAAGCTAATCAAGTAGATGTTTTTGGACATATTGATTATATAAATAGATACTATAAACAAGATTATAGTGACAAAGAAATAATTAAAGAAATATTTGAAATGATAAAAGAAAATAATAAAATAATAGAATTAAATACATCAGCATCAAGAAGAACAGATGATTTATATATATCTTTTCCTAATTTAGAGAAATTAGCTATGTACTCAGGTATAAAAAAAGAAATAACTATAGGAACAGATGCTCATAAATTAGAGGAATTAAACTATATGTTAGATGAAAATAGTTTTATAGCAAAACAATTAGGATTAGAACCAGTGATTTATGAAAAAAGAAAGATGATAAAATTATAACCTCTTACATACCTTTAAGTAGGAGGTTTTTCTATGCCTATAATATTAATAATAATATTAGCTATAAGTCTAAGTATGGATGCTTTTTCATTGGCTATAATTTATGGTACTTTAAATTTAAATAAAAGAATAGAAAGGTTGATGGGATTAATAGTTGGGATATTTCACTTTTTTATGCCAATTTTTGGGTATTATTTAGGTAAGATAATTCTAGATATTATAAAAATTAATCCTGATATAATAGTAGGAATAGTCTTTATGGTTTTAGGAATAGAAATGATTATATCTTTAAAAAAAGAAGAACAAGTAAAATTATTAACAAATATATTTTCGGTTATTATATTTGCTTTTACGGTAAGTATAGATAGTTTTTCAACAGGAATAGCTTTTTTAGCATCAAATACAAGTATTATATTACCAAGTATAATATTTTCTATTTGTAGTATGTTATTTACTTATCTTGGATTAAGTTTTGGGAAAAAGTTATCAACAACATTTGGGGATATCTCAAATCTGGTTGGAGCTATAATTTTAATAATACTGGGAATAAAATATTTGTTATAATTAGTGCCTTTATTTAAAAAATATGATATAGTATTTATAGGAACTAAAAAGGATAAAAACAATAAAATATATTAGAAGTACTGGAGGTACAAAAAATATGAAAGTATTAGAAATAAATGGTGGGAAGACATTAGAAGGTACAATTCGTATAAGTGGTGCAAAGAATTCAGCAGTTGCTTTAATACCAGCAGCATTACTTGCAGATACAACATCAACAATCTGTAATGTACCCGATATAACAGATACTGATGCTTTAGCCGAAATATTAAAATATTTAGGAGCTAAAGTTAGCCGTGCTAGTGAAAGTATTGTTATTAATCCAACTACAATTGAAAATAAAGAAATACCTAAAGAATTATCCACAAAACTAAGAGCATCATATTATTTTATGGCAGCTTTATTAGGAAAATATAAATATGTTGAAATGTATTTTCCAGGAGGATGTAATATTGGAGCAAGACCAATAGACCAAACATTAAAAAGCTTTAAGGCATTAGGAGCAACAGTAGAAGAAAAAGATAATCATTATAAAATATATGCAGAAAAATTAGTTGGAACACATATTTATTTAGATATGCCTAGTGTAGGAGCTACAATTAATGCACTTTTAGCAAGTGTCAAAGCTAGTGGTGAAACAGTAATCGAAAATGCTGCTAAAGAACCAGAGGTAGTTAATTTAGCTGTATTCTTAAACAGAATGGGAGCAAATATTACTGGAGCAGGTACAAGTGAAATTAGAATTCAAGGTGTAGATAAATTAGAAGGCTGTAATACGGAAGTAATTCCAGATAGAATTGAAGCTGGAACTTATGTAATTCTAGGAGCTTTAGCTGGTAATAAATTAAAAGTAGATAATATAATTCCTGAACATATTGAAATGTTAACACTAAAAATGAAAGAAATGGGTGTTGATATGGAAATAGGTAGTGATTATATAATTACATCTAAGACAGATAATTTAAAACCAATAACAGTTAAAACTCAAGGATATCCAGGTTTTGCAACTGACTTACAACAACCATTAACATCATTACTTACACAAGCTAATGGTACATCTGTTTTAGAAGAAACTATTTATGAAAATAGATTCCAAAATGTACCATATTTAAACAAAATGGGAGCAAATATTGAAATAGATAATAGAAAAATAAATGTTACAGGTAAATCAGAATTAGTTGGTTGTGAAGTAACAGCTACTGATTTAAGAGCAGGAGCTTGCTTAATACTTGCAGCATTAGCTGCTAAAGGAACAACAAAAGTTAATGATGTTGAGCATGTACTTAGAGGATATGAAAACATCGTAGAAAAACTAACTGATGTTGGAGCAAGTATTACATTAAAAGATGAATAATTAATAATATAACCAATAAAATAAGAATAGAAGTATCTATTCTTTTTTTTGAGGTGAATATGAAAAAGAAATTAATTAAATTAATATCATTAATGTTTATAATAATTTTAGTATTTGAAATTTATACCTATGGTAAAAGTGATAAATTATATTATGTTGCTATAGGCGATTCTTTATCTGCCGGCATTAATCCATATGGTAAAATAGAATATGGATATAATGATTATATAAAAGACTATCTAAATAAGAAAAAACACTTAGCATATTATAAAAATTATGGTAAAAGTGGTTATGAGACTAATGATATAAAAGAAGAATTAAATTATAATTTAAAATTAAGAAAAGATTTAAGAGAATCAGATTTAGTTACAATATCAATAGGAGCCAATGATTTACTACATAGAATAGATTTTAGAAATTTTGAAATAAGTAGATTATTAGAATTAAAAGATCAAGTTAGGTTAATAATTCCCAATCTAGACAATTGTTTAAAAGAAATAAGAAAATATGCCAAAGAAAAAATAGTAATAGTTGGATACTATAATCCAATACCGTTTTTATTTAATACAAATCAAAAAGATTTAGATAATTTATTTGCATATATAGATGATGAATATAAAGCTTTAGCTAAAAAATATAATTGTAAATACATTTCACTTTATGAATCTTTTAAAAAAAATAAAGATTTTCTTCCCAATCCATCTGATATACACCCAAGTATAGAAGGCTATAAATATATATCTAATGAAATAATAAAAAAACTTGCATTATCTTAAAATTCATGATATATTAATTACGCGTTTAATTACTATGGCGCGAATGACGTCATGGCGAAGAGAAGGCTCTAAAAAATCTAGAATACTAGATACGAAAGGAGAGATATCATGAAAAAGGACATCCATCCAACAATGCATGAAGCAAAAGTTACTTGTGCTTGTGGAGAAACATTTACAGTAATGTCAACAAAACCAGAAATCAATGTAGAAGTTTGTTCTAAATGTCATCCATTTTATACTGGAAAACAATCAAGAGCTTCTAAAACAGGTCGTGTAGAAAAATTCAATCAAAAATATGGTTTTACAGATAAGGCTTAATAGTCTTATCTTTTTTTTACGTTTCACAGGGATTTTTCCCAAAAATGTATGATTTTATGGTATAATGCCAACATAATAGAGGTGAAATTATGAGACTAGGAATCGCAAGTGACCATAGAGGTTATAAATTAAAAGAAAAATTAAAAAAATATTTAAACAAGAAAGGATATGAAGTAGAAGACTATGGTACTGATAGTCCTGAAAGTGCTGATTATCCAATATATGGAATAAAATTAGGTGAAGCTATTAGAGATAAAGAAATAGACTTAGGAATAGTTATTTGTGGAACAGGTATTGGAATATCTATAGCGTGTAATAAAGTAAAAGGAGTAAGATGTGCTAGAGTAGTAAATGCTAAAGAAGCAAAAACAACTAAAATTCATAATATGGCTAACGTAATAGCTTTAAATGAAAAAATGTTTTTATTTCAAGCCAAAGATATCGTAGATAACTTTATAAAAACAAAATATCAAGATGATGAAAGATTTATAAGAAGAGTTAATCAAATAACTGAATACGAGGAAAAGTAATATGAGTGCTAAATTATTTTTATATTTATTTGTATCAGTAATAGTTATATTTTCAATCGATTCAGTTAATATAAATGGTATATTTAAAAAAAATAAAGTGTTTCAAGCAAGAATATTTTATTTTTTACTTGCATTATGCATGATTGAATTATTAACTAATTTTTTATATAACTTATTTGAAGCATCAAAATTTATGTAAAAAATGTATAAAAACTAATTTCTTGTTAAAACTCTTAATAGAGGTGAAAATATGAAAAAGAAATTAGTATTAAAACCATTTGTTGTTCCAACTTTATATACTATATTTGCAGTATTGGTAATAGTTAGTTTATTCTTTTCAATTGATATAGAAAAGGATAAAGATAATTTAACTTATGTAAGTAAAGTAATATTGGATAGCTATGTTCCAGTAGTAAATACTGAAGAAAAAATAGTAAGACCATATACATCTGATAAAGTAGTCATAGACAATAATTATTATGATTATAAAGGTAAAGATGAAGATCAAACAAAATCAATAATTCTATATGAAAATACCTATATTCAAAACACAGGAATCAATTATAAATCAGATGAAAGTTTTGATGTAGTTAGTATATTAAGTGGAGAAGTAATAGAAGTAAAAGAAAAAGAATTATTAGGTACAACAGTAACTATTAAACATAGTAATGATATTATAAGCATGTATCAATCTTTAAGTGATATTAAAGTTAAAGTTGGAGATAAAGTAGAAACTAACGAAGTAATAGCTAAAAGTGGAAAATGTGATTTAATAAAAGTATCAGAAAATAATCTACATTTTGAATTATATGTAAATGGTAATATAGTAAATCCTAATGAGTTTTTTGATAAGAAATTAGGAGAAATTTAAAACATATAAAAATATTTACCTAAATATAATTAATTAGGTGAATATATGAAAAAAGAGATTATTAATAGAGTAGTAGAAGTATCTAATTATATATTAAAAACTAATAAAACAATTAGAGAAGTTGCTAAAATATTTAAAGTTAGTAAAAGTACTATTCATAAAGATATAAGTAATAGATTAATAGAAATAGATTATAATAAATATTTAATGGTTGAAGAAATACTAAAGAGTCATATAGAAATTAGGCATATTCATGGAGGAGAATCAACTAAATTAAAATATGAAAAACTAAAGTTACTAAATGAAAGGTGATAATATGCGTGATATTGGTATAGATTTAGGAACAACTAATATTTTAATATATGTAAAAGGTAAAGGTGTAGTATTAAATGAACCAAGTGTAGCATGTATTGATAAAAATACAAAAAAGATAGTAGCAGTAGGTATAGAAGCAAAAGAAATGTTAGGAAAAACTCCAGATAAAGTAGAAGTAATTAGACCATTAAAAGATGGTGTAATAGCTGATTTTGATGTAACTGAAGAAATGTTAAAGAAATTTATAAAAAAAGCCCTTCAAAAGAGATTATTAGCAAGGCCTAAAATGATTATTTGTTGTCCTGCTAATATTACAGGTGTTGAAAAAAATGCTATTCGCGAAATGGCTGAGAGAATGGGCGCTAAACAAATATATATAGAAGAAGAACCTAAAGTGGCTGCAATAGGCGCTGGAATTGATATAACAAAACCATCTGGCAGCATGATAATAGATATTGGTGGTGGTACAACTGATATAGCTGTATTATCACTAGGCGGAATAGTAAATAGTAATTCTATAAAAGTAGCTGGTAATACATTTGATCAAGATATAATTAATTATATTAAAGATAAATATAAAATAATTATAGGAGAACAAACAGCTGAAGATATAAAGATAACAATTGGTACAATTAAACCAACTTCTACAGTAACTAAAGAAATAACTGGTAGAGGTGTAAGTGATGGATTACCAGAAACAATTACAATAACTAATAAAGATATTAGTGAATCAATTAAACAAGATATAAAAAAAATAATTGAAGCAACAAAACAAGTATTAGAAAATACTCCACCAGAATTATGTAAAGATATAAAAGAAAAAGGTATTATACTAACTGGTGGTGGCTCTCAGATAGATGGCTTAATAGAAGTATTAAGAAAAGAATTAAAAATACCAGTATTCATTTCTGATAGACCATTAACTAATATAGTAGAGGGAACAGGAATATTACTTGATAATTTAAATTTAATAGACAATTAGACCTAAAAGGTCTTTTTTATTTGCATAAATGTTGAAAAACTAAATAATTATATGTTAGAATATATTTAAATAAACGAGGTGATTATATGCTAGATAGTGATATAATGCTTTCATTAAAAATGGTGATAGTAACATTTATATTCGGTATTTGTGTAACTCAAGTAATGAAAAAAGTAGCTCATCATATTGGAGCAATAGATATACCAAGAAGTGATGAGGGAAACAGACATATACATAAAAGACCAATTCCTAAATTAGGAGGAGTTGCTATCTTTTTAGCTTTCTTATTTGGTTATATGTTATATGGACAACATAGTATTAAAATGAATGCAATACTTATTAGTAGCTTCATTATTATTCTTACTGGTATGGTAGATGATATAAATGATTTAAGAGCATCTAGGCAATTGCTAGCTCAAATTATCGCCGCAGTCATTATTGTATTTTATGGTAAAATAACACTTGATGATATAACTGTATTTGATTTAACTATTCATTTTGGCATGTTTAAATCATTAGTAACTATATTCTTTATAGTGGCATGTATTAATATTATAAACTTTACTGATGGACTTGATGGATTAAGTGGTGGGGTAACATCAATATTCTATATTACCACAGCTATTATTTGTTTCTATCAAGGACGATTAGGTAGCCTAGAGATGACACTAACACTTTTAATGTTAGGATCAACTATGGGATTCTTAGTACATAATTTTTATCCAGCAAAGATATTTGCTGGTCAATGTAGTATGTTTATGGGATTTATGATATCGATTATTTGTTTATTAGGATTTAAAGGTACCGCATTAACATCATTATTTATACCTTTAGCAATCTTAGGATTACCAATACTTGATACATTATTTGCTATTATAAGAAGATCATTAAAAGGTGAACCAATTTTTAAAGCAGATAAATTCCATATACATCATCAGTTATTAGGAATGAACTTTTCTCATCCAGTAACAGTATTAATAATTTATTTTATAAATATTTTATTTGCTTTAACTTCAATATTCTATGTATTAAAAGATGCAAAGGCAGCAACAGTTATTTACGCCATATTATTAGTTATAGTAGTATGGTTTGTATGCTATACAAATATAATTACTGATAAAAAGCCACCACATCTTAGTGAGATAAAAGAAAAGGTATTAAAAAAGAAGAAATAAGCTTCTTCTTTTTTTGTAGGAGGAAACATGATTAACTTTATTATATATGAAGATGACAAGAAGTACAGAGAATTATATGTATCTATTATTTTAAAAGTTATCGGTAGTATGCAATATGCCTATAAAATAGTAGAAATAGATAAATATGATAAAACTACTATTTCTAAAATAAATAAATTAATTGGTAAGAAAATTTTCATATTTGATATAGAAGTACCAGGTAAATCTGGTTTAGATCTAGCTAGAGAAATAAGACATAGTGGTGATTGGACTAGTCAAATGATAGTAGCTACAACTCATGAACAATTAAAGAATACTACTCTAACTAGTAGAATGTTAATGTTAGATTTTATTTCTAAATATTATAACTTAGAAGAAAGTTTAAAAGAATGTTTAAATATATGTTTAGATATTATACATACACACAAATCTTTAAACTTTCAATATAATGGTGAATTATATCAAATCCCATATGATAATATTTTATATATAGAGAAAAATGTAGATGATCCATATTCTACAATAGTTACAAAAGATAATGATATAGAAATAAAAAGAACTATGAGTACAATAGAAAAAGATTTAGAAGAAGATAAAAGATTCTTTAGATCACATAGAAGTTGCATAATAAATCTTGATAATATAACAAGTATTGAAATAAAAGATAATATAATAAATTTTGGTAATAAATCTACATCTCTTCTTTCACGTGATAAAAAAAGTGAATTAAAAGAATTGTTAGAGGAGAAGGCTAAAGCATGATGAACTTTTTTATAGTTGTTATTGATTCACTTTTGATTTGGATATCAGCATATATTATTGGTAAAAATTCATTTGATAACGATACTAAACAAAATTATTTAAAGGTAATAATTAGTATATTAATATTGTCTATCACACTAGGATATATAAATTTTATTAATGCAGAAATATTTCATGGCGTTTTTAAAATACTTTCTATTTACTTTTTATACTGCATATTTTACAAAATTAATTTTTCGTCGCTTAATACTAAGGTAGTTGTTGCATCATTAGTTGTCTATATATTATTTATAGTCTCTGAAGTATCTATTGTGATACCACTAAGTATAATTTTTTCTATACTTAAGTTAGATATACTAATTTTGAAGAACACATTAATTATTAATTTTCTAATATCTTTGTTTGCAATATTTATATCGAAAATTCTAAAGAATGAATTAGTAAAAATAGTTAATAATACTAATTTGGTTAAAAATGTTAAATTCTTAATAGTTATAATTATATTAATAGAATTAGCTTTATTGGGATTTAAATTGCCGTTATCACAGTGGAAATTTAATACAGAATTTCTAGTAACAATGCTGATAATTATTTCATTTTGCATAGTTGGAATATTCGTTTTGAAGCAAAATTATGAAATAGAAAAGACTACTTCTATGTATCAACAAGTAGTAAAATATTCAAATACTACTAATAAAGTTTTAGAAGATTATAGAATGATTAGTCATGAACACAAGAATCAATTATCAATAATTAGGCAAATGATATTAAAAAATAAAAAAGAAGCTATTGAGTATATAGATAGCTTAATTGAGAAGAGAAACGATATAAAGTATAAATGGGTTGCTGAACTTAATAAACTTCCTCTAGAGGGTTTAAAAGGCCTAATTAATTATAAATTAATTGAAGCAGAAGAAAATAATATTTATACTTCTGTTATTATCAGTAAAGATGTATCAAAAGTAAAATTAAGTAAATTGTCAAACATTCAAAAAGACCATTTATATAGTATTTGCGGAGTATATTTAGATAATGCTATCCAAGCAGCATCTAAAAATAAAATCAAAGAAATGAATATTGAAATATATAAAGAAAATAAAGAACTTGTATTTATTATAGCTAATACATTTAGTGGTAAAATAGAATTAGAAAAAATAGATGATTATGGATATAGTACTAATGGTAAAAATCATGGAGTAGGACTACATTTGGTAAAAAGCATAATAGACGAAGATAAATTATATTCACAATCAAGAAAAATAATAGATAATTATTATGTTCAAGAGTTAAGAATAAATTTAAAAGAATTAACTAAAAAGAAAAAATAAGCTACATAAGTAGCTTATTTTCTTTATCTTTCAATCATAGCTTTTGGCATTTCTGGTTCATCAAGAACATAAACAACGCATGCAGCAGAAGCAGCTCCAGCAGCTAAAACACCAACACCAGCTAAAACCATAGCTAATAATTTTTTCATCATGTATACTCCTTTCTAATGTTATTTACTAATTACATACCCTTCATAATTCTTATATGGTAAATTAAACATCCTATAAGTTAAGGGATGAATTAGTACAGCTTCAAGCAACATGGTTGCGGCAATTACATTCTTTAAGAATGCATCATTAGTTTTAAAAAATATAATTATATATATAGTAGAAACTAATAAAGTTAATATTTTAAATTTAATTCTTCTATGCTTTTTAATTAGTGGTCTTTTTACAGTATCACTAGGGGCATATATAATATAAGTTAAAATAGAAATTCCTAGTAATATGTAATGAATAATATTATTAAAATCACAATATATACATATGTAAGGAATACCAATAAATATAATACTTGATGATATCCAGCATTGCCAACTTTCTTTAGCATGCAGCCCGAAAGCAAACATTCTAAGAAAATTGAAAAATAATAATACAATTACTGCTTCTTTAAAAATTCCTAAAAATAAAGTTGCTAGTAAAATAACTATTGTTTTGGTTATAGATAAGTAAATTCCTTCTAATCCATATCTAATTTCATCTAATTTATCTTGATTATAATCAGGATAATTATTTTTTACTACATGCATCGCATGATTCATAATATACTGCTTCATAAATCCTCCATGTCTTACGATACGAGCAAAAATATATCACTGAAAAAATGGAAAAAATTGGCAGTAAATGCTAGTAGTAAAAAAATGAATAATTTAAGAAAAAAGTTAACCAAAAGTATGATACCGATTACCGAAAATGATAAAAAAATAACAATTTAGAAAAAATACTACAAAAAACATCATGCAAAATGATACTATTGTCTTGCGCACTTTTAAAGTGATATCACACTAGCAGTACAGGCAGTAAAAAGATTTACAGAAGGAGAGGTGGCAGTGTGAAAGGCAAAGTGAAATGGTTCAACAATGAGAAAGGGTATGGATTTATCGAGTATAAGGAAAATGAAGATATATTTGTACACTATTCTGCAATTAGACAAGACGGTTATAAGACATTAGAAGAAGGACAAATTGTTGAATTTAAACTTTTAGAAACAACTAAAGGCTTACAAGCATTAGATGTTGTAGTAACAAAAGAGCTATCAACTACTAAATAGTTGTTCCATCATATAAATATATGGCACCTAGACTATACAATGGAGGAAGTATGCGTGGAAAGGTAAAATGGTTTGATAACAAGCGTGGCTTTGGTTTTATAGAGTCTTCAAAAGAAGGCATTGATATCTTTATACATTATCAATCTATAGATAGCCAAGGTTATAGAACTTTAAAAAATGGAGAATATGTTGAATTTGAAGTAATTGAAACTTTAAAAGGACTTCAAGCAAAACATATAAAACATGTTGAAGATTATGAAACTATCTGCTAAGATAGTTTTTTCTGTGCTATAAACTTTATTTTTTTTTAATTTTGTGGTAATATATATCAAAGGAGGAATGATATATGGATATCATGATCAGAGGAAGTAAGCTTGAAATAACAGAAGCAATGGAGGCTTATGCTAAAGAGAAATTATCTAAGCTAGAAAAATACTTAGATGAAACAGAAAAAGCTAAAGCAACTGTTTTAGTAAAGGTGCGTGATTACTTAAACAAAGTAGAAGTAACAATACCTCTAAAGAGCCTAATACTTAGAGCTGAAGTATCTAATGAAGATTACTATGCAGCTATCGATTTAGTTATCGATAAACTTGAAAGACAAATAAGAAAGAACAAGACTCGAATTGCTTCAAATAAAAAGAAGGAATTAAGGGATTTTGCTTATAATTATATAGAAGAACTTGAAGATGAAACACAAGAAGAAAAAGTAGTTAAGAGAAAGAAGATTGATTTAAAACCAATGTCAGAAGAAGAAGCAATTCTTCAAATGGAATTACTTGGACACTCTTTCTACTTATATAAAGACGCTGAAACTAATCAACCAACTGTTGTATATAGACGTAAAGATGGAGATTATGGAGTAATCGAATCATAAGAAATAAAGGTACTATTAATTAGTACCTTTTTTATTTAAAAATTTAAAGAAAAACAAGGAAAATGCTAGGAGTTATTAGAGTTTGTATGGTATAATACCAATTATGGAGATGATTACATGAGTTTATTACAAAGATTATTCGATCATGAATATAAAGAATTAAAAAGATTTGAAAAATTAGCTGATGAAATCGAAGCTAAAGATGAAGAAATGAAATCTTTGTCAGATAAAGAATTACAAGGTAAAACTGATGAATTTAAAGAAAGATTAAAAAATGGAGAAACAGTTGATGATTTAGTAGTAGAAGCATTTGCTGTAGCTAGAGAAGCATGTTATAGAGTAATTGGTGAAAAACCATATTATGTACAATTACTTGGAGCATTAGCTATTCATTTTGGTAATATAGCTGAAATGAAAACAGGAGAAGGTAAAACTTTAACTTCAGTACTTCCTGCTTATTTAAATGCCTTAACAGGTGAAGGTGTACATATCATAACAGTTAATGAATACCTAGCTGATCGTGATGCTCATTGGATGGGTAAAATTCATGAATTCTTAGGTTTAACAGTTGGTATTAACTTAAGAGAAATGACACCAAAAGAAAAACAAGAAAACTATGCATGTGACATTTTATATTCAACTAATAACGAAATTGGATTTGACTATTTAAGAGACAACATGGTTATTAGAAAAGAAGATAGAGTTCAAAGACCATTAAACTTTGCTATTATCGATGAAGTTGACTCTGTATTAATAGATGAAGCACGTACACCTTTAATTATTTCAGGTGGAGAAATGAAGAGTGCTAACCTTTATGTGGATGCTGATAGATTTGCTAAAAGTTTAAAAGAAGAAGATTATATATATGATGAAAAAACTAAGAATGTATCTTTATCAGAAGAAGGTGTTCATAAAGCTGAAAAGAAATTTGGTATGAATAACTTATTCGATGTAGAAAATACTGAATTAGTACATTATATTAATCAGGCATTAAGAGCTAATTACTCAATGAAAAATGATGTTGATTATGTAGTTCAAGAAGGACAAGTAATTATTGTTGATCAATTTACTGGACGTTTAATGCATGGTAGACAATATTCTGATGGACTTCATCAAGCAATTGAAGCTAAAGAAGGCGTACAAATCAATCAAGAAACTAAGACTTTAGCTACTATTACATTCCAAAATTTATTTAGAATGTACAAGAAATTATCAGGTATGACTGGTACTGCTAAAACAGAAGAAGAAGAATTTAGAAATATTTATAACATGTATGTTATTGAAATTCCTACAAATAAACCAATCGCTCGTATTGATATGCCAGATTTAATGTATTCAACTAAAGCTGGTAAATATAGAGCTATCGTTAATGAAATTGAAGCTAGATATAAAAAAGGTCAACCTGTACTTGTTGGTACAATAGCTATTGAAACAAGTGAATTAATTAGTAACCTTTTAAAACAAAAACATATACCTCATGAAGTATTAAATGCTAAGAACCATGCTCGTGAAGCAGAAATTATAGCTAATATTGGTTTAGGAAAATCAGTTACTATTGCTACAAATATGGCTGGTCGTGGTACCGATATTAAACTAAGTGATGAAGTAAGAGCACTTGGTGGATTATGTGTAATTGGTACTGAAAGACATGAATCTCGTCGTATTGATAATCAGTTACGTGGACGTTCTGGTCGTCAAGGAGATCCTGGATTTACTCAATTCTATGTATCTATGGAAGATGACTTAATGGTTAGATTCGGTACTGATAGAATAAAAAATATGATGCATACAATGGGATTTAGTGAAGATCAAGCAATTCGTAGCAAGATGTTTACTAAGGCCTTATCAAGTGCACAATCTAGAGTTGAAGGAAATAACTTCGATATTCGTAAACAATTACTACAATATGACGATGTTATGAATAATCAAAGAGAAATTATGTATACTAGACGTAATGAAATCTTAGATAGTGAATCAATTCACGATACTGTACTTGATACAATTCATAATCATATTGAAGATTTAGTAAAATCTCATATTTTCCCAGAAGGAAGATTAACTAATGAAGATGTTAAAGATATTGTAGAATTTGTTAATGAAAACTTACTTAAGAAAGATATTGATAAAGAAGAAGTAGATAATAAATCACCAGAAGAAATGATTGAAATTATCTATAATAGAATAGTTGATGAATATGAATCTAAGTTATCAACAGTTCCTGTTGAAATCAAAGATGAATTTGAAAAAGCTATTTCATTAAACATAATAGACCATCATTGGACAGAACATATTAATACATTATCTCATTTAAGAGAAGGTATTTACTTAAGAGGATATGGTCAAGAAGATCCACTTCGTGCTTATACAATGGAAGGGTTCGATTTATTTGATAAAATGATGCAAAGAATCGATCAAGACATTACTTTAATGTTAGTACGTGCTGAAATTAGACAAAACGTTGAAAGAAAAGAAGTTTCCAAAAAGAAAATGACTAATGAATCAGATGAAGCTGTTAAAAAGCAAGCAAAAAGTACTAAAGTAGGTAGAAATGATCCATGTCCATGTGGCAGTGGTAAAAAATATAAGCAATGTTGTGGTAAGTAAAGCCTCAAAGTCCCGTAAATAAAGGGCTTGCGAGGTTTTTTCTTTTTCTAAAAAATGGTATAAATTGTAAAAAATACAGCACTATCTACACTTTATCTACACTTTTTTTGATAAAAAAAAGACTTTGAAATGTGATATAATATAATTGTGAGGAGTAGATAAAATGAATGAGTATATTAATTTAGATGAAAAGAATATTGAAGAGGAACATATATGCTGTGCAATTGGTGATCCTAAACATCAAGATGGTGTTGATAAAAAGAAAGAATGGATTAAAAGCAAATTAAAAGATGGTCATGTATTTAGAAAGTTAAATGCAAGAGGGAAAATCTTTATTGAGTATGAGCCAATAGAAACAGCATGGGTTCCTATTAACGGTAAAAACTATATGCATATTTATTGTTTATGGGTAGCAGGTAGTTTTAAAGGAAAAGGTATTGGTAAAGAATTATTAGAATATGCTATTGAAGATGCTAAAAAGAAAAAAATGAGTGGAGTTTGTACAATAGTTACACAAAAGAAAAAACCATTTATTGGAGATAAGAAATTCTTTGAACATTATGGATTTAAGGTAGTAGATACAATTAACGACTATGAATTAATGGCATTACAATTTGATGATAAAGAAACACCAAAGTTTAGTGATAGTGCTAGAAAAATGGAAATTGATAGTCAAGACTTTACTATTTACTATTCAAATGAATGCCCTTATGTAGAATATGAAGTAAAAGAATTATCTGATTATGCAAAAGATAAAGGTATCAAATTAAATTTTGTAAAAATTGATTCATTAGAAAAAGCTAAAAATGCACCATGTGTGTTTAATAATTGGGCTAACTTTTATAAAGGAAAATTTGTCTCAAACACAATATTAAATGCGAATGCATTTGAAAAATTATTAAAGTAAAAATATCTACTCAAATTAGACATCCGATTAAGAAAAAATAGAGGTGTATTTATGATAAGAGAAAAGCTCACATCAGAAAAATTATCTAAAAGAATAATTATTTTATCTATATTATTTATAATAATATTTTTTGGAGTAACTATTCTTAGCTATTTTATATTACCTGAAGGATTTTTATTAAATAAAAATAATACTGCTGACTTTAATACATCAACTAATGTTTTTTTATCAACCATTCAAATATTTGCTTGGAATATGATTAGTGTATTAGCAATAATTATTGGTAGTTTATTTAGTAAAAGAAATAACGAAAAACAGAATTATTTATCACTTTCATATCATGTGTTCTTTATAGTAATTTCTATGGCAGCCATAACACTTGGAACTTGGTCATTTACTGTAACCACAGAATCAGTACCGCTAATTGATAGAATTATTTCAATGTTCAATATTACTAAACGAGCAGGGTTAATTGAATTATATGGAACATTATTAATAACTTGTTCATTATCTAATAAAGCATTGGTAATGACAACAAAGGATAAAACAGTAACCAGAAAAATTAAAGACATAAAATGGAATAAAAATGAAATAATATGTGCAATTATTGGTTTTATGCTGATGCTTATAGCAGCATTTGTTGAAAGTAAATCGATAATTGGATAATTTTATAAGTAATCGTAATATTTTTGTTGAAAAATCTACACTTTTACCTACACTTTGATGAAAAAATATACAATATTCAAAAAAATGAAAAATTGAGTTTTAATGCGATTTATCAATGTATTAAAGAAATTTAAAGAGTTTTAAATTCTCAAAATTTCTCGGAAGTTAGGTTTAAAAGTGCCATGTGGCAGTGGTAAAAAATACAAACAATGTTGTGGCAAATAATTACAAAACCCCGTAAATAAAGGATTTACGAGGTTTTTTATTATTTTTGAAAAACTGAAAAATAGTAATTATTTGTAATTAGATACTATTTTAGATACACTTTGAGTATGGGTAAACTGTATCTAAACTGTATCTAAAACTTAATTTTTACGGTTTATTCGTAATCAAAAACCTTATTTTATAAGGGATTTAAAAAAAAGTGACCACTGCCCCGCAGATAAGGGTAATTATTTACAAAAACAAAAAAATATGATACTATATGTTCATAAATCAAAGACGAAGGAATATTATTTAGTTAAGCATAAAAGTGAGCTTGGTATAGTGTGAACAAGTTACGATACTATTTAATTCCTACCTTCAGAGTGAAATGAAAACATTTCCGGTGAATAGCCGTTATTAAAATCAAGTTTAATAAAAGGATGGCACCGCGCTTATGCGCTCCTTATGTGCTATCTTTTTTTATTTAAAGAAAGGGTGTTTAAAATGAAATTAAGCAGATTAAATATTAGAAAAATTAATTTGAATGATGTCGATAATAATTATTCAGGACAGGATATCTTAATGAAGTTAGGGGAATTATATCAATTTGAAAGCGGTATTTATGGATATGGAAATCTATGGACTAAGTTAGAAAGAATAGTTGAAAATATTATTATTGATGAATTAGATAAGGCAGGGTGCGTTCAAGTTGAGTTTCCAAAACTTCAACCAAGAAAGATATGGGATCAATCTAATAGATGGGATACATATACAAAAGATGGAGATATAATGTTTACCCTAAATAATAATTTAGGTGAATATGGACTTGCACCAACAGCAGAAGAATGCGCTACTATATTTGGTGCTAATAGATTACCATCTTATAAAAATTTACCAACTACATATTACCAAATAGGAGAAAAATTTAGAAAAGAAATAAGAACTAGGGGATATTTATTTAGACCAAGAACTTTTGTTATGATGGATGCTTATTCATTTGATAAAAATGAAGAAGATATGAAAAAAACATATGAATTAATGCATCAAGTATACTTAAATATATTTAAAAGACTTGGTATAAAAATTATTCCAACTGTAAGTGATAGTGGAGTAATAGGTGGTAAAGTTGCTGAAGAATTTCAAGCAATAACAACATTAGGAGAAGATAAGACTTTATTTGATGAAGAAAATAATATCGGTATAAATAAAGAAGTATTAGAATTTGAAAATAGAGATGAATATCTTAAGCAATTAGGTGTAAGTGATATTAATAGTTTAAAAGAGTATAGTACTGTTGAATTAGGAAATAATTTTCAACTTGGTACAAAATATTCAGAAAGTATGAATCTTTTTTATACAGATGAAAATGGAGATAAAAAACCATACTATATGGGATGCTATGGAATTGGACTAGGAAGAATAATAGCATGTTTAATTGAAAATAATGTAATTAAAGTAAATGGAAAAGTTAAAGGATTCTCTTTACCATATGATATAGCACCATATAAAGTTCAAATTATTTATAATGAAAATAATAAAGATACAGCAGAGAATCTATATAATTTCTTGAACAAAAATAACATCAATGCCATTATTGATGATAGAGAAGGATTAACAATTGGAAATAGAATAAATGATGTCTACGTATTAGGAACACCTAAAATGATTATTTTAGGAAATAAATTTGATGGAAGCATTTATGAAATAGAAGATACAAAAACAGGTGAAATTCAAAGTACAATTATAGATGATATTATAAGTAAACTTTAATTACATAAAAGTTGCAAAAAATTGCAATAATCCAATTTTAGATACAGTTTACCATAGAAGCCGAGTGAAATAGCGTGAAGTCAAATGAAAAATGTTCAATAAATTCAAGGCTTTTGTGAAGCAAAGTGGAGCCAAACGGAGCAAATTTTTTATCCATGTAGCAGTGGTAAAAAATATAAACAATGTTGTGGTAAATAGTGTTAAAACCCTTGCAA
>CAMPBR010000002.1 GCA_946639185.1 uncultured Mycoplasmatota bacterium
ATTAATCTTTCAAGATGGTTTAAATGTTAAAATAGATGATTTAATTAAGATAGATTATGATTTACAGTAAAGCTATAATTAACTGTCAAGTAGTATATGATTGACAGTTTTTTTATGGTATACTTTTAGTATATGGATATATCATAATAAATGACATTTGATAAAATATTGATAATAGGATGTGATAATATGGCTATTGCTAATTTTAATGATTTATTTGATTCGGATTATATAAAGGAATTAGTTAATAGAAATAGTAATAAGTTGGTTGATGAACTATATTATCATTTAACTGATAATGGTATTTCTTTTTCATATGATAAATTATATGATATGGTTTATGATTATGTGGCATCGCCTGTTAAAAAAGATTTAAGTATCCTTTATGAGAATATTACAGATAAATATAATAATATGTTTAAACTCTTAAGTGATAATTTAGAATATGTACGTTCTAATGGAACATTTGAGGGGAAAAACGTTGATGAATCAGCTATGTATGCTAAAGATTTAATTGAACAAGTTGATATGAATATGGAACAGTTTAAAGGTGAACATCAATACTATGATATGGATAACTATTATGATGAGTTGTCAAATAAGATAAAAAACTTATTAGCTATATACAATAAGGAAGATTGTTATCAAGAAATGAAGCAAGTAATAGAAAAAGCTAAAGACAAAAATAATTCGGATTGTTCTCTTGAATACAGCGATTCTTCTATTAAATCTTTTAAAGCAATTCAAGAAATTAATTATGAAATACTTAGCAGTATAAATACTGCAAAAAAAGAAAAAGAAGAAGATAAAGAAGTAAAAAATGAAAATGAAAGTATTGATAAAAAAGCACGATTAGAAAAACGCTTTATGGATAATTTAGCAAAGTTTGAAAATAAATCTGGGCAATCATCTATTTCGTATGGTGATAATGGTGATATAATTTCAGATTACATAAATTCTAATACAGTTATTAGTTGTCCTTTTATGACAGATACTAATTGTAGGTTCAAATTAGACGATCCTGAAATATATGTAGATTTCATAAATTTTTTTAATAGTAAGGAACGTGGAGTAAAGTATAATACTTACAATTGTATTCAAGAATTTTTAGATGGAGTATTTGGTAAATGGGGTGATTTTGTTATTAGAGATAAAATTTATCAAAATCATAATAATAATGATGAAATTGCATCCATTAAAGATTTTTATGGAAATAATTCAGCAGGGCCAATTGAAAGAGCTGCTTTAGCACATAATTGTATGAAATTACTAGGAGCTGAAGATTATTTAGTGTTAGGTGGCATTAGAAAAGATAATGACCAAGTATTTACTCCATATGCTTATAATGTAGTTAAAAATGTAAAAGGCAACTTTATGTTATATGATCCATTTGATGCAGTTAAACTTGAAGATGGTAATACTATTGCACGAGCTGATTTAATTGAAAACTTACATGATATAAATGATTTTAATTCACATAGTTTTGAATTTAAGTCTTTTTTACATAATGTTTCGAAGTATGATAATCATAAAAATGAATATATATCACCTAATTATTATAAAAATATGAATAATAATTTGAGTAGTAAAGCAGATGAAATGATTAGACAAATGGAACAAGGAATTGATGTTGAGGGAACTGGAGAATATAATAATCAAAATACTTATAGTAAACAAATGGGTTATACAATGTTTGGAATAGTAGGTTTAATATCTATTATAAGTATTATTGGAATTGTAATATTAGGCGTAATGTTTAGATGAATATTTATTTAATATTATTTGGAGGTATAAATGGATAAATCGTTTTTGAATATTGATGAAGAATATGAATATTATAGTAAATTGTATTATGAAAGGTTTAAAAAGAAGGCTTTTATAGCTATGCCAGGTGGTTCTAAAGAAAAAACTATAGAAGCTATAAAAAAATCGTTAGAACAAAATAGAGATTTATTAAATGAAATATTTTATCCTAATTCTAGTGATAAAAATATTTTATATTAGTCATGTATAAAGGAGAATGAGATATGAAAAAGAAAGAGGAAAAGGCTCCATTTAAAGTAGGCGATATATACGTTTTTCCTGAAAAGCCTGAAATAGTTAAATATCTAGAAGAAATACGTCAAGAAGTTAATAAGGAATTGGTAAAGCAAGGAGCAGCATATGAGGTACATGGAAAAGTATTAGTGCCTTTGGAAAGTTTTGATCTAAAGTATCAAATAGAAAAGCGAATTCTAAAAGAAAGATATGGAATTGATTGGCAATCACCAGTAGATAGAAGTAAAAATATGAAATTAGATTAATATAAAAAAAGAATTGGTACTTTCAATTCTTTTTTAATACATTAATTTAATAGCTTTATAGTAAGATTCAGTTGGTTTACGATGATTTAAATAATCTATTGCATTTTTTTTAATATTATAGATTTTAGATAGGTTTGTAAGTATTAAAATTTCTTCTTCTTGAGTAACACCTGTTTTATAATTTATAAATTTTTTATAGATAGTTGGACTTACTCCAACTATTTTTTTAAATGTTTCAGAAAAATATTCTAGTGAATTAAATCCATTTTTTAAACCTATTGATAAAAAGTAATTGTCATCTCTAAATAAAGATAGGCTATTAAGTATTCTTATTGAGTTTATATATTCGTGAATTGATATAGATAATTCTTTTTTAAAACGTTTTATTATGTATGTTTTATCAAAATGAAATTGCATGCTTAATTCATCAATAGTTATTTCTTTATTGATGAATTCATTTAAATATTCGATTATATTACATACTAATTCATTTGAATACATAATTTTGCCTCCAGCTACATTATAACATGTTTTTTAATAAAAAGCCATTTTTGTTTAAATTGCTATAAAAATTACATGATATATTATTACACGAAAGGGAGGGATACTATATGTATTCAAGATGGGCTACATTTGAAGAATTAACTTCAATGCTAACAAAAATTAATTTAGAAAGTGATATTAACAAGTCTGGTATACCAATGGTATATAACGGAAAGGATGTTTATATTAAAGATGATGATTCACACACATTGGTAATTGGTTCTACTGGTTCAGGTAAAACACAATCAATTTTATTACCACAAACAAAGCTAGCCATTAAAGCAGGAGAATCATTGTTAGTACATGATGTAAATGGTGAAATATATAGTAAAGTAAGTTCTGATTTAAAGAATGCAAATTATAACACAATAATTATTAATTTAGTTGATACTTTAAAAAGTGATAAATTTAATATTTTAACTTTACCTTATACATTATATAAGAATGGTGATAAAGATAAAGCTGTTGATATGTTAGAAAATATTGCTTATTATTTCGTATCTAATGAAAAAGTAAATAACACTAGTGATCCATTCTGGGTAAATTCAGCTTGTTCATTATTTATTGGATTAGCATTATACTTATTTGAAAATGAAAAAGAAGAAAATATTAATATAAATAAGATCTTTGAGTTATCTACAGAATTTGATAAGATTTGTGATTTTATTAAAACAATTAGTAAGTCTTCACCAATTTATATTAATTTATCACCAATCGTACTTGCACCTAACGAAACTAAAGGAAGCATACTTGCTGTTTTTGGGCAACGAATGAGATACTTTGTTACTAAGAAACAATTATCACAAGTTTTATCTGATGAAACATTAGATTTAAAAAAGATACTTGCTGAAAAAACAGCTATATTTGTTATAAGTAACAATGATTTAGCATCTCGTAGATTAACACCATTAATTATTGATGAAATTTATAATATGTTTAAAATCAATGAAAGTAATAGAAGATTTAATTTTATATTAGATGAATTTGAAAACTTTATACCTATTAAAGATTTCAATAATATGGTTACTTTATTAAGAAGTTATAATATAAAAATGACTGTATTTATTAGAAGCTTCTTAGATTTAAAAAATGTATATGGTGGTGAAAACACCGAATTACTTAAAATAGCTTTTGGAAATATTATTTATTTGATGGCTAATGATATAGAAACACTAGATGAAATATCTAAAATGTGTGGAAAACAAAAAGTAGATGGTGAATTTATACCATTAATATCAGCAGAAGAATTAAAATTATTAGAACCATTTGAAGCCGTAATTTTAATTCCTAGACTTAATCCATATAAGACTAAGTTAATTCCAGATTACAAAATAGATTGGAATAAATAGAAACTAATAAAGGGGGTGAATAAAATGAATAATAATGTTAATAAGTATTTAGATGAAATTAAAGAAGAAGTAGATGCATATTTAATTAAAGAAGGAGCTATGACTGTTAAAAATGGTGAAAAAATAGCTTTACCTGGAAGCTGTAACATAAGATGGAAACTAGAAAAGAAATTATTAAAGGAAAGATATGGCATTGATTGGAAATCACCAGCTGATCTTAATCCAGAAATGAAATTTGATTAATAAATGATATAGGGGGGTAGAAAATATGAAAGTATTCGTTGAAATTGATGGTAATTATGTATTATTATCAGATGAATTAAATAAGGATAGCTTTGATAACTATTTGATTAGAGAAGATGTAATTAATCAAGCTATGGATAGATTACATGAATATAAGATGAAATTAGAAATGGAAAGACATTTAGAAAATCCAGTTAAAATGAAAAAACTTGGTATTCATACTAGTATGAACCAAAGTGCTTAATATTATAAGTTTACATATGTTTACATGCCATTTTCAATAATAACTGTCAATAAAATATAAATGCTGTATAATAAAATCAAGAAAGTAGGTAATAAAATATGGAAAAAGAAAAGGTAACTTTAGAAGAATTTAATGAAGCTATTGATAATGCTAAAGATAATTCTAATAGTTTTGAGTTTACAGATATAGATGGTAATACTCAAACAGTAGATTTAAGTGAATCTACAGAATTTGTTTCTAAAGTAAATGAAGAAGTAAAAAAATCAGATAAACCATTTAGTGATAAGACACTAGCTACAATTAGTGATATATCTGGTATGGTTAATAAAAGGGTTAGTGGAGTAATAACTGCTGTTTCTAAAGCTTCTAAAGAATTAGTAGCTCAAAAAAAGGTAATAGGACAAGGTTTTGTTATTGGATTTATGGTAGCTACTGGTATTGCTTCAATTGGTAAATCTGATTTAGCACCAGAAAATACATTTGGTGGTAGATTATTAAAGGAAATTGGTTATGAGATGGATTTTGTTCCGGTGGCTAATGATGTTACAGATTATGTTGCTGGTTCTATTAATAGAGCTTTAAAGCATTATCAAGATAGTAAAGGAACAAATGAATTTTCTAGAATTGTAGGATTTAATGAAAATAAAGAACAACAAAATGATGATGTATATGGAATGACTCAAGATCAATTAGATGCTTTAAATATTGTATATGGTGATAATACTAAAGAAGAAATTCAAAATATGTTAAACGATCAATCTAAATCAAATGAAACAATTGAGTTAACTGACAAACAAAAAGCAGATATTCAAAAAACACAAGAAGCTTATCAAGAAATGTATAATAAACAAGTTGCTGGAGAAGAAGTTCCAACAAACAGTGAAATACGAGATAAGATTGTTGAATATGCTAACAAAGATAGTGAAGCTATATTGAACGAGCAATTACAATTTACAGGAGCACAAAAAGAACAAATTCAGAGTTTTGAACAAAACTTAGAAGAATATAAAGAAGAATCTGGAAGGAGTAGATAATTGTGGAAAATAATATAGATAATATTATTACTCTTGATGGTAAAGATAAATATATGGTTATGGATCAAGGTAACTATAATGGAAAAGCTTATTATTTATTAACTAAACTTAATGAAAAAGAAGAATTAACAAGTGTTGTTAGTATCGTAGAAAATGATAATGGTAAAATTGAATCTGTAACTGATTCAAAGTTACTACAAGCATTAATTAAATATTTTAATGATAGAGCTAGTAAATAATATATTTAATTGTTTGAAAGTGGGGTGTCAACATGTCAGAACTTTTTAGAGAAGATAATACACGTGAAGATTATCAACGAGCTGGAATAAAGCTAGAAATTGCTAATATAGATATTTCTGATTTATATGATAAAAAGATTATTACAAAGGATGATTTAGAAAGATTAAGGAATAAATATATTAATAAAATAGGTGATTTATTGTTAGTAGAAAGTCGCTATATGCGAGATTATATAGATTATTCAAAATTAGAAAAAATACAAGAATATTTTAGAAATTTAAATTGTACAATTTTTGATAAGAAAGTATATCGTGAATCTCAAAATCGTAATGTTTTAGAAGAAGATATATACGATTATTCTGATGTGGCTAATAAAACTACTATTTATGAATTAAATCAACAGAAAGTACTATCAAAACAAGCAGTTGATAAACTAGTAAATAATGGAGTTTTTTATCTTGATGATATATTAAAATTGACTAATGAAGAATTGTGTAATTGTATTGGTAAGAATGCTTATAATAAAATTTTGGGATATTTAGATGAAAACAATCTTAAATTACTTGAACAAAAAATTGATATATCTGAATATCAAAAAGATCAGTTAAGTCGAGAGTATTATAGTATATATAGAGAAATAACTCCGGAGAGTTTTGGTAAGAATGACTTACGTATCTATTGGCCAAAGTATATTAATAAAGAAAATGTTCTTGATTCTATTGAAATTATGTATAATACATATATGGATATATTTGATAGAAAATTAGGATATGATCAAGCTTATGATGAGTTGAAGCATCTTCCTTATGTTAGCTATGAAATAGGAAGCTTTGCAGCGAGCCTCAAATTTAAGTTTTTTAAGTATTTCGGTAGATATGCTAAAGAAGTATATGGAATTGATAATTTGGAAGAATATGTTTCTAATAAAAAATTATTTAAAGATAGTTATGAATTATTTATGAAGTATAAAAATAATGAAATAACTATTAAAGAATATGCTGAAAAAGTTGAACAAATGAATTTTGAGGATTATGATATAAGGGGTGATGGTAGTAAAGTTTTTGATTACCTTGCTGATGATTCGCGCAAAAGTAGTTTTTGTGCAGTAGCTAGTTATTATGCAAAAAATGTTAAAAAAGAACAAGATATACTTCATAATGCTGATTTTCGTTCACATACTTTAAGTTTAATTGAAAATTTAACTGATGAAAAAGAAATATTTGATATAGTTAATCAATATGCAAGTTATAGATCTATTTCTATCAGTAATACTATCAAAAATGCTGAAAGATTTACTGACCATTTTGTTGTAACATATATTGATAATAATTATAAGAATTTAACTGAAGAAGAAAGAAAGCTTAAAATAATAACATTGTTAGAAAAAATTGACAAAGTAATTGATACATATAATATTAATAAAGTAGAATATAAAGAAAAAGAAAAACAAGAAAAAATTGAAGCTAAAAATTTAGAACGTTCTAATTACTTAAAGAGTATATATGATGAATCAATATTAATTGTAAATAATTTTATGCAAGAAAATTTAAGTATAAAAGATTTTGTAAAAAACAGTGGAATAACAGATCAACAATTTGAAGAAGCTCTTGAATCAGTAAAAGAATTTAATAATGATTTTTATATGAAATATGTTGATTATATGGATAAAAAATCTAAGCAAAGTTATGCTGTTATATTAAAAAGGGCTAAAGTAACAGCTGACGAAATTATGCATGGCTTAACTAATCCTGAAACAAATCAAACAAGAGAATACGATATATTAGATTATTATATGCGTAACTCTATGGATTTAGATATGTTTGTAAATTTTGTTAATAGTTCTAAAGATAAATTTAGTGATAAAGAATATCGTGCAATTGTGCAATTTTCTAATAAAAACTATAATCAAAAGGATGAAAGAAAAATAATTTATGAATCTAAGATGATAATAGGTGGAGTAGAGATAACCCCTGAAATGAAGAAAGAAGTTATAAAATATTTAACTGATATTCACGCCCCATATAATTTAAAAATATTTAAAATTGCATTACGTCGTAAATTAGCAGGTGTATTAGAAGATGAAAATAGTGTTAAAGATTCTAACACAAGAGTTAAATAATTTATGACAGAATTTTAAGATAATAAGAAACTAGTAATAGTTTCTTTTTTTATTTCATAAGTTTAAATGAATAGAAAGAGAGTGTTTATATGGATAAAAATGAAATTATAAAGAATATTGCCTTGCGTACTGGTGGAGATATTTATTTAGGAGTAGTAGGTGCGGTTAGAACTGGTAAGAGTACTTTTATTAAGAAGGTTGTTGAAAACTTAATTGTTCCCAATATTACGGATGAATATGAACGTAAAAGAGCGTTAGATGAAGTACCACAAAGTGCTCAAGGAAAAACGATTATGACAACAGAACCTAAGTTTGTTCCTAATACAGCTGCTAAAGTACATATTGATGACTTTGACTGTAATATTAGGCTTGTTGATTGTGTTGGTTATTTAATTAATGATTGTAAGGGTGCAGAAGATGAAAATGGCCCACGCCTTGTTAAAACTCCTTGGTATGATGATCCTATAGCTTTTAGAGAAGCAGCTGAAATTGGTACTGAAAAAGTAATTAAAGATCATTCTACTATTGGAATTGTAGTTACTACTGATGGATCTATCTTGGATTTTAATAGAAGTGATTACATAGAAGCAGAAACTAGGGTTTTAAATGAACTAAGAGAACTTGGAAAACCATATATCGTTATCGTTAATTCTACACATCCAACATTACCTGATACTTTAAAAATATGTGATAGTATAAAGAATGAATATAATGTACCAGTTCTTCCTATTAATGTTGAAGAAATGAATAGTAAAGATATGTATGATATTTTAAGAGAAGCCTTATATGAATTTCCAATATTAGAAGTAAAAGTTAATATGCCAGAATGGATAGCTATTTTAAAACCAAATAATGAAATTAAGAAGAGTTATATTGATTCGATTAAAGAAAGTGTTTTTGAAATAGATAAACTAAGAGATGTTGAAAAAATTAATAATAATTTTATAAACAATGATAATATCTCAAAATCATATTTAAAAGAATTAGATCCAGCATTAGGTAGTGTAACTATAAATTTAGAAGCTCCTGAAGAGTTATATAATAAAGTTTTAACTGATATTATTCATATTGATGTTACTAATAAAGCTAATCTTTTATCATTATTTCAGGATTATAGTGAAGCTAAAAAAGAATATGATCAAATTAAATATGCTTTAAAACAAGTAAAACAAACTGGTTATGGAGTTGCTTCTCCAACACTAGATGATATGAAACTTGCTACTCCGGAAATAACTAAACAAGGTTCAAGATATGGAGTTAAACTACGTGCTACTGCTCCTTCTATACATATGATTAGAGTGGATGTTAATTCAACATTTGAACCTATTATTGGTAGTGAAGTTCAAAGTAAAGAATTAATTGATTATTTAACTAAAGATAAAGATACTAATCCAACAGGTATTTGGAAAAGTGAAATCTTTGGAAGAAGTCTAGATTCTATTGTACAAGAAGGGATCCAATCTAAAATAAGTATGATGCCTGATAATATTAGATATAAACTTCAAAATACATTAACTAAGATTGTTAATAAGGGTTCTAATAATATGATTGCTTTTGTGTTATAAGATAGATTATTCTATCTTTTTTTCTTGTTTTGTACTATAATATGTGTTGGTGAAGTTTATGAATTTAGAAAAAGATAAATATATTATTGTAGAGATTATTCCTACTAGCTTAAAAAAAGAAAATGGACAAGTAGTAGAACTTACTGCTTTAAAAGTAGATGGATTAAAGCTAATTGATAGATTTAATTATCGTTTAAATAAAGATAATGTATCTATAAAAGAATTTACTGATATGTGTAGTTATGACGATGATAAGTTTACATATTTAGATCAAAGTAGTGATATTTTAAATGAATTTAAAAATTGGGTAGAAGATTTACCTATATTTATAATTGATAATACTTATACCTTAAATTATTTTGATGATTTAGATAATAAACTTGAACTAGTATTTCCTTATTTAGACCTTGATTTTAATGGCAATGTTATCCAAGAAATGATTGATAAATATAAGCTAGAAGCCAGTAACTATATGGTCGATTTAGTATATGAAGCAATTATTAGACATTTTTAGTTAAATTTGTCTTTTTTTTTCTTTAAAATTGTTGATTTTGTTATAATTTAATGCTATTCTTAATATGTAAGCATAGTATGTGCTTAATAAATTAAATAATATGGAGGTTTTTACATGAAAAAAGCAGAATTAGTTGAAGCAATTGCTGCACAAACTGGTTTAACTAAAGCAGACGCAGATCGTGCTGTTAAAGCATTTGCTGATGTTGTTACAGGAGCATTAAAAAAAGGAGATAAAGTAGCTGTTCCAGGATTCGGAACTTTCTCAGTAGCTAAGAGAGCTGCACGTGAAGGACGTAATCCACAAACTGGAGCTAAAGTTACTATTAAAGCTAGTCAATCAGCTAAATTTAAACAAGCTTCAGCATTAAAAGAAGCTCTTAACTAATATTTTTTAGTGGTTTAAGGATGTATGAACATCCTTTTTCTTTTGTGTAAACTTTGATATAATAATAGTAGGTGATAGTATGCTAGATAAAGCATTAAAATTTTTAAAGAAAATAGAGAGCAATGGTTACGAAGCATATATTGTTGGAGGATTTGTAAGAGATTATTTACTTGGAATAGAATCTAGTGATATAGATATATGTACTAATGCTAGGCCAAGTGATATAAGAAGAATATTTAAAGATAGTTGTATGCCTAATGAAGATTATGGTTCTGTTGTTGTTAATACTAAGAATTTAAGATGTGAAGTAACAACATTTAGAAAAGAGATAACTTATGTTAATAATCGTAAACCAGTAGAATATGTTTATATAGATGATTTATTAGAAGATTTAAAAAGAAGAGATTTTACAATTAATACTATATGTATGAATAAAAATGGTGAAATAATTGATTTATTAGATGGACAAAAAGATTTAAAAAACTTAGAGATAAATACAGTAGGAAGTTCTAAGTTTAAATTTACTGAAGATTCACTTCGTATTTTACGAGCAATTAGATTTGCTACAACTCTAAATTTTAAATTAAATGAAAATGTGAAAAAAGCCATTATTGAAACTAAGCATTTACTTAAAAACTTGTCATATGAAAGAAAAAAGATGGAACTTGATAAAATATTTTCAAGTATTCATGTTAAATACGGAGTTAAGTTATTAATAGAATTAGGTTTAGATGAAGAATTAGAATTATATAATTTAAAAAGTATAAGGAATTTTAATAATTTAATTGGTACTTGGACACAACTTGATGTAAGTAATATTTATCCATTTACAAAAAATGAAAAAGATATGATGGAGGATATTAAAGAAGTATTAGAACTTGATAATTTAAATCCATTAGTATTATATAAATATGGATCTTATGTTAATACGATAGCTGGCGATTTAAAAGGTATAGATAGAAAAGTAATAATTTCTAAATATGGAAGCTTAGCTATTAAAGATAAAAGTGAGATTAAGATAACTGGTAATGATATAATGGAAATTCTTAATAAAAAGCCAGGAGTTTATTTAAAAAATATTTTTTCTGATATAGAAAGAAAAATAATTCTAGGAATGTTAGATAATGACAAAAAAGTATTAAAAGAATATATTATTAATAATTATAAATAGTAGACTTTTAATAAAAGTTTGATATAATAGACACTTAGGAGGTACGGGATATGAAAACAAGTAAATTAGTAGCAATGCTAAAAAAGGGTAATTTTGTTGTTCCTATTTATTTATTTCAATTAAGAGATAAAATAAAACTTGATATGGAAGAATTTATGTTTTTAATATATTTAACTAATTTAGGAGAAAATATATTATTTGATGTTAATAGATTTTCTAGTGATTTAAATATTAGTGTACCTATAATATTATCTTATATTGATGATTTAACTGAAAAGAAATATGTAAGTGTTGATGTTAGAAAAAATGATAAGAATGTAATGGAAGAATATGTTAATTTAGATTTATTTTATGATAAATTAACTAATTTTATGATAGATGATATAAATCATGATAATGAAGAGGTTACTGATAAGAGTAATGTGTTTGAAGCAATTGAAAAAGAATTTGCTAGACCACTAACTCCTGTTGAATTTGAAATAGTTCACGCTTGGTTAGAACAAGGTACTAGTGAAGAACTTATATTAGAAGCTTTAAAAGAAGCTGTATATAGTGGTGTTAGTAATTTAAGATATATTGATAAAATAATTTATGAGTGGACTAAGAATGGTATTAAAACTAGATTAGATGTTGAAAATAATCGTAAGAATTTTAAACAAAGACAAGAGAAAAAAGAAAAACTAGAATTATTTGATTACGATTGGTTTGAAGATGGAGAAGATGAATAATATTAATAAAATAGAAGATTATCTAGATAGTTTATATCCTAATCCTAAATGTGAACTTAATTATAATAAAGATTATGAATTATTAATAGCTATTGTTTTAAGTGCGCAAGCTACTGATAAAAGTGTTAATTTAGTTACTCCTAAATTATTTAGTAAATATCCTAATTTAAAACTATTAAAAGAAGCTAATATAGATGATATTATATCTATTATTAGATCTATTGGTACATATAATAGAAAAGCTTTTTATGTAAAAGAAATAGCTAGAATACTTGATGAAGAATGTAATGGAGTAGTGCCAACTGATAGAGATTTATTAGAAAGTATGCCTGGTGTTGGTAGAAAGGTAGTAAATGTTTTCTTGAGTGAGTTTTATCATTTACCTAATATAGCTGTTGAT
Source organism: uncultured Mycoplasmatota bacterium (assembly GCA_946639185.1). Taxonomy (GTDB): domain Bacteria; phylum Bacillota_I; class Bacilli_A; order RF39; family UBA660; genus Alloscybalousia. The sequence goes on from CAMPBR010000002.1 coordinate 12,841, forward strand.
ACTCATGTCAATAGGGTTAGTAAGAGATTAGGTTTAGCTAAAGAAAAAGATGATGTTTTAAAAGTTGAAAGAAGATTAGAAAAATGTTTTTCAAAAGATAATTGGGCTAAAAGACATCTTCAATTAGTATTATTTGGAAGATATCATTGTAAAAGTATTAGACCTAATTGTGATAATTGTTTATTAAAAGATATATGTAAGTATAAAGAAAAAAAGTAGCTCAGCTACTTTTTTATTTGTTTTTTAATTCATTTAAGATTTGTTCAAGTAATTCTGTTTCGGTAGGACCTGTAGGTACTTGTTTTTCTTCTTCTTTCTTTTTACCAATTGACATTATTTTATTAACAACTTTTAATAGTGTAAATAATACAAATGCCATTATTATAAAATTAATTATAGATGTTAGAAAATCTCCCCAATTAATATATTGTCCACCATAAATTTTTAATTTTCCTGCTACTTCAGCACCACCAATACCATTTATTAATGGATTAATAACATCATTAGTTAAAGCAGTAACGATATTACCAAATGCAGCACCTATAATAACACCTACTGCCATATCCATTACATTTCCTCTTAATATAAATTCTTTAAATTCTTTAGCAAAATTTCTCATATTATCCTCCTTATGTTTATTATAATCTTTTTAGATTTTCTAAACAAGCATAATTATTAAAATAATACATATACTTTATTGGTGATTATATGCCTTTTTTAATTAGTTTTTTAGCTGGATGTAGTACTTTAATAGGTTATTTGTTTATATTCTTAAATGGGCATAAAAACTATGTTTTAACGGGTTCTTTAAGTTTTGCTAGTGGAGTTATGTTTTATGTATCATTATTTGATTTAATACCAGAAGGTATTAAACTTATAAGTAAAAATTATTTTATATTATTTTCTTTTGGTTTAACTTTATTTTTTTTATCTTTTGGTATTATATTATCATATTATTTAGATAAATTTATTCCAGATAATGATTCTTATTTATATAGAATTGGTCTTATTTCTATGATAGCTATAATTATTCACAATATCCCCGAAGGTATGGCTACTTATTTAGCATCAAGTTATGATTTAAAACTTGGTTATATATTAGCTATATCTATAGCTTTACATAATATACCTGAAGGTATTAGTATAAGTATACCTATTTATTATAGTACAAGTAGTAAATTAAAGGCTTTTTTATATACTTTTATATCAGGCTTTAGTGAACTTATTGGTTCTTTAATTGCTAGTACTTTTATTTCTTGTGTTAATTTTGTTTTTATGGGATGTTTATATTCTTTAATTGCTGGGATTATGCTTTATATTAGTATGTGCACTTTATTACCTGCTAGTTTTAAATATAATAATATAATATTTTCTATCATTATATTTATTTTTGGTATTATTTTTATTAGATTTAGTATTGTTTTAATTAAATGAAAAAAAGCTCTTTCGAGCTTTTTATTGTTTTGGTGAAGCAGTTGGTGAAGTAGTAGGTGATGTTGTTGGATTAGTAGTTTGAGGCGTATATGTAAATTCATATGTAGCTGCATCAGAATGATTATTTGTATAATTTTCATATGTTGTTACTACTTTATATGTTCCTGAAATATTAGTGTTTGCAGTTATTGAATAAGAATTATCAGTAACAAATCCTAATAATACATCTCCATAATATACATTATATCCAAATGCTCCGTAGCTTTCTTCACTATCTGCTGGAGTAGCTACTTTATCCCAAGTTATATTTATTTTTTCTTTCTTTTCATCATAAGTTACTTTTAAGTTTTTAACTTTATCTAATTTATTATATGCTGTAGATACTGTTGTAGGTTCATGACCTTTTTTAAAGTATTCACATACTAATTGATCTTCTGGGGTATATTGACTAGGAAGTGTAGCTTCCATATGTCCTTTTTCTACACAAACTCTCGATACACTACTTGGTACTGTGAATTCTTTATTATCTCTTGTAAATATTATTCCTCCAATTGCTTGGAATAATCTCTTTCTTTGTACAACCGCTGTTACTGATGAATTGTAGTTACAATTATCCATGTTTTCATAACCATACCACATAGCTATTGAATATTCTGGATCATATCCAACTAACCATGCATCGTTAACACCATCAGTTATGTGACATTTTTGCTTAACTGTTGGATCAAAATTTGTTGTACCTGTTTTAGCTGCTACATGAACACCATTCATTTTAGCACCACTACTTAATCCATTTTCAACAGCTGTTTCTAGCATACTTGTTATCATATAAGCAGTAGCTTCACTCATAGCTTTTTTACCTTCAACTTTAATTGTTTTAACTTCATTATTATTACGATAAACAATTTTGTTTATAGTAGTTGGTTCATAATATGTACCACCATTAGCAAAGGCAGCATATGCAGCAGCCATTTGTAGTGGAGTAGTACCATCGAATGCTCCAAGCGCATGAGATTCATATACGATACCATTTGAAGTTTGAGGTTTAATTCCTAAGTTTGTAGCAAATTCATAAATTTTATTATTACCAGCTTCACTAGCTACAGTTTGGAATGCTTTTAAAGCTGGGATATTTCTTGATTGAGCAAGTGCAGTACGCATACTTATTTGACCCATGAAGCCACCGTCAGAGTTACCGATTACTTGACCAGTTGAATATTGCCATGGTTCATCAACTATTTGTTGATATGTTGACCAGTTTAGATATTCGATAGCTGGACCATAATCGAATATTGGTTTAGCAGTTGAACCGATTTGTTTTTTACCTTGAGTAGCTAAATTTAATCCAAGTGTTCCTTTATTACGTCCACCGGCTAGAGCTACAACTTTACCAGTATCAACATCTATAATAGCAGCAGCACCTTGAACTGCATCATTATGCCATGAGAATGTTTCACCACTCATTATTTTATCGATACCTTCTTGTTTAGATCTATCCATATTAGTATAAACTAAAACAGAAGTAGTATTTGGATTGATTCCATATTTATTTTTTAACTCATCATATACTGCTTTAGTATATGCGCCATATTTTGAATTACCATTTGATGGATTTAATAGAGAAGAAACTGGTATGTTACTAGCTATATCTGCTTCTTCTTGAGTAATGTAGCCATGATGTACCATTAATCTAAGTACTGTATTACGTCTATTATAACTTGCTTCTGGATGATAAATTGGGTTATATTTTGTTGGATTATTAAATATTCCTACTAAAAGTGCAGCTTCTGATAAATTTAACTCAGTTACACTTTTACTAAATAATGTTTGACTTGCTTCTTCAACACCCCAAGCATTATTACCTAAATCATAATTATTAACATAGTATTCAATAATTTCTTCTTTACTATAATTTTTTTCTAATTTGAATACTGAAATATATATATCTTCGAATTTACGAATAATTCCATCTAATCCATGACTTCTTTTTTGGGCTGGATCAGTAAAAGTATTTTTACTTAATTGCATTGTTAGGGTTGAAGCACCACCGGCATTTTTACCAAGTACTTGACCAATACTAGCTTTAATAAAACGAGGAGCATCAAATCCATTATGTTGGAAGTATCTTGAGTCTTCTGTAGCAATTAAAGCATCTATAAATACTTCTGGTAAATCATCGTAACTAATGTTTTCTCTTTTTTGCTCTCCTAATTTAGCAAAGTCTACACCATTCATATCATAAAAGATACTTGATTCTTTTTTATTAAGTTTACTAATATCAAAATCAGGTGAGATTTTAACTATCATAATACAGAAGATAGCTACTCCAGTACATATTAAAATAGCAAATACAAAGAATATTATTAAAATGATATTTAATATTTTTCTTCTTTTTTTATGACTTTTAACATTATCTAATAATCTAGCTATACCTAATATAATAAGTACACCTACTAGTAATACTATAGTAAATTCTAAACCAAATGTTATATAGCAAGCTACTAGTAATGCTAATAATATACTTAATATTATTAACATAGGTTTATCTATATTTTTCATTACTCTTTCTATAATATTTTTACTTTTAGTCTTATGACTATTTTTCTTCTTTGCCATAATTTACCTCCATATATTTTTTTATGATTTTCAAGTAATCTAATCTTGGCGAAAATTTTTCTTCTATTTCATATCCTTTTTCTTTAAAGTAGTCATATGGAATAGATTTTCTTTCATTATTATCTATAAAGTTAAAGAAATCGCTAGCAAATAATAAATAAGTTTTATTATATTCATTAAATCTTACTATTAAAAAACATATTCCACCATTATTTAAAATATTTCTTAAATGCTTTATTTGATGAAGATGTATATTTTCTAGCGGAAAATAAGATTTATTATTTGTTTCTTTAGCTTCAAAATCAATATATTTACCACTATACAGTCCATTATAGTCTGTCGTAGATGGACTTTCAAAATAAGCTTCTTTAATTTTGATTTTATTTACTTTATTTATCTTGGTTGGATAGTCTACTTTTACTATTTTAATAGGAGTAGGCTTTTTATATATGTAAGCTTGATTTGTGTCGATATAATATTGATTTGATAGATTGATATCATTTTCTAAATTCATACCACGATTACTATGAAGTGTTTTTTTCTCTTTTAAAATCTCTCTTAAAGGATTTATTGTATTCATCTAATCACCTATCTAGTTAATTATACAATATTTTTATATTTTTTTCTACTATTTATAGCAAATGTTTTGTCTTGTTTTGTCGATTTACTTTATTTTACATATATAAATGTTTATAATACTTTTTAAAGGAGGATTTTATGTCAAATACTGATTTATTAGAAATACTTAATCGTATGAATAATAAAGTTTTAGAATGTAAATTGGCATTGTATAAAGATATTACTAATTGACTTTTTTATTAAAATACTGTATAATAAAGCCACTTTATACAAAAAGGGGGATGTTACGATGTTTGGATTATATGTTCTAACTACTGCTATTAGTGGTGGAGTTTTTTATTTAACTTCAAAGGCTTATGATGGTTATTTAAAGCGTAATCATTATATATCTACAACAGGTGAAAAAAAATTAGCTGAACTTAATTTTGAAATTTTGTCTTATGCTTTTAAAGCATTAATGCCAGGATATAATATTTATATGGCTGTTAAAATGTTATGGGATGGACCTAAACAATTTGAAGCTCAAGCTTTAGAATCTTTAAAAAAGGGTAAGATTCGTGAAATGACTGATGAAGAAATAGAAAATGAAGAAGCTTTAGAATCTTATGAATTGGTCGACAATAATTATAATAATACTGAAAATGAAACTTTTTTGGTTGATGCTACAACAATTAAGCAACATTCAAGTGTTAAATCTTATAATGAGTTAACTGCAGAAGAAAAATTAGCTTTTTTAAGACAAGAACAAGCTTTTCTTCTTGAAAGTTCTGAAGAGAAAAAAGAAGCTCCAGTTCAGTTTAAATTAGGACAAAAATAGTGCTTTTCACTATTTTTTTCTTTTATGCTATATATTGACAATTTACCTTAATTTTGGGATAATATTAGCGTAAGGGATTGGTGATAAGATGCAAGGAAAAATTTCTTTAACACCTCAAGAAATACTAAAGAAAGAATTTAAAATTGACATGAGAGGTTATTCTCTTAAAGAAGTAGATCAATTCTTAGATGAAATTATTGGGGATTATGAACAATTTAATGTAATAATTGAAAATTATGAAGCAAAGATAGAAGAATACTTAAAGGAAATTATGAATTTGAAACAAGAACTTCGTAATGTTAAAATGAGTATTGATGTTGCTAAAACAGGGGATAAGGAAGTAACTAATCTTGATGTTTTAAGAAGAATTTCAAATTTAGAAAAAATTGTTTACGGAAAAGATAAGGATATGGAAGATTAAAATACTTTGACAAACGCTATATTCTAGTAATATAGAGGAAAGTCCATGCTCACACAGTACTGTGATGTCTGTAGTGTTCGTGCTAGGGGAATAAATAACCCTAGGTAGCAATAGCTAACGGCGATAACTATTCCTAAACTTCGGCATGGAATAGTATCATAAAGTGCCACAGTGACGATGCTTTTTTGAAAAAAGAAGAGTGAAACGATGGTAAACCCCACGAGTGAGAAACCCAAAATTGGTAGGGGAGTCTTAACGAAAGAATCGAATGGAGTTAAGGACCGAAAGGTAGATAGATGTTTGTCACCTCTAAAGAGGTACAGAACATGGCTTATAAAGTATTTTTTTATTTTGTTAGAAGGTGAATAACTTTGAAAGAAATAGGAGAGTTTTTAAAGCAAGCAAGAATATCTAATGGTGTTAGTTTAGATGAAGCTTGTGAGGATTTAAACTTAACTAATGATTATTTAGAAAATTTAGAAGAAGGTAACGTTAGAGCATTTAAAGATGTATATGCTTTAAAAGAATCTGTTAGAGAATATAGTAAATATTTAGGACTTGATCCTGATAAAATAATGGATGAATTTAATGACTTTATGTTTGAACACACATCTAAGATATCTTTAGATGATATAATTGAAGCAAGAAAAATTTCCAAAGAAATAGATGAAAAGAATAAAGTTATTTCTCCATATACTAAAATTCCAAAAAAGAAAATAGATTTAAGTAAAATTAAGTGGAAAAAGATTATTACTATTATTGGCGCTTTAGTATTAATAGTAGTGGCAATTATTATATTTTATAAACTTAATGATAAAGAAGAAAAGATAACTAATGAATTAATGGGAAGGGTTAGTGAATATTATGAATTTTCCAACTAAATTAACAGTAACTAGAATTGTTTTATCAATTTTAATAATGATTATTATGGTATTTCCATTTGAAACAATTGGTATTAGTTTACCCACTTTAAGAACTGGAGTAGATATTAGTGTTAAGTATCTTGTATGTTGTTTATTGTTTATTGTAGCTAGTTTAACTGATTTTTTTGATGGATATTTAGCTAGAAAGAATAATCAAGTTACTGATTTAGGAAAAATGTTAGATTCAATAGCTGATAAGATTTTAGTTAATCCAGTTTTAGTTATTTTTGCAAGTGAGGGAATTATTAGTCCAATCGTACCAGTAGTCGTAGTTACACGTGATATAGTAGTTAATGCTATTAAGATGGAAGCTGCATCTCATGGTAAAGTAGTTGCAGCAATTGGATCTGGAAAAATTAAAGCCGCTGCACTTATGGTTGGTATTGTTTTATTATTTATAAGTGATGTACCATTTATTTATATTAATGTTAGAATAGATTTATTACTTATCTATTTTGCAACAATTATGTCACTTGTATCAATGGTTCAATATTATAATTTAAATAAGCATCTTTTTAAGAAAGAAGATACTGAAACAATTTAGTAGCGAAAGCTACTTTTTTTTTGAAAAAATGTATAAAAATCTTTTGAAAAATTAAAATTTCTATATAGAATAAGGATTTTTCATTGCTTTTTCTAAATGAAAAATCAATAAAACAAATGTTCGAAAAAAGCTTGCATTTTTATTTAAAGTAGTGTATGATTAATTTGTAAGCCAAGAAGGAGAGGAAAAATTATGACAAAAAATACTGATAAAGATGAAGCATTACAAAAAGTATTAAGTGATATAGAAAAACAATTTGGTAAAGGTGCGGTTATGAAGTTAGGAGATAGTTCACATATGGAATTAGATGTAACTTCTAGTGGTAGTTTATCTTTAGATATACAATTAGGTGTAGGTGGATATCCTAAGGGAAGAATTATAGAAATTTATGGACCAGAATCTTCTGGTAAAACTACTTTAGCATTACATGCAATTGCTGAAGTTCAAAAAACTGGAGGACGTGCTGCATTTATAGATGCTGAACATGCACTTGATCCGGTTTATGCTAAAAGTTTAGGTGTAGATATTAATGAATTATTACTTGCTCAACCAGATACTGGTGAACAAGCACTTGAAATTTGTGAAGCACTTGTTAGAAGTGAAGCTGTTAATATAGTTGTTATTGACTCAGTTGCTGCATTAGTTCCGAAAGCAGAAATTGATGGGGAAATGGGAGACAGCCATGTTGGACTTCAAGCTAGATTAATGAGTCAAGCTCTTCGTAAATTAGCAGGTACTATTAATAAAACACAAACTACTGCAATTTTTATTAATCAATTACGTGAAAAAGTTGGAGTTATGTTTGGTAATCCTGAAACTACTACTGGTGGTAGAGCTTTAAAATTTTATGCTAGTGTTAGACTTGATGTAAGACGTAGTGAAGCATTAAAGATTGGGGATAATATTATTGGTAATAGAACTACTATTAAAGTTGTTAAGAACAAAGTTGCTCCTCCATTTAAAACAGCTGTTGTTGATATTATGTATGGAGAAGGTATTAGCCATGAAGGTGAAATTATCGATTTAGGTAGTGAATGTGGTGTTATTGAAAAATCTGGTGCTTGGTATTCATATAATGGTGAAAAAATTGGCCAAGGTAAAGAAAATGTTAAATTATTCTTAAAAGATCATCCTGAAATTAGAGATGAAGTAGAAACTAAGATTAGAGAATACTACGGAATAAATAAAGATAAAAAATCAAAGAAGTAAAAGATGTTTACCAACATCTTTTTTTAAGTTTAATTATCTTGACTAATTTTATATTTGAATTTACAATATAGTTAGAAGTTATGATTTATAATTTTAAATTTTAAATATAGAATGGAGGGATAATATGCCAAGACCAAATCCGGTCAACTCCATTTTGCTCGTTGTAATTGGATTAGTTGTAGGTTTTATAGTAAACCTAATTGTAAATTCTTTTCGTGAAAATAACGCTAATAAAAAAGCAGATAACATCTTAGAAAAAGCTAGACGTGATGCTGAAAAAGTAAAAAGAGATCAAGTTTTAGAAACAAAAGAAGAAATCCATAAAATGAAAATGGATTATGAAAAAGAATTAAAAGAGAAAAAACAGGAGTTAAAAGAATCTGAAGATAGATTAATGCTTCGTGAACAAAATATGGATAAACGTGATGAACTATATCAAAAGCGTGAATCTACATTAGATGAAAGAGAAAATAAGTTATTTGAAAAACAAAAAGAAATCCAAGATGAACAAGTAAAAGTGGAAGAAATTAAACAACAACAATTAGATTTACTTGAAAATATTTCAGGAATCAGTAAAGAAAAAGCTAAAGAAATGGTAATGACAAAAGTAAGAGAAGCTATGTCTATGGAAATAGCTGCTTACATTAAAGAAAGAGAAAATGAAGCTAAGCTTGAAGTTGATAAGAAAGCTAGAAATTTATTAGTTTCATCAATGCAAAAATTTGCCTCAGATGTAGCTAATGAACAAACAGTTACAGTAGTTACTTTACCAAATGATGAATTAAAAGGAAGAATCATTGGTAGAGAAGGTAGAAATATTCGTACTTTAGAAGCTATTACAGGAGTAGATTTAATTATTGATGATACACCTGAAGCTGTAGTACTTTCAAGTTTCGATCCTTTAAGAAGAGAAATTGCGAGAGTTACTCTTGAAACATTATTAAAAGATGGAAGAATTCATCCTACAAGAATTGAAGAAGTTTATGATAAAACTTGTAAGGATATGAAAGCTAAAATTATTGAATATGGTAATAATGCTTTATTTGAATTGGGTCTTACAAAAGTAGAGCCTGATTTAATTGAGATATTAGGTAGACTTCATTTTAGAACAAGTTATGGTCAAAATGTTTTACAACATTCAATAGAAGTAGCTCATTTATGTGGAATTATAGCTGGTGAATTAGGTGAAAATGTTACTTTAGCTAAGAGAGCTGGTTTATTCCATGATATTGGAAAAGCTATTGATCATGAAATTGAAGGAAGTCACGTAGATATTGGCGTTGATATCGCCAAGAAATATCATGAACCAGAAACAGTTATTAATGCAATCGCATCTCACCATGGTGATTGTGATGCTACTTCAGTAATTTCTGTAGTAGTAGCAGTTGCTGATGCACTTTCTGCATCACGTCCTGGTGCTAGAAATGATTCGTTAGAAAATTACATTAAACGTCTTGAACAATTAGAAGCAGTTGGAAACGATATTGAAGGTGTTGAAAAAACATTTGCTGTTCAAGCTGGACGTGAACTTAGAGTTATTGTTAAACCAGAAGAAATTGATGATTTAACTGCTCATAAAGTGGCTCGTGATATTAAGGATAAAATTGAAGAAACAATGCAATATCCTGGAACAATTAAAATCACAGTTATTCGTGAGGTTCGTGCACAAGAAGAAGCTAAATAGTTTCTTCTTTTTCTATACTTTTTTATTAAAATATGATATAGTTGTTCTAGAATAGAAAAAGGAATGATTGTATGCAAACATATGAAAGAAAAAGTCATAAATTAGGTAAAATAATTAGTGCTTCAGTAATGGGTGTTAGTTTTATATGTATTATTGTTTTTTCTGTATTATTATACTTGGATAATAGTAAGAAACCGTTAATTAAGTATCCATTATATGAATTGTCTACTAGGGATTGGACTAGTGGTAATGTTGTTATTAAAGTTACTAATGATTTAAAAAATGTCAATCCTAAAATAGAAGCATATTCATTTGATGGTGGGAAAAACTTTCAAGAAAGCAATGAGTATGAAGCATTAGAAAATGGTAATTTTATTTTAGTAGTTAGAGATATAAATGGTAGACTTAGTAAATCAGTAATTGTAGCTATTAGAAATATTGATAAAGATAGTCCACAAATAAATTTTGAAAATCCAACTACAGTTCAATTAAATAGTCCTTTTTCAGTTAGAACTGGTGTTGTTGTTACTGAAAATGGTTCAGGACTTGCTAATAGTTATGTAGCTACTCCTAATACTATTGATACTAAAACAGAAGGTACTTATGAAGTTACTTATACAGCTGTTGATAAAGTAGGTAATTACTCTGAAAAAACACGTACTATTATTGTTAAGGATGTAGTAGGTAGAACTTATTATAGATCTCGTTCTATATTTCAAGAAAGTTATCAATGTGAACCATATATGTGTAATTGTTTTAAACCAGCTACTGATATAGGTACATGTCCTACTGGATTTACTTTGAATGATGAAGCTAAATGCTGTAATACTTGTTATAAAACTTGTAAGAAAACAGTATATGGAGAATGGAGTGAATGGAGTAAAGATAAAGTTACTCCAAGTGCCGTACTAGAAGTTGAAACTAAAATGGAATAAAAAAATAATCCACAAATTTGTGGATTATTTTTATTTTATCTTTGTACATCGATTATTACTGGTAAGATAATTGGTCTACGTCCAGTTTTTTCTTCGATAAATGGAATTAAATCATTAGTTATTTTAGCTTTTATATCATTTATTCCATCTCTAGTTTTTAAAGATTCTATTATAGTTTTTTCTGAAACATTTTCTATTTCATGAATTAGTTCTTCATTTTCATTTACCATGATGAATCCACGAGTAGTAATATTTGGTTTAATTAATAGATTACGTTTTTTCATATCGATATTAGCTATTACTACTAAGATACCATCATTAGACATTATTTTTCTATCTTTTAATACAACACTTCCAACTTCTCCAACACGATTTCCATCAACATAAATGTCATCTCCTGGAACTGTTTCTTTTGCTTTAGTAATAACATGGTCTTTTAATATTAACATTTCACCATTTCTTAAAACAAAAGTATTTTCTTTTGGAATTCCACAAGCTTGACCAATATTAGCATGTTTTTTTAACATTCTATAATCACCATGGAATGGCATTAAATATTTTGGCTTAGCAAGTCTAATCATTAATTTTAATTCTTCTTCATTAGCATGTCCTGATGTGTGTAATTCTCTTAATGAATCAGTAGTTAATACTTTGATTCCTTTTAAATATAATTTATTTATTGTTCTAGAAATACTTAATTGGTTTCCAGGAATTGCACTAGATGAGAATATTACTATATCATCTGGTCTTAATGATACTTGTCTAAATGTACCATCTGCCATTCTTGATAAAGCAGCTAGTGGTTCTCCTTGAGATCCTGTACATAAGATACATACTTCACTAGGTTTTAAGCTTTTAGCTTCATCTGGTGTGATAATAATTTCTTTATGATTTATATATCCACCTTCAATAGAAATTTTAATGTTATTATCCATACTTCTACCAAATACACAGACTTTTCTATTATGCTTATAACAAGTTTCAATAATATGTTTTAATCTATATATATTTGAGGCAAATGTTGCTATTAAAATTCTATTATTTGCATATTTATCAAATACACTATTAAGTGCATTATCGACTTTAGATTCACTTATTGACATACCTTCATTTAAAGCATTTGTAGAATCTGCTATAAGTAAATCAACACCATCTTCTCCTAAATGTACAATTTTTTGTAAATCAGCCATTGGTCCAATAGGTGTTAAATCAAATTTAAAGTCTCCTGTAGTTATAACACTACCATTTACTGTTTTTAGGTAAATTCCGTGTGAGTCTGGAATAGAGTGTGTCATTTTAAAGAATTGAATCTCAAAATGTTTAGTTTTTAACACATCTTTATCGGTATAACTATATAAGTTATCATAACGAATATTGCGATCTTCTAACTTAATAGCTATTAATTGTTTAGCCTGATTTGGGGCGTAAATAGCCGGTATGTTTACAGCTTGTAATAGGAACGGAATAGCTCCTATGTGGTCTTCATGACCATGTGTAATAATTAAAGCTTTAATTTTATCTTCATTTTGTTTTAAGAAAGTATAATCAGGTAAAACGTAATCGATTCCTAATAATTCTTCCTCTGCAAAACTAATACCCGCATCTATAATAATAATTTCATCTTCATGCATTAAACAATACATGTTTTTTCCGACTTCACCTAAACCACCTAAAACAATAATTTTTGTTTCACTATTGTTTTGGTTCATTTTTATAAACTCCTTTCTTTTTAAGTTCTAAGAACTAACCACGTAACATTATACTAAATTTTTAATGATTTGTCTAGTCTTAGGAATATTAGAAGGCTAAACTAATAGATATGTCTTTTATTTTATAGTGATGTTTGATATAATTTTATTATGAATGGAGGATGGATATGGGCTTATTTAATAAGATTAAGAATATGTTTTCTAATAAACAAGAAGAAACTGAATTAATAAATGAAAATGTAGATTTAGAAGAAGCAAAAAAAGAAAATGTAAAAGCTGAAAAAAGAGAGGAAACAAAAGTAAAAGTATATGAAAAAGGTCTTACTAAAACAAGAAATACTTTTGTATCTAGTTTAATAAATTTAACTAATAAATATGCTCGTATTAATGAAGAATATTTCGAAGAATTAGAAGAAATATTAATTATGGCAGATATTGGTGTTAATACGGTTATGGAATTTATGGATAGATTAAGAGATAGAGTTAATAAAGAGAAGATTACCGATCCTAATTTATTAAAAGAAGTTATAGTAGATGAATTATTTATTATATATGTTAATGATGATATTTTGGAAAGTAAGATTAAGTATGCTAGTAGCGGTCCAACTGTTTTGTTATTTGTTGGTGTTAATGGAGTAGGAAAAACTACTACTATTGCTAAACTTGCTAATAAAATGGTTGATTCTGGTAAGAAAGTATTATTAGTTGCTGGTGATACTTTTAGAGCAGGAGCTACTAAACAATTAGAAGAATGGGCAACTCGCGTAGGAGCATCTTTTGTAGGAAAAGAAGAAGGCGCTGATCCAGCAGCAGTTGTATTTGATGGAATAAAGAAAGCTAAAGAAGAGAATTATGATGTTGTATTTATAGATACAGCAGGTAGACTTCAAAATAAAGTTAATCTTATGAAAGAATTAGAAAAGATTAATCGTGTTATAACTCGTGAAATACCTGATGCTCCTCATGAAACACTACTTGTAATCGATGCTACTACTGGTCAAAATGGAATTAGCCAAGCTAAAAGTTTTAAAGAAATAACTAATATAACTGGTATAGTATTAACTAAGTTAGATGGTACAGCTAAAGGTGGTATAGTTTTAGCTATTAAAGATGAAGTAAATATTCCAGTTAAATATATAGGGTTTGGTGAAACTAAGGACGATTTACAAGCTTTTGATATAGAAGATTATATATATGGATTATTTAAGGATATGATGTAGTATGGATAAAACAATATATTATAATGTGTTATATGATTATTATGGATCATTATTAACTGATAAGCAAAAGAGTTATTATGAAGATTATTATTTTAATGATCTATCACTTTCTGAAATAGCTGAAAATAATAATGTTAGTAGAAATGCTGTTCATAATCAGTTAAAAATAGTAATAGAAAAATTAGAATTTTATGAAAATAATTTAAAACTCTATGAAAAATCAAAAAAAATTGGTACAATATTAAAGAGACTAGACGAAAAGACTAAAAAAGAAATAGAAGAATTAATATAGGGGTTGATATTGTGTTTAAGAATATTCTTTATGTAGGGGATGTAGATGTTGAAATTGCTTTATTAGAAGATGCTTCTATTAATACTGATATTATGAATATGCCAATAGTATTAGTAGATAGTGAAAAAGCCATTCTAGCTGAAATTAAGGAAATGAATCCTAAAAGTGTTAAGGCTAAAATGTTAGGTGAGCTTGTTGATGGTAAATTTATTGGTGGTATTTTAAGAAAACCAAATCTAACAGCTACTATTCGTAGTTTAACACCTGATGAATTAAGATATATTGTAGGTGAAGCTAATAAAGGAAATTTATTATTAGGAATAAGCCCATTTTATAATAAACAAAATGTGTATGTTGAATTAAATGAATTATTTAGTAAACATTTATGTGTATTTGGTAATACTGGATCAGGTAAAAGTTGCGGTGTATCTAGAATTATTCAAAATATATTTACAAACAAGGATTTTGTTCCATATAAATCTAATTTTTTAATATTTGATTCATCAAGTGAGTACTATACAGCATTTTCTAGTATAAATAGTATTAATCCTAATTATAATTATAGATTTATTACTACTAATAATAAGAGTCCATATCCACATGAAATACTTAGTATTCCATTATGGTTACTTAACGTAGAAGATATAAGCTTATTATTAAATGTTAATACATATACACAAATATCTATTCTAGAAAAGACTTTAAAATTGGTTAAGATATTTGCTGAATCTAGTGATAAAGCTATTGAATATCAAAACCATTTAATAGCTAGTGCGATTATGACAATTCTTTATTCTAATCAGGGATCTGCTAGTAAAAGAGATGAAATCTTCTCATTATTTAATACATGTCAAACAGAAGCATTTAATTTAAATGCTACTGTACAAGGTATTGGATATACAAGAAGATTACAAGAATGTTTCTTAATAGATAATTCAGATAATTTCTCAGAAAGAGTATTACTTACAGAATATGTTAATAAATATATAAGACCTGATTTAAATCAATATGAACCAGAAAAAGTTGAAAAGTATGGTTTAGTTGAATTAGAAAAAGCTTTAAACTTTGCTTTAATTAGTGAAGGTTGGTTAAGAAATAAAAATGTATATGCTGATGCTATTACATTAAAAGTTAAATTACATGAATTAGTAATTGGTCCTAATAGTAAGTTCTTTAATTATAGTGAATTTGTTACATTAGATCAATTTATTAGTAAATTAATAGTTAAGAATAATAAGAAATATCAAATTATTAATATTAACTTAGAAGATGTAGATGATAGTTTTGCTAAAGCTATTGTTAAAGTTATGTCTAGAATGGTATTTGATCTTTCTAAAAGAATTGAAAGAGGTAGTTTACCTTTTAATATAATTCTAGAAGAAGCACATAGATATGTACAAAGAGATTCAGATACTCAATTATTTGGATATAATATATTTGATAGAATTGCTAAAGAAGGACGTAAATATGGCGTTTTATTATCTTTAATAAGTCAAAGACCAGTTGAACTTTCTGATACAGTTATTTCTCAATGCTCTAACTTTATTATATTTAAGATGAGCCATCCTAGAGATATTGAATATATTACTAAGATGATTCCAAATATAACAGATGATACAATTGAAAAACAAAAAGCTTTACAAGTTGGTAACTGTTTAGCCTTTGGTAGTGGATTTAGAATACCTATTATAGTAAGACTTGATATGCCTAATCCAATGCCTCAAAGTAACAGCTGTGATGTTGTAGAGAAGTGGACAAGTAGATAGAGACTTAGGTCTCTTTTTTTGTGGGATAAAAAAATGCTTGACTTTTTTTTATTTTGTGTTATAATATCAGCTAAACTTATTTATGGGGGGTTTGTGGTATGAAAAAATGGGGGTCAAAACATACTAACAACAACGATAGAACTAAGTTATTAATTTATATGTTAAAACATAAAAATAGAAATATTTATGCAGCAAGTTTATTAGCACTTGCTACTATATTAATGATTGCTCAAGCTAAGAAAGATAATATTGAAGATACGGATTTAAGTGATATAGCACTTGAGCAAGAAAGTACAATTGATATGAGTAATGAAATTATTGAAGAAATAGATAATGAATTACAACAAGAAATAACTCCAGATGATAATAGTGTTATCTATTATACAGATTGGAGTTATTTTCATATTAAACACATAGGCAATAAAAAAGTGGTAGAAAGTCACCACTATTCAGATTATATATATAATGAAGAAACTGGAAATTATGAAGCTACATGTTTAGAATGTGGACACGTTGATACTAAGAAACATGTAGAAGAAGTTAGTATAGAAAGTTCAGTAGAAAATTCTAAACCTGTTTCTACAAGTAATAAAGATAATAATAAAGTTAATGATTCTAGTAATACTAGTAGTACTACTACAACAAATAATTCTAATAATAATGTAGCAGAAGA
Source organism: uncultured Mycoplasmatota bacterium (assembly GCA_946639185.1). Lineage (GTDB taxonomy): Bacteria > Bacillota_I > Bacilli_A > RF39 > UBA660 > Alloscybalousia. The sequence goes on from CAMPBR010000002.1 coordinate 29,663, forward strand.
AAGTAATACTAATCAAGAAACTAATAATGGAAATAATAACAACAATAATAATACAGAAGGAACTAAACCAACACCAAAACCTGTACATCAACATACATGGTCAGGTTGGTCATACTATAATGATAGTCAAGAAGTAAGTAGTTGTTCTGATTGTAATGAAAAGAAATATCAATCACATAGTTATGGTTCTTATTCATATAATCAAGCTAGTGGTTTAGAAGAAGCTACCTGTTCATCTTGTGGACACGTTATAACAAGATCACATACACATCAATTTAGTGGATGGGTTGCTGATAATGATTCAACACACTCAAGAACATGTACTGTAAATGGTGATAATACTAAAGAAACAGTTAGTCACAATTATTCATTAATTGGACAAGATGGTGTTAATGATACATATAGATGTTCTGATTGTGGACATACAATGGCACTTCCACATTCACATACATTTAATGGAACTAATACTAGAACTATAGGTAGCGCTTCTGAATGTTACCAAACATATCAAGTATGTTCTGGATGTGGTAATGAAGTAGTTATTGAGACAAAAACATCTCATAATTATGGGGCACCAACAACATCAGAAAGTGGTGGAATGATATATGAAGTATATACATGTTCAGATTGTGGATATTCATATCAAGAAGAACATGGACATACAGCTTCATATGTTGAACGAGTAGAAGATGTTGGTAGTGATGATGTATGTTATCGTGTATATCTACATTGTGATTATCCTGGATGTAGTCAACACGAAGATATTCTTCAAGGAGAATATGGACATAATTATCAACATGGTAGTGAAACAGTATTTGATACAACTATCGAATTCGATGAATGTACTCGTTGTCATAAAGTGATAAATGAAGTTGAAACAATAAATACAGGAGCTAAAGTAAATTTCTTTAATATTTTCGATTATCTATATGATGACAAATTATTAGCTAAAGAAGATAAAGAGAAAACTTTAAGTTTAAAAATATAAAAAAGAAAGGATGAAAGGGTATGAAAAATAAAAAGTGGTATCAAAAAATAAGTAACTGGATTTTTATACTACTAGTAATGATATTATTACCAATATTGCTTATTAATATTTATATCATGATACAAGCAAATAATGATAATGATAAAGTACCTAGTGTATTTGGTTATAAACCATTTATTGTATTATCTGGTTCGATGGAAACTAAAATACATGTTGGTGACTTAATCATTACTAAAGAAATAGATCCAACTACTTTGGTAGTAAATGACGTTATAGCATTTAGAGACCAAGAAAATACCGTTACTACACATAGAATTATAGATATTGTAGAAAAAGATGGTGTTACTTATTTTATAACTAAAGGTGATAATAATAATTCACAAGACCAAAATCTTGTAGAATATAAAGATGTTGAAGGTTTATATATCACACGTATTCCTAGTGTTGGTAATATGTTAAATGAAATTTCTAAACCAACAACAGTAGTAATTATTGGATTAGGATTAACAGTAGTATTTATACTAGCTTTCCAAATATCTAATAATAAATATAAAGATCAAGAAAAACAAGAATTTTTAGAATATAAGAAGATGAAAGAAAAGGAACAAAAAGAAAAAGAAGCAAAAGAGTCTTTAGAAGCAAAACAAACAAAAACTTCTAAAAAAACTACTGCTAAGAAATCTACTTCCAAAAAAGAAGAAAGTACTCCTAAGAAACAATCTTCTAAGACTACTAGCAAAAAGACTAGTACTAAAAGTACACAGTCTAAAAAGGTAGTTTCTAAAAAAACTAAATAATAATTTAACTACTCTGGTATTTGAACTACCTCAAGTAAATTTGGGTAAACATTCTTAGGAGTGTTTACATAGATAGGATATATCTTTGGATATACTCCTAAGAAAGTTTTATTATGGGGGAGGTGAATCAAATGACTAAAAAATTATCAATCTTAGCTGCATTAGTATTAGCTGTTTTAGTAACTGCTAACTCTGTAGGTGGTACATACGCTAAGTATACTAGTACTTTTACTGGTGCTACATCATCTGCAAGAGTTGCTAAATGGGCTTTCGAAATTAATGATACTGCTGTAACAAATTCATTTACTTTCAATTTATTTGAAACTGTAAATGATACTAATGTTGCAACTGGTACTAACGAAAATATAATTGCACCTGGTACATCTGGTTCATTTGCTATCAAATTAGCTAATAAGTCAGAAGTTAATGCAGTTTATACAGTAGATTATACAGTTACAAATGCAGCTAATATCCCAGTAGAATTTAGTATCGATGGTACTACTTGGACTACTGATTTAGCTGATGTAACTACACCAGTAGCTATCAATATGAATGCTGATACTACTATCACAGTTCAATGGAGATGGGCATTCGTTGGTACTGGTAGTGCTAACTATGCTGATACTCAAACTGATGCTACTGATACTACTTTAGGTATTGCTGGTACTGGTACTATTTCAGTTCAAGCTAATATTACTGCTACTCAAGTTGACTAATAATAGATAGAAAGTTATTTTTATAACTTTCTGCTAAGTTCATTATTAGTAATGAATTTAGTAGAGCGTTATTAAATGCTAGAGAGGGGGAATTTATTATGAATAATAATATATCTGATAATAAAAGAAATAAAAAAGTTATTATTAAGATAATTATGCTTATTGTGATTATCCTTCTTTTAGTATGTAGTTGTACTGCTACTAGATATTTTGGTAGAATTGGAAAACGTAATTTGGAATTAAATAAAGATATTAATAATAAACCAGAACTTCCAATTATAAATAATGAAAACTTAAAATTTGATTTAGATAGTGATACTAATATTACTATTAGCGGTGATAAATATAAAATTAGTTATACAACTAAAGGTGTTAAATTAAAAAATCTAACATGTTCTACATCTGATTCTAAAATCGCTACATGTTATGTAGAAGATGGATATATAGTAGTTGTACCTAAAGGAAATGGTACAGTTGATATTATATTAGAAGGTATTACTAATGATACTAGATATCAATCTACTACTACAATAACTGTTGGTAATAGTGAAGCATCTAGTAGTAATAATGATAGTAATGATGGTAACAATAGTAGTAATGGTAATAGTGGTACTAATACTAATACTCAAGTAGATCCTGGTACTACTAGTGGTGGTAATACTGATGTTACTCCTGAAGTTGGAGATATAGTTGTAGATAGTGATTCTAGATTAAAATCTTTAACTGTTGGATCTTATTTATTAAAACCAAGTTTTAATTCTGAAGTTTATGATTATGTAGTTACTGTTGATAGCAGTGTTAACAAAGTTAATATTAAAGCTAAAACTAATTCAAATAGAGCTAAAATATTATCTGGTACTGGTAATATTAGATTAAATAGTAATTCGACTATAGTTTCTATTATTGTAGAAGCAGAAGATGGAACTACTAGTACATATACAGTTAAGATTAATAAAAAAGATAATCCTACTGTTTTATCAAATGATGCGACTTTAAAGAAATTAGAAGCTACTAATTATACTTTAAATCCAACTTTTGAAAGTAATACATTTAATTATGTTTTAGAAGTTGGATATAATGTAAATAGTTTAGATTTAACAGCTATAGCTAACTCTGAATATGCTAATGTAACTATTAAAAATAATTTTAATTTTGTTACTGGAAATAATATAGTAGAAATAGTAGTAGTTGCAGAAGATGGAACTACTAATACTTATAAAATAACTGTTAATAAACAAGCTAAAGAAGAAGCATCTAAAGCTTCACTTAAAGATATTAAAATTAATGGTAATTCAATTAATAACTTTGATTCTAATGTTTTAACATATAATGTTACAGTAGATTCAAATACTAATAGTTTAAATATTGAAGGTATACCAGAATATGATAATACTAGTGTTGTAGTAACTGGTAATACTAATCTTAATCCAGGTACTAATACAGTAGCTATTCTAGTTACTGGTAGTGATGGAAGTAGTAAAACTTATAATATTATAGTTAATAAAGAGAAAGATAGTACTAATACATTAACTAGTTTAGGAATTAAGAATTATTTATTAAATGAAGTATTTAGTGAAAATAAATTTAATTATTCTGTTAATGTAGGAGCTGATGTTACTGACTTAGAAGTTTTATATACTAAGAAAGATTCTAGAGAAACAGTAGAAATTACTGGTAATACTAATATTGGTGTTAGTGGAAGTGAAATTTTAGTTAAAGTAATAGCTGAAGATGGTATTTATAATACTTATAAGATTACAGTAATTAAAGCTATAGATCTTTCTCAATATTATATTTATTCAATAGAAAATTATACTCTAGGATATAATCCTAGTAATGATAATTCTAAAACTATTATTATTAATAATAATATTTTAGAAGGAAGTGTAGTAGTAGAAAAAACAAATTCATCTATTACATTAACTGATAGTAATAATTCTAAAGTTGTTTTAACTTATAATGATTTAGATATTACTTATATTGAAGATACAACTCTTTCTTCATTAGCATTTAAAGTTAATTATACTTCTAGTGGTGTTAAGACTATTAATGTTACAGGTAGTATAGGAAATAATATTATTAAGACATATGATATTACTTTAAATATTACTAAACAATTTAATGTAGTATTAGATGCTAATAATGGATTCTTTACTGAATTATCTGATAAGTATGAATTTATTGTTGATGATGGTGAAATGTTTGATTTAAGTATCTATAATACAGCATATAAATTAGTTGATGATACTAGTTGTTTAACTTATAAGTTTATTGGTTATGATATAGATAAAACTAGTAATACTCCATTATATGAAGTTGATAGTTTATCTAGTATTAGTATAACTAGTGATATAACTTTATATGCGGTATATAGTACTACAGATACTACTACATATGTATCTACTAATAATAGATTATATTTAACTAATATTGATTTATTTGTACTTGAAGATGGTACTAAGAATTTAATATATCCTGGTACTAATGGATCATATGTTATGAGAATTAAAAATACAACTAATGATAAAGTAGTAATTGATTCAATTAAATTAGAAGAAAATAATATATGTATTGATAGTAATACTTGTGTCAATATGGGATATAAAGTTAGATATACAGAAAATAATAGTAATATTTATTCTTATGCGATAGGCTCTAGTAATAATTATAGAGTTATCTATAAAGAAGGAACTAGTGTAGATGCTAATTTTAATAATTTAGAATTAAATCCAGGAGAAGAGACAGAAATAACTTTATTCTGGATGTGGGCTTATTCAGAGTCTAGTAGTCAAGATAATATTGATACTAGTATTGGTAATTATATGAATTCTCATCCAAACCTAACTTATGATATAACAGTATCATTTACATATTCTAAAGAAAGTAGTCAGTGTGGTAACTAATGAAAACTATTAGAAGAATAATAAAGTGGTTAGTATTAATTATATTATTACTTATTATGACATTTAATATGTATAGTTATATTAATGTTAAAGTTTTAGGTAATAAATTAAATACAGTAGGTGGATATTCTATTTTACAAGTTGTATCTCCATCTATGGAACCAACTATTCATGTTGGCAGTTTAGTATTAATTAATACAAAAGAAAGTAATTATAAAGTAAATGATATAGTTACTTATGAAGATGAGAATGGGTTGTTGGTTACCCATAGAATTATTGATATAGATGATGATTTTATGGTAACTAAGGGTGATAATAATGATAGTGATGATGGTTTAATTAGTTTAGATGTTATTAAAGGAAAACTAATTTATCAATCACATATAGTAGGAGAAATTATTACAATTCTACAAAATAAAATAGTATTAATATTAATATTTATAATAGGAATACTTGGATGTGTAGAATTAGATAATAAAAAAGAATAAAGAAAGGAAGATTAATATGAATATGTTACTGCATAGTAAGACATTTAAGAAAAACTTACTTAAATGGATAATTATATATTTTGGTGTAATTGCACTGTTTACTAGTGTAGTCACATATTCAAAATATATATCTAGTCAAGTAGCAGGATCGACTGCTAGTATAGCTAAGTTCCAAGTAGATATAATAAAAACTAAGATATGTTCTACGTTGGATACAGAACGTTGTAATTACTATGATACAGATGGTAATTTACTTAATGAAGAATATAAGTTTAAACCATATGATTCTTTAGATTTTTACTTCAATGTTGATACACAAGAATTAGAGGTTTCTACTAAACTTGTTCTTACTATTCATGTAGATTCATCTAAAGTAAAAGTTATTTCTATAAATGGAGAAGAACAAGAAGAAGATAGATCTTTAATAACACTAATAGATCCTAAGATGGATATGGGTACTATTAAAGAATATATAATTAGAGTAGAGCCTAAGGGAACTTTGTATGAAAGTGAAGTTAATATGACTGAAGCAATTAAAATAGATTATTCAGCTGTACAAATAGATTAATAAGAAAGGTGGGATTTTGGTGAAAACTAAATTAAGAATTTATGTAGTTATATTACTTATTTGCTTTTTTAATATTTCATGTTTTTCTGTTTTTCCAGAATCTCATGCTAAATATATTAAGGAAGAAGTAGATAAACTTACTTATGATGCTACTTTATATAAACTAACTGGTAATTATAAAACTATAGGTATTAATAGAAATAGATCTACATCAACAACTGGTTATTTCTATATCTTATTTGATAGAAATACACTTATGTATGATAATGACACTACTGATAATTATACGATTACAGTAGGATCTAATAATACTAGTACTTCTAGTATTTGTAAAATTGATTCTATTATATCTAGTGGTACTAATAGTAAAGTAAGTGATTATATATATGATGTTACATATGACCATAATGATAGTAATACAATTACTATAAATGTTATATGTGATATGGATGAAGAATACTATTTTAGTAATCCAAGTGATTATATAAATGTATCTTTATCAGTATCAGAAAATATCGATGGTGAAAAGACATTTACTTATATTAATACATCATATGTATTAACAACATATCAAGAGTATTATGAAGTATATGGATCTTTATACAATAAAGCTTTATATTTTATAAGAAATACATATGCTGATGATAGTTCATTAAGAGAAGTTGCTATGAGTTATTTCAATTCAGTATTTTTAACTGATAGTGATATAGAAACTAAAACATTAGATGGATTTAATTATGATAGTTCTACTGGTACTTTCAGTTTAAGTAGTGATTTCTTAAAATATGCTAGAACATATTATAGTACTACTAATGGTAATGGAAAATATTATTTCTATTTTGATAGTAGTAGTACTGATAGTAGTGCATTAAATAGTTTATTTGAATATTATTTAAGTAAATATACTAATTTTAATGAAAGTGATTATAATGAATTAATAACATATGTTAATACTAAACCTAATGGTATTTTAGATGTATTAACTAGTGGTTTAACTGGATTCTCTGTAGTAGATGATACAGCTTATAATCATAAGATATTATCATTTAAGGATTCTATTATTAATATAGCTAACTATGTTAATAATCCAACTCCTGTTTCAGTAATAGCTATTAATAATGATAAAGTTTTTAATATGAAAGCTTATTTAAGAAATTATATTAATAATTATGAAGGTTTATCAGATACTGTTAAATCTGGATTAATAAATAATATAATTAGTGATGCTAATTATCAATTAAGTTTATTAGTGACAGCTAATGCTACTAATAATGGTACTCAATCAACAAACGATAGTTTCTCTGAATTATTCTTTGATACATTTGGTGAAGCTGGTCAAGAAGAAAAGATTATGGCAAATGTTTATGCTGATGGAGTTGAAGCTATTACGTATGTTAAGTTCTATAACTTAGAAGAAGGTAATACTGTTATATATACTTCACCAACTGAAATAACTGAAACTGATTATAATAGTTTTGTAGATGAAGTACATGAAGATGTATATGGTGAACCATTAGATACAGATTTACCATTACCGGATGCAACTTTAGAAAATGGATTCTATACATATGATTATGTTATTGAAGAGTAAGTAAAACTTACTCTTTTTTTATTTTCTTTTTTTGATTAGTTTGATATAATTTTTTTAGATTAGAGATGATACATGATGGGAAAAGAAAAATATTCAACATCTTTTTTGGAATTTTTAGAACCAAATAAGAATAAAGCTATAGCTGTTATTTCTAAGTGTCAATATGCTATTAATATAGATAGTGGTACTCATGAAGGAATGCTTGCTGATTTAATATCAAATATTAGACCTAGATTTTCTAAAAATAATTTTTCTATAGGGGATTGTATAATAATACTTGCAGATAATGGTTATCCAGGTATTATATATATAGAACTTCCAAAAAGTCAAACGATAAGTTTAGAACAATATAATTGTTTAAGTGAAATACTTTATTATATTAAGAATTATAATCGTATATGTGCTTGGGAAAGACCTGGTTATGAATATGAAATAAATGTTAAGAATGGTAATAATGATATTGATATTAAGAAGAATTATGCTAATGATATAGATGGTTTATTAAAAATATTAAATAATTATGTTATTAATGATAATACTTTTTATAAAGAAAGAATTATAGGTAGAAAGTTTGATAATAAAGAAGAATATGTTGATAAAATAATTGAGTCTATGGATAGTGATACTAATAATTTAAAATATAAGGGTTATAGTAGTTTACCTATACTTATATTATTTTCTACATTTACTTCAATTACTGTTTTAATATTAGCTATATTTCTAATAATAGACTAGTTTTACTGGTCTTTTTTATATGTTTTTAGTATAATAATATTATGTGCTAGGAGGGATAATATGTTTGAATCACTTGGAGATAGACTACAAAATGCTCTTCATAAAATAAAGGGATATGGAAAAATAACTGAAGATAATATATCTGATATGATGCGTGAAATTAGACTTGCATTATTAGAGGCAGATGTTAATTATCAAGTAGTAAAAGAGTTTACAAATACCGTTAAAGAGAAAGCTTTAGGTGAGGAAGTACAAAAATCAATTAAGCCTGGAGATTTGTTTGTTAAAATTGTACAAGATGAATTAACTGAATTATTAGGTGGAGAAAGTTCTCCTTTAAATACAAATGGTAATCCAGCTATTTTAATGTTAGTTGGTTTACAAGGTTCAGGTAAAACTACTACTATTGGTAAGTTAGCTAATTATTTAAGAAAAAAACATGCTAAAAAGCCTCTTCTTGTTGCTTGTGATGTATATCGTCCAGCTGCTATTGATCAATTAAAACAATTAGGTAAACAACTTAATATAGAAGTATATGAAGAAGGAAAAGATGATCCTGTTAAGATTAGTAAAAATGCTATTAATTATGCTAAAGAAAATGGATATGATTATGTATTAATAGATACTGCTGGACGACTTCATATTGATAGCGAATTAATGGAAGAAGTTAAAAATATTAGTTTAGAAGTTAAACCTCAAGAAATATTATTAGTAATTGATTCTATGATGGGTCAAGATGCTATTAATGTTATTAATGGATTTAATGATGCTCTAAAATTAACTGGTGTTATTTTAACTAAGTTAGATGGGGATACTAGAGGTGGAGTTGCTTTATCTGTTAGACATTTAACTAATGTTCCAATTAAGTTTATTGGTGTTTCTGAAAAATTAGATGGTTTAGATATGTTTGACCCAGAAAGAATGGCTGGAAGAATTTTAGGTATGGGTGATATTGTTTCACTTGTTGAAAAAGCTCAAGAAGCAATTTCAGAAGAAGAAGCTATGGATACTGCTAAAAAAATGCAATCTGGTAAGTATGATTTAGAAGATTTCTTAAAACAAATGAAACAAATTAAGAAATTAGGACCACTTGAAAATATTATTAAGATGTTACCAGGAGCTAAAAAAATGGGACTTAATAATGTTAATATTGATCCTAAACAAATGGCTCATGTTGAAGCTATAGTTTTATCTATGACGCCATATGAAAGACGTCATCCTGAAATAATTAAAGCAAGTAGAAAAACTAGAATTGCTAAAGGATGTGGATTATCAGTTTCAGAAGTAAATAAACTTTTAATGCAATTTGATAACATGAAAAAAATGATGAAACAAATGACATCAGGTAATATGAAATTACCTTTCTAGGGGGAAATTATGGAACGTATCGTAACAATTAAATGTAGTGATCCATATACTAATAGTGAGTTATGGAATGGAAAAGTATTAGTTGATGATGGTAATATTGAAGGAATAAGTAATAATATTGATATTACTTATATAAGTGGACACTTCTTATTAGATGGTATCACTCTTTCTTTAATTAGAAATAATTGTGAAGATGAAATTTATAATTTAGGAAAAATTAAATCGGATGATGGAATAGATTATTATGATGGTACTTGTACTAATGTTTTTAATAAGCAATATAAAAGAATGATATCTTTTGAAGAAGATAATGATTTAATTGAAGCTAAAGTAATAGGTTTAAAGAAAAAAATAAATGATTATAAAAAAAATATAGTTGTTGGGATATAAAGAAATGTAAACATTTCTTTTTCTTTTAGGCCAAAGAATTATGAACTAATAGTTATTCTTCATACTATAAAGTAGATAGGAGGAAAAACTATGTTTAGTAGATGTTATGAAAGAGATAACGATATAAACAATACATTTATAGCTGATAATATGGATGTTGATATGAATGCAAATTATATGAATAATATGTCTATGCCTATGAATATGGATCCAGGTATGCAAATAAATGGAGGCATTCAACCACCAATTATTGAGCCAATGCAAGAAAATATTGTTAATCGTACTATCATTCATGAAGTTCCACATATATGTCCTAAACAAACTAGAATAATAAATCATCATGTATTTAAACACACTTATCAACCATCTTATTCTTGTTGTGAAGAAAATGTATGTAGCGAGATTCAATGTGGTAGTTGTTGTAATTTTAGATAAAAGCCTGTTTAGGCTTTTTTCTTTTATTATAATAATGGTATAATATATGTAGAAAGGAATGATTATATGGTAGTTAAAGTACTTGTTGAATTATCTAATAAAAATATTGATAGAACTTTTGATTATATCGTTCCTAAAACTTTAGAAAATGATATTAAAATTGGAATTAGAGTTAAAGTACCATTTGCGCATCAAGAACTTGAAGGTTTTGTTTTAGAAATAAGTAATTGCAGTGAATATAATGATTTAAAAGAGATTATTGATGTTGTTGATAATGATATTATTCTAAATAAAGAATTATTAGAACTTGGTAAATATATGCAATCTACTTTATTATGTACATTAATATCTTGTTATCAAGCAATGTTACCAAAAGCTTTAAAAGCTAAGAATGGAGTTAATATTGGAAAGAAAATAGACACTTATTTAACACTTTCTAATATTCCTTTTACAAAAATTACGACTAAGCAGGCTGAAGTTATTAATTTTGTAAAAACTAATGGTAGAGTTTTAAAGAAAGAGGCTAATTTAATATCTACTTCAAGTGTTAAAACGTTATTAAAAAATGGTGTTTTAATAGAAGAATGCGAAGAAGTTTATAGACTTAAACATGATAGTGATAAGTGTCAAAAGCATGAACTAACTTGTTGTCAACAAGATGCTGTGGATAAAGTTATGTCAAGTGAAAATAAAAGCGATGTTTTCTTAATTCATGGAGTTACTGGTAGTGGAAAAACCGAAATATATATGGAAATTATTGAAAATATGTTAAAAAAAGGTAAATCTAGTATTATGTTAGTACCTGAAATATCTTTGACAGAACAAATTGTGTCAAGATTTAAGAAAAGATTTACGTCTGATATAGCTATTTTACATAGTAGACTTAGTGAAGGTGAAAAGTATGATGAATGGCGTAGAATTGCTAAAGGAGAAGTTAAAATAGTAATTGGGGCAAGAAGTGCTGTTTTTGCTCCGTTATCAAATATTGGAGTTATCATAATTGATGAAGAGCATACTGATAGTTATAAACAAGATAGTGCTAATCCTAAATATCATGCTTTAGATATTGCTAAATGGAGAAGTAGCTATGGATCATTTCCAGTAGTTTTAGGAAGTGCTACTCCAACACTAGAAAGTTATGCTAGAAGTGAAAAAGGACTTTACACTTTGATTACACTTGATAAACGTGTTAATGGACAAAATCTTCCAGAAACAATTATTGTTGATATGAATAAAGAAATGAAACGAAAAAGTGGAAGTTTTTCTAAAAAATTGGTCGAATCCATGGAAGATACTTTTTCTAGAGGTGAACAAGTAATACTGTTACTTAATAGACGTGGTTATTCATCTTTTATAACATGTAAAAATTGTGGATATGTTTCTAAATGTCCTAATTGTGATATTACTTTAACTTATCATAAAAGTAGTAACACTTTACGCTGCCATTATTGTGGATATGGAACTAAACTTGACGTAAAGTGTCCTAATTGCCATGAGGAAGCTATTTCTACTTTAGGTCTTGGTACAGAAAAAGTGGAAGAGGAATTGAATAAAATGTTTCCAGATAAAAAAGTTATTAGAATGGATTATGATACTACTAGTAAGAAAGGTAGCCATGAAAAAATAATTAATGCTTTTCAAAATCATGAATATGATATTTTACTTGGTACGCAAATGATAGCTAAGGGACTTGATTTTCCTAATGTAACATTAGTTGGTGTTATTAATGCTGATACTAGTTTAAATATTCCTGATTTTAGAAGTAGTGAAACTACCTTTGATCTTTTATGTCAAGTAGCAGGTAGAAGTGGTAGAGGAGATAAAAAAGGAAAAGTTTTAATTCAAACTTTTAATCCAGAACATTATGCAATTACTTATGCTAAGAATCATGACTATTTAGGATTTTATAAACAAGAGATGTCTATTAGAAGAACTCTTGGTTATTCTCCATATTATTTTTTAACGTCAATTAAAATATCTAGTAAAGATTATGAAGAAGCTCGTGATATTAGTAATAAAATTGGTGTTTATTTAAAGAAAAATCTTTTAAAAACAGTTGTGCTTGGACCAAGTGTTGCAGCAGTTTTTAGAATAAATAATGTATATCGTTTTCAAATAGTATTAAAATATAAAAAAGAAGATAATTTGTATAAAACTTTAAATGATTTAATAGAACATTATAAAACTAATAATAATATTAAAATTGATATAGATTTTAATCCAATACATATATAGTAATTAAATCACCATAATAAAAATGGTGATTTTTTTTATGTTTAATAATTATAAGATTGTAGAAAAAAATGGCGAAAAAATACTTATTTTGTATATCGATTCTTTCTATGAATTTGGAATAGATTTTAGAAAAAATAATAATAATAGTAATATGAAGAATGAAATAAAAAAAATAATTAGAAAAATTAATTTTACTGGTGAAAAAATCGCATTAATGTTAGGTGGAATTATGCTTGCTACTATATTAGTATTTGAGAATCCTAAGATTAGTAATAATTTGGACTTAGTATATGTTACAGATAATATTTTATCTATTAATCAAGTTCAAGATAATAAAAAGGAAAGTAAAACAATTGAAAATAATAAAATAGAAGATACAATTGTTTTAGAAAATGTTACCAAAGATAAAAAGGTAGAAGAAAAAAATGAAAAAACAATTGAAAAAAATGTAGAAAATATGAATGTTATAGAAAAAGAAGAAATTAAAGAAAAAGAAAAGGTAGAAGAAAATGTTACGCCTTTTAAACAGCTTATAACTGTATATCGTAAAAATGGATCTGTTTTAGAACTAGATTTAGAAGATTATTTAATAGGTGTTGTTGCGAGTGAAATGCCTGCTAGTTTTAATATGGAAGCATTAAAAGCCCAAGCTATTATTTCTAGAACTTATACTTTAAAAAGTATTGAGATTGGTAGAAGATTAACAGATGATGTTTCTACTCAAACATATAAAGATAATAGTGAATTAAAAGAAATGTGGGGAAGTTCTTATGAAAAGTATTATTCTAAAGTAAGAGATGCTGTTCTTAGCACTGATGGTTTAGCTATATATTATAATAATAAATACATAGATGCGGTTTTTCATTCAACTAGTAATGGTAAAACAGAAGATGCTAGTTATGTATGGAAAAATAGTGTGCCATATTTAAAAAGTGTTGATAGCCATTGGGATATAGATAGTAGTTCTTATTTAAGAAGTGAGGAAAAAGATTTAGATAATGTTTTAAATATTTTAGGTGTTAATTCTAATTCATTTGATATTGTTTCTCGTGATGACAGTGGTAGAGTATTAGAAATAAAAGTTGGAGATAAGAGTTATAGTGGTGTTGAATTTAGAAATTTATTAGGACTTAGAAGTGCAGATTTTGATATCGAAATTATGGAAAATAAGTTAAAAATTACAACACGTGGATATGGGCATGGTGTTGGACTTAGTCAGTATGGAGCTAATGGTATGGCAAAAGCAGGCTATAATTTTACCGATATAATAAAGCACTATTATAGTGATGTTGAAATAAAATAATAAAATTAGTATTTTAAATTTTTACTTTATGTGTTATTATTAACTTAGAGTAAGAAAGTAGGTAAATTATGGATCGTGGTTATGTAAAAAATAACTTCATTGACGACGACATAAATAATTCAAAAGAAAAAAATCAAGCTCTAGATAATTTAAACAGATTAAAAATTGAAATTGGTGATACTACAGCTGTTGCAGAACTCATGGTTTTAGTATCATCTTTTTTATCAGAAAATGAAATACCTGAAGAAATAAGAAAAGAAATTGTTGATACTTGTAATCAATTTGATGAAATGATTGATGTCAAAATAGCTAAAAGTAAACTTGAAGAATGCCTAAAAAAATTTGAAATAGAAACAGAAGAAAATGATAAAAGTATCGATAATTATCAATCTTTATCAGATGATGATGTAGTGGTTGAAGGACCAAAAGATGATATATTTATTGATGATTTAAATGATTCTAAAATAGATAATTCTAAATTATTTGAAGTTAATAATGATGGCACTGTTCAAGTTAATGGTAATTTTAATGATAAAAATTCTATGAATTTTGCTATTATGATGACTATGTCATTGTTAGTTGCTAATGATAGTAAAATAAAACCTAATTTAGATATGAAATTTATTAAGAATGATGATAAAGATAAATTTAAAATTATTTATGGAAATTTTCCAATTATTAATCATCCAGATAATAGACTTAATTCTGAATTAGTTTCTAATATTACTAAATTATCAAATACATATAAATCTCAAGTTAATTATATGAATCTTTTAGAAAAAACTTCTCCTGAAATAAAAGAAGCTATGGTAATTATTTATAATTATGTATTAAATAGAGAAGGCTCTTTTCAAATGGCTATTAGAGATAATGGAAAGAAACATGATATGGCATTTGGTATGGATGATAATTATAGCGATATTATAGATGCATTTAATATCAATGGAGCTTATGTTTCATATGATAGTAATGAACGTGCTATTATTACAGTAAATGAAACTCTTCCAGGAAATCAATTGTTGATACTTAATACTACGCATGAAACTTTAGGGTTTAATTTAGAAGAAGAATTTAATACTTCATTAGTAAGTGATAATCAATATGTTAAAAAGATGGATAAAAAAGAGGCAGCTAATGTAAATTTTGTGGTATTAATCATTCTAGCTATTGTTGAAACTTTAATAATTGCTGGATATTTTATATTCGTGGGTAATAAATAAAATAGGTATTATTACCTATTTTTTTATGATATAATAATTTCATTGGTGATAACATGAAAAGAAGATTTATAATATTAGGAACAATTATTTTAATCATAGTTTTACTTGGGATATTTTGCTATTCTAAGGATAATATTAGATTAAAACTTGATTATGAATTAATAAATAAAGTAGAACTTGCTAAAAATAAAAAAATAAAAGTTAATATACCTATTGATAATAGAGTTAAATATGTAAAAAGCGGTAAAGAATTAATTAAATTATTAAAGACTGGTACAGGTATTATTTATATGGGATATGAGACTTGTCCTTGGTGTAGAAATGCTTTACCTGTTTTAATTGATAGTGTTACTTCTAATAATTTAAATGAATTTTATTATGTAGATATTCATGATGTATCTTTTAGTGATGTTAAAGATGAATTATATGAAGTATTAGATAGTTATTTAAAAGTTAAGGATGATGGTGAAAAAGTATTAGCTGTTCCTGATGTATATGCAATTAAGAATGGTAAAATATTTTCTCATCATAGAGGATGCGTAGAAAGTTATAATAATCCTTTTAAAAAAATGAATGATGAACAAATAAATGAATTAAGAAGCATTTATAATGAAATGATAAAGGAGATAAAATAATGGATAAATTAAAAATATTATTTATGGGTACACCTGATTTTAGTGTTAATGTACTTGAAGGATTAATAAAAAATTATGATGTTGTTGGTGTTGTTACACAACCAGATAAAGAAGTTGGAAGACATAAAGAATTAAAAGCTCCTCCTGTAAAAGTAGTTGCTAATAAATATAACATTCCTGTTTTTCAACCTAATAGAATTAAACAAGAATATGAGTGCTTATTGAATTTAGATGTTGATATGATAGTTACATGTGCTTATGGACAAATTATTCCTAAGGTACTTTTAGATTTTCCTAAATATGGATGTATTAATGTACATGCATCTTTACTTCCAAAGCTTAGAGGTGGTGCTCCAATTCATAAGGCTATTATTAATAATTATGCTAGAACTGGCGTTACTATTATGTATATGGTTGAAAAGATGGATGCTGGTGATATTATTAGTCAAGTTGAAACAGAGATTTTACCTAGTGATAATTTAGAAAGTTTACATGATAGATTAAGCATTTTAGGAACTAAATTATTACTTGAAACTATACCTAATATTGTTAGTGGAAATATTAATCCAATTAAACAAGATGAAAGTGAAGTTACATATGCTTGGAATATAACTAGAGAAGAAGAACATATTGATTTTAATAAGAGCAAGATTGATGTATTTAATCAAATTAGAGGTTTATCTCCACATCCAGGAGCTTATGCCATGTTAGATGGAAATATAGTTAAAATATATGCTTCACGTATAAGTGATAGTTTCTTTACTACGTTAAAGAATGGTGAAATAGGCAAGATTTATAAAGATGGTATAGGTGTTTCATGTAAAGATGGAGAAGTAATTATAACTGAAATCCAATTTGCTGGTAAAAAACGTATGAAAGTAGTAGATTATTTAAATGGTAGTGATGGTACTAAGTTAATTGGTAAAGTTTTTGAATAGGTGAATTATGGATGAATTAAAAAGAATTATAGATTATTTTAAAAATAAAAATAATAATAATGATGATGATAATGAAAAAAGAAAACATTCACTTACTATGTTAGCTATTTATGGGATATTTTTAATAGTAGTTATTATATTTGTAAGAGTAGGATCTGATTCTACTAATGAAGTAGAAAAAGAAAATATAACTAATGAAAAACAAGAAGTTAAAGAAGAGGTAAAAAAAGAATCTGAAATAGAAAAGAAAGGTAGTATGTCTACTTTAAATGATGTTAATTATGGATATATGTATACAGTAACTATAGATGGTGTGGTTGAGACGTATATTGGTAAAAGAATTGATGATAAAGAAAAGTTTTCTTATAGTAAAAATGATGAAGTAAAAGAATATGCTATTAAGGATGATAATTATTTTATTTTGGATGGTGATACTTATCATATTATTGATAAACTCAATAATAGCTTTAAGTATTGTGATGTTGATAAAGTATTATTACTTATTGAAAATATTGAGCCAACTGTTTCTGATAATATGCTGATTTTTAATGTAGAAAATAAGCAAATTTCTCGTATTTTTAATGAAACTATGAGTACTGATAATAGTGGTTTAAATACTATTATTATTAGTACGAATGGTAGTGATATTAGTGAAATTAATTTAGACTTTTCTAACTATATTTCATCTTTAGAAAATAGTGGCCATACTATGAGTATTAAAATGGAATTTGTTAATGTTGGTACGGTTGAAGATTTTACTATAAAATTAAAGTAAAAAACTAGAGATTATCGTTTAAGATAATCTCTTTTTATGTTATAATTATGTAGAGTGGTGATTTGGGTGAATAATATATATAATTTAACTTTAATAGATTTAGAAGAATACTTTTTAAGTATTGGAGAAAAGAAATTTAAAGGACAACAAGTATTTGATTGGTTATATCGTAAAAAGGTTAAATCTTTTGATGAAATGACTAATCTAAAAAAAGAAATTATTGAGGTACTTAAAAATAATTTTACTATGAATACTGTTTCTATTACTAAAGTAGAAAGAGATGTCGATGTTAACAAATATTTATTTAAGCTTAATGATAATGAGAAAGTAGAAGCTGTACTTATGAATCATTTGTATGGAAATAGTTTATGTATTTCTACACAAGTTGGATGTAATATGGGATGCAAGTTCTGTGAAAGTGGAAGACTTAAAAAGGTAAGAAACTTAGAAACTCATGAAATGATTGAACAAATTCTACTGGTAGAAGAAGAATGTGGTAAAAGAATTAGTCATATTGTTATTATGGGAATTGGTGAACCATTTGATAATTATGATAATTTAATTAAGTTTATTGAAATAGTTAATAATCCTAAAGGATTAGAACTTGGTAGTAGACATATTACAGTTTCTACTTGTGGTTTAGTGCCTAAGATTAAAGAATTTACTAAACTTCCTTATCAAGTTAATTTAGCTATAAGTTTACATGCTCCAAATAATGAGATTAGGGGAAGTATAATGCCTATTAATAAAGCATATCCTTTAGATGTATTAATTCCAACTTTAAAAGATTATATTAAAGAAACTAATAGACGTGTTACTTTTGAATATATTTTATTAGATGAAATTAATGATACTAAAGAGTGTGCACAAGAATTATGTGATTTAGTTAGAGGTATGAATTGTTATATTAATCTTATTCCTTATAATGAAACTAATAATATTTCATATAAACGTTCAAAAAAAGAGAAAATTTCTGCATTTTATGATATACTAAAGAAGAATAGAATTAATGTTACTGTAAGGAGAGAATATGGAAGTAATATTAGTGCAGCATGTGGGCAATTAAGAAGCAAGAAGGAGGATTAATATGAAATCGTTTTTTCTAACAGATAGTGGTAAGGTACGTAGTCATAATGAAGATAGTGTGATTATTGTACGTAATATAGATGATGATTATTTATTAGCTGTTGCTGATGGAATGGGAGGACATAGTTGTGGAGAAGTTGCTTCATCCATAGCTATTAGCTATTTAGGAAAACACTTCCAAGATACATTTAAAAATATGAGTAAAGAGAAAGCTATTGCTTGGATGAGAGCAGCTGTTCAAGAAATAAATAAACAAATATTTGAACATGAAAAAAATCATACAGAAACTACTGGAATGGGTACTACATTAGTAATGGCTATTAGTACTAAGGATTACGTATTATTTGGTAATATTGGTGATTCAAGTGGTTTTGCTATGAAAAATAATAAACTTCATAAAATAACTTATGATCATACTTTAGTTAATTTGCTTGTAACAGCTGGTGAACTTACAGAAGAAGAAGCTAAAGATCATCCTAAGAAAAATGTACTTATGAAAGCATTAGGAGCTAATAATCCAATTGAAGTAGATATTTTTGATTGTGATAATGATATAAGTGATATATTACTTTGTAGTGATGGGCTTACTAATATGTTAGAAATGGATAATATTGAAAGAGTATTACTTTCTGATTATACAACTGAAGATAAAGTACTTAGATTAATGAAAAAAGCTATTAATCGCGGTGGTACTGATAATATTAGTATTGCTTATTTAGATAGAAGTGATAAAAAAGAGGAAGAAGGTCGTAGTGAATGATCGAAAAGGGGCAAAAAATTAATGATCGATATGAAATCATTAAGTCAATAGGTGAAGGTGGAATGGCTAATGTTTATTTAGCCTATGATACTATTTTGGATAGACGTGTTGCGGTAAAGGTTTTAAGAGGAGATTTATCTAATGATGAAAAATTTGTTAGAAGATTTCAAAGAGAAGCTCTTTCAGCATCAAGTCTTTCTCATCCTAATATAGTTGAAATGTATGATGTAGGTGAAGATAATGGAATATACTATATCATTATGGAATATATTGAGGGAAAAACATTAAAACAATTAATTAAAAAACGTGGGGCTTTAACTTTATCTGAAGCTATTGATATTATGCTTCAAATAACTGATGGTATAAGTGAGGCTCATAATAGTTATATTATTCATAGAGATTTAAAACCTCAAAATATTATGATTAAAGATGATGGTTCTATTAAAATTACTGATTTTGGTATTGCGATGGCACTTAATTCAACACAACTTACTCAAACTAATTCAGTAATGGGTAGTGTTCATTATCTACCACCAGAACAAGCTAGTGGTAAGGGTTCTACTATTAGAAGTGATATTTATTCAATGGGTATTTTATTCTATGAACTTTTAACTGGTAATTTACCATTTAGAGGAGATAATGCTGTTGAAATAGCTTTAAAACAAATGCGTGATGAGATTCCTAGCGTTCGTAAAAAGAATCCATCAATCCCACAAAGTGTGGAAAACGTTATTATAAAAGCTACAGCTAAAAATCCTAAAAATAGATATAGTGATAGTAAAGAAATGCATGCTGATTTATTAACTGTACTTAATGATGATAGAATTAATGAAGAAAAGATTAAATTTAAATATCCAGAACATGAAGTAGAAGAAAATACTGCAGTTTTAGATGAAGTAAAAGAAAAAACTCAAGAAAAATTAAAAGAAGAAAAAGAAGTTTCCAAAGATGAAACTGAAGAAATAGATGAATTAATCTTTGATAAAGATGATAAACAAATAAAAAATACTAATAAGATAATTTTAGTATTAGCTATTATCTTCTCAGTTATAGTAATAGCTTTATTATCAATAGTTTTAATTATTCCTATATTTACTAAAGTTCCTGATGTTACAGTACCTGATGTTAGTGGATTAAGTGTTGTTAGCGCTGAAAAGAAACTTAAAAAAGCAGGATTTGAAGTGGCTTTAGAAACAGTAAAAGAAGAAAATGAAAAGGTTGAAAAAGGTAAAGTTATTAAGACTGAACCTCAAGCTGAAAGAACTATTAAAAAAGGAAGTACAATTACTATTTATGAATCTTTAGGTGAAGAAACTTACACTGTTGAAGATTATACTGGTAGTAATTATATTGAAATTAAAACTTTACTTGTTAATGTACATGGCTTAGATGTAAAAATTGAAGAAAAAGATGTTGATTCATCAACTAATTATGGTGAGCAAGAAATTATTGATCAAAGTGTTAAAGCTGGTACTGTTGTTGGAAAAGGAGATACTATAATTTTATATATTCCTAATGTACTTGAAACATATCCAGATATGGATGGATGGACTGTTAATGAAGTAGAAGATTTCTGTGCTAAATATGAATTAAAATGTACAATTAAGTATGAAGAAACAACTGATTTTGAAGAAGGTGCTTTAATTTCACAATCTAGAACTATGAAAGATATAATAGCTAAGGGAGCAACATTTGTTGTTAAATTTGCTAAGAAACCAACAACTTCTACTGATAAAACTGATAATATATCCGGACCAGTAGAAGAGGAAACTAATAAAAGTAAAACTACTCAATAATAATATTAGGGGGTATTATGGAAGGACAGATTGTTAAGATATTAAGTAATTTATATACTGTTAATTCTAATGGGAAAGATTATCTTTGCCATGTTAGAGGAAGATTTCGTAATGATAAAATCACGCCAACTGTAGGTGATTATGTAAAGTTTGATGTAGAAAACTGTTATATAATGGAAATTCTTCCTCGCAAAAATACTCTTTTAAGACCATTAGTATCTAATATTGATAGATGTATTATTGTTACTAGTTGTAAGAAACCTGATTTTAGTTCTAATTTACTTGATAAATTAATAGTTGTCTTAGAATATAATAATATCGAGCCTGTTATTTGTTTTACTAAATTAGATTTATTAAATGATAGTGAATTAAAAGAAATTAATATTATTAGAGATTATTATACTAGTATTGGTTATATTGTTTTAGATAATCAAAATATAGAAGAAGTAAAAGAAATATTAAAGAATAAGACTGTTGCTTTAACTGGTCAAACAGGAGCTGGTAAGTCTTCTTTAATAAATAAACTTGATCCTAATTTAAAGTTAGAAACAGGTGAAATATCCATTGCTCTTGGAAGAGGGAAACATACAACTCGTCATGTTGAACTTATAGAAATGTTTGGAGGTAAAATACTTGATACTCCAGGTTTTTCTTCTATTGATTTAAATAGTTTGACCAAAGAAGATATTAAGAATGGATTTATTGAATTTAGTAATTTTAACTGTTTATATAGTGATTGTATGCATATAAGAGAATCAGAATGTAAAGTTATAGAAGCAGTTAAAAATGGTGAAATATTAGAAAGTAGATATGAAAACTATAAAAAGTTTATAAATCCTGATGGGAGGTAAACATGAAAATTTCAACTTCTTTTTTATCTTGTAAGAATTTAGAAAAGGGTATAAAAGAACTTAATTTTACGGATACAGATTATATTCATGTTGATTTTATAGATGGTAAGTTTGTTGTTGGTAAGACTATTCCTTTTAGAAAACTAAAGAAAATTCCAAAACTTTCTTCTAAAAGATTAGATGTTCATTTAATGACTGATAAACTTGATAAATATATAAAAAAGTTTTCAATACTTAATTGTGAATATATTACTTTTCATGTAGAAGCAACAAAACAAGTAGAAAAATATATTAGTATGATTCATAGTTATGGTATTAAATGTGGATTAGCTATTAATCCTAGTACTAGTATTGAAGAAGTTATTCCATATCTTGATATGGTTGATTTAGTATTAGTTATGAGTGTAGTACCTGGATATGGTGGTCAAAGCTTTATAGAAGAAACTACTAATAAATTATTAGAATTAAAAAAATATATCCAAAAGGAAAAATTAGACATTATTATTAATGTCGATGGTGGCATTAATAATGAAACTATTGGTAAAGTAAAAGATTATGTTGATATGGTTGTATCAGGATCTTATATTACTAATAGTAGTAATTATCAAGAAAAAATAGATACTTTAAGATAAGTATCTATTTTTTTATAAAAAAAAATAAGTGATTATTCACTTACTTCTTCTATTTTTTCACTTTTTCTAGCTGTTCTTAATTCTCTTGCACTAACTCTAACTTTAGTTCCATCTTCTAATCTAACTACTTGAAGATTAACTCCTTGTTTTTTACGAGTAGCGTTTAAAGCATGAGAACGTTTGTTACCGAATAAAGGTTTTCTATTTGTAGCTTTAACTGCCATTTTATTCCCTCCTTTGATATGCATATCAACTTGCTCTTATAACTTTACCATAAAAAGTCATTTAAGTCAAACATTTAAGTAAAAAAATTAAATTTGTTGAATTTTTGATATTAATAGAAAATACTAGTAGAATAAAGATATTTTATTTATTGAAAATTAATTTTTCTATTCTTTTTTACCTTTAATATTTGAAAATGGTGATTTGTTTATAAATTTATTGTGTGTTATAGTGTCGTTACTGGAGGAAAAAAATATGGATTTTTATGGAAAAATAAAAAGTGAATTATTATATTGATAAAAATATTTGTAGAAGTATGTATATTCTAGTGTAATTTAGGTATTTTGTGTTAAAATATAAATAGGGAGGGATATTATGTATACACCACTATATGTTAAAACTAATTATTCACTATTATCTAGTTTAATAACAGTAGATAAATATATAGAATATAGTAAAAAGCATAATATCAAATCTCTTGCTATAACAGATAATAATATGTTTCTAACAATGGAATTTTATAAAAAATGTATAAATAATAATATAAAACCAATTATCGGATTAGAACTTAATATAAATGATAAAATATTGGTTATATATGCTAAAGATTATATAGGTTATCAAACTTTAATTAAACTATCTACTATTCAAGAATCAAGAAAAGTAGAAATAGACGATATAAAGACTTATCATAATAATATAATTGGAGTTGTTCCATTT
Source organism: uncultured Mycoplasmatota bacterium (assembly GCA_946639185.1). Lineage (GTDB taxonomy): Bacteria > Bacillota_I > Bacilli_A > RF39 > UBA660 > Alloscybalousia. The sequence continues at coordinate 53,815 of CAMPBR010000002.1, forward strand.
ATTTATAATGATTTATATAATTCTTTATTTAATATCATAGAAGATTTATATATAGGGTATAGTAATAAACAAGAAGAAAGGGAAGCTAGTCTTTTTTGTAAAAAAATAGTTTTCTTTAGAAAAAATTTATATATAGAAGAATCTGATAAAGAATTTTTAAAATATTTATATATGATTCGCGATGGTAAGACTATTTTAGATGATACTAATTATATGGTAGATGATTATTATTTAGATATACCTGATATTTATTTATATACTAGTAATGAAAATTTATTTAATACTGATAGAATTGCCAGCAAATGTAATTTAGAATTTCCTAAAAGTGAATTATTATTACCAATATATTCAGAAACTAATGGATTATCTAGTTTTGATTATTTAAAAGGATTGTCTTCTTTTGGACTTAATAAAAGACTTAATGGCATGGTTAGAGAAAGATATATTAATCGTTTAAATTATGAACTTGATATTATTAATAAGATGGGATTTTCTAATTATTTTTTAGTTGTTTATGATTTTATTAGATATGCAAAAAAGAATAAGATTTTAGTTGGACCAGGAAGAGGTAGTGGAGCTGGATCTTTAGTATGTTATTCTTTAGGTATTACGGATATTGATCCTTTAAAGTATGATTTATTATTTGAAAGATTTTTAAATCCAGAACGTGTTACTATGCCTGATATTGATACTGACTTTCCAGACAAATATCGTGATCAAGTAATAAATTATGTTGTAGATAAATATGGAAAAAAGCGTGTAAGTGGAATAGTTACTTTTGGTACTCTTGCTGCTAAACAAGCATTACGTGATACAGCCAGAGTTTTAAATATTCCTTCTTATCAAGTTGATTTAGTTACTAAGAGGATTCCTACATTTACTAAGTTAAAACTATCTGATTTTTATAATAATGATAAAGAATTTGCTAGTCTTATTGATAGTGATTCTAAACTTAAATTAATGTTTAAAGTGGCTTCATTTATTGAAGGATATCCAAGGCATACTTCAAGTCATGCAGCTGGTATTATTATGTCTAAAAAAGATTTAGATGAAGTTATTCCATTAACTATTTCAGATGGTATGTACTTATCTGGATATACTATGGAATATTTAGAAGAATTAGGTCTTTTAAAAATGGATTTCTTAGGATTAAAAACTTTAACTACAATTATGAATATTATTTCTGATATAAAGAAAAATGAAGGAGTAGATATTGATTTTAATAAGATACCTCTTGATGATAAAAATGTATTAGAATTATTTAGTAAAGCACTAACAGTAGGTATATTCCAATTTGAAAGTGAAGGAATGAAAAATTTCTTAAGAAAATTAAAGCCTAATAGTTTTGAAGATATTTTTGCTGCTATTGCGTTATTTAGACCAGGACCAGCGGATAATATTGATACTTATATTAGAAGAAAATATGGAAAAGAAAAAATTGATTATATTGATCCATCATTAGAACCAATTTTAAAGAATACTTATGGTATTATTATTTATCAGGAACAAATTATGCAGATTGCTGTTAAATTAGCTAATTATAGTTTGGGAGAAGCTGATATCTTAAGAAGAGCTATGAGTAAAAAGAAAAAAGATATTTTAATTAAAGAAGAAGAAAAGTTTATTTACCGTAGTTGTGAAAATGGATATAGTAGAGAAGTAGCTAAAAAAGTATATGATTTAATACTTAAATTTGCGGGATATGGATTTAATAGAAGTCACTCTGTTGCTTATTCGATGGTAGCTTATAAAATGGCATATTTAAAATATTATTATCCTAAATATTTTTATGCAAGTTTACTTTCTTCAGTAATAGGAGCTACTATAAAAGAAAGTGATTATATAAGAGAAGCTAAGATTAGCGGAATCAGTATATTAAAACCAGATATTAATAAAAGTGGAGTAAATTATACAGTATCCAAAGAAGGCATCTATTATCCAATAACTGGTATTAATGGAATTGGCAGTATTATAGGAAAACAAATAGTTGATAATAAGAATGGCACTTATACTGATATTTTTGACTTTTTAATTAAGAATAGTAATGTTAATAAAAAGGTATTGGAATCATTAATAATGGCTGGATGCTTTGATAGTTTTAAACTTACTAGAAAAACATTAATGGAAAATTTAGATGAACTTCTTAATTATCAAGAATTAGTTAGTACGTTGGATAAAGATTTTGTTTTAAAACCAGAACTTGAAAATATGCAAGAATATACTAATGATGAACTTATAGGAATAGAAAAAGAATTATTTGGTTTTTATTTAAGTAATCATCCAGTGGCTAATTATAAAGCTAAATTCGATAATATAATTTCTTTAGAAGAAGTACCAAATTATTTTAATAAGAACATAAATTGTGTAGTATTAGTTGAAAAAGTAAAGACTATAAATACTAAAAAGGGTGATACTATGATGTTCTTAGATGGTAGTGATGAATACTTAAAAAGAGATTTTACTTTGTTTCCTAAAATTTATCAAAAATATAAGAATATTAGAGTAGGAGATATAGTAAAAATAAGTGGAAAAGTAGAAAGAAGATATGATGCTTATCAAATAATAGTAGATACTATTGAAAAATTAAATTAATGGTTGAAAAAGCTTCAAATACTATATTATTTATGATATATTATTTAAAGAAAAGGTAGTGGTAGTATGCGACTTCATTTTAAAACAAATGATTATTTACTTACTTGGAATTTATTATATGGGGCTTCATTTTCACAATCTGTTCATAATTTTAAAACTAAGCTATATAAAACTCATAAGAGACAATATAAAAGTATCCAAAAAGATATGAAGGAAATGTTATCGGATATAAAGAATTTTATACCTGATGATGAAACTTTATATAATTATGTTTTCGAGACAGAATTATTTGTAAGACTTAAAGAAGATACAGATAGACATAGATTAGAACTTTTAAAAATTTGGGATCAAAATAAGAAAGCAGCTAACGATATATTAAAACAAATTTTAAAATTGAATTTTAAAGAAGATTATAGTGTAGTAGTACTTCATCCAGTTATGGATACAGTATTAGTAGAAAAAGGAAGTACTACTATTGGGTGGGGTACTAAAAAAGATTTAGTTGATCCTTTAATGACATTAACTAATATAGTTTATACTGTAGTAAAAAATGAAACACATTTTTTTGAAAAGAAATATAAGGATATAGTTAATGCTGTTTTAGAACTTGCTATAGGTAATGAATTCTATGCAAGATTATCTGGTAAAAGTGCTTATTTAAAAGGAGATAATTCTTTAACATATTTAAAAAGGCAAATTTATCCATATTGGTTAATGTATTTAGGATGTGAAAAAGAAGATTTTACAAGTTATATGATGCGTGATAAAGTTTCATTTGATATAGATAAATATAAAGTGGAAAAAGAATTAAGAAATTTAAATTTATTAGAATTTATAGAATTTTGTATTCAAAATCAATTTAAAATAATACGTATAAATCAATTAGAGATTATTTAATAGATTTCATTATTGAAATCTATTTTAATTAGGGGGTGATGACATGAAGGAAGACAAGATAAAAATCCTATTTGAACAGATTAATCTAGATAGTGAAACAAAAGAAAAATTAAAAGATATGTCTTTAGATAAAGTAAAAGTAAATGAAAAAAATGCTACTTGGACTTTTGTTTTAAAAAATGATAGTATTCTTGATATAGAAGATTATATAAAGTTAGAAGAATTAGGAAATCATGCTTTTAAAAATATAAAGAAAGTTTATTTTGAAATAGTACCTAAATGTAAAGATTTAACAAAATTACAAGATTATTATAATTATGCTTTAGCTAAATTAAAAAATGTATTAATATTTTCTGATATATTTAATAATAGATTAGATGTACATAATATGACTGTAGAAGTAGTTAATATAGAAGAAGAAAAACAATTAAAAGAGATACTTCCTAAAATTAATTCTTTACTTAATTTATATGGTTTTGATGTATCACTTACTATCTATTTAAATATGGATGATAATGATATAAAAGATATTATTAATAAAGATTTAAGAGAAGCTACTAAGAATGTAGTTGTTACTACTCCTAGTGAAACATTAAGTGAAAAGAAAGATTTTACTAAGTTTAAAAGAAGACCTAAAATTGAAGATGATAAAGAAAATCCTAATGTAGTAGTTGGAAGAGTAATAGAAACTACTCCAACTAGTATTAAAAACTTAGTAGGTGAACAAGATGATGTAACTGTAGAAGGTTATGTGTTTGGAATTGATTATTTTGAATCTACTAAGAGTGATTTTAGAATTATAACTTTAAAGATTACTGATTATACTGATAGTATTTATTGTAAAGTTTTCTGTAAGGGCAATGAAATTTATGGTGAAAGAAAGAAAGCTTTAAAAGAAAAGAAATGGTATGTTATTCGTGGAGATATAAAGAAAGATCAATGGTCTAATTTTGAAGAAGTATTAAATGTTACTGATATTAATATCTTAGAAAGAAGCGAAGAAAAAAGAGTAGACAATGCTCCTATAAAAAGAGTTGAACTACATGCTCATACTATGATGAGTCAAATGGATGGTATTACTAAACTTGATTTAGGTAAACATACATGTGAACTTGTTGAAAGATGTATAGATATGGGTTATAGAGGAGTTGCTATTACTGATCATAATGGATGTCAAGCTTTTCCTATTTCGTTTGGTATTATAAAAGGATATAATAAAAAAGTTAGAGGTAAGATTAAAGATAAAATAGTAGAACTTGAATCTACTTTAAGTGAATTAACTGATGAAGAAGAAAAGAAAAAAGTAGAAGAAGAGTTAGAATTAAAAAAAGAAGAATTAAAAAATCCACCTATATTTAAAGGGTTATATGGGACTGAGTTAACGTTAGTAGATGATACAGTAAATATTGTTGTTAGACCAACTGAAGATAGTTTAATTGATTCTACTTATGTTGTATTCGATACTGAAACTACTGGTTTTAATGCTGGTGGTGCTGACCAGATGATTGAAATTGGTGCTGTTAAACTTAAGAACGGTGAAATAATAGATAGATTTGATGAGTTAATTGATCCTAAACGTCATATTCCAGATAAGATTACTGAACTTACTTTAATTAGTGATGATATGGTTAAAGGATGTAGAAGTGAAGAGGAAGTTACTAAAAGCTTCATGGAATGGACTGGTAATTTACCAATGGTTGCTCATAATGCAAAGTTTGATATTTCATTTATTTCTAGCGCTATGAAAAAATATAATCTTGGTGAATTTACTAATACAGTAGTAGATACATTAGAATTATCTAGAACACTAGATCAAGGTTATGCGAGACATAGTTTATCAGCTTTAGTAAAAAGATATGATGTACCTTGGGATGAAGAATCTCATCATAGAGCAGATTACGATGCTGAAGGAACTGCTTTAGTTTTTGCTAAAATGTTAAAGAAGTTAGAAATGCAAAAGTTTGAAAAGATTACTGATTTAGATAAGTTAATATCTAAAGATGAAATCCACAAGTTTGGTAGAACTTTCCATTTCAATGCTATAGCTTTAAATAAAACCGGTTTAAAAAATTTATTTACAATTATATCTTTAGCTAATACAGTTTATTTATATAAGACTCCTAGAATTCTTCGTAGTAAGCTTCAAGAATTAAGAGAAGGCTTATTAATAGGTAGTGGATGTTATGAATCTGAAGTATTTAATGAAGCTAGAAGTAAAGAAGGAGAAGAATTAACTAATATTATTAATTTCTATGATTATGTTGAAGTTCAACCACCAGAAGTATATGATCACCTACTTCAAACTGGAGACTTTAAAGACAAAGAAGAATTACAGAATCATATTAAAAAAATAATAGATGAAACAATGGCAGCTGGTAAGATTATAGTAGCAACAGGAGACGTGCATCATTTTGATCCTGAAGATAAGATTTATCGTAAGATAATAGTTAATCAAAAAGTACCTGGTGGTGGAAGACACCCACTTGCTAAAAAGGATATTACGGAAATACCTAGTCAACATTTTAGAACTACAGAAGAAATGTTAGAAAACTTTAATTTCTTAGATAAAGATTTAGCTTATAAAATAGTTGTTGAAAATACTAATAAAGTACTTGATATGGTAGAAGAAATTGAAGTTATTCCTGATACTGGTGGAACACCATTTTCTCCTCGTGTAAAGGCAGATGATGGAGAAACTTATCTTGATTGTCCTAGAGTAGTAACAGATCTTGTTTATACAAGAGCTAAAGATTGGTATGGAGAACCACTTCCATATTCAATAGAAGAGCGAATTGCTACTGAGTTATATGGAGATATCGTTTTAACATCTGTTAAATATAATCTTGGTAGTGATGCTAAAAAAGAAGATATATTTAAAAAACTTCATGACGTAATTGTTGCTGGTAAAGATTCTGTTAATAATTATGTTAAAGATTATTTAAAGAAAACTAGTGAAGAAGAACTTGATGATAAAGCATTAGAAACTAAGTTAAAGAAATCTTTAGGTGGAGTTATTGGTGCAGGATTCGATCCAATTTACTTAATTGCCCAAAGACTTGTTAAACACTCTAATGATGAAGGATATTTAGTTGGTTCCCGTGGATCAGTTGGATCTAGTTTCGTTGCTACAATGATGGGAATTACTGAGGTTAATCCGTTATCAGCTCATTATAGATGTAAGAATTGTAAGACTAGTATATTTGAAGATGATAATGGTAATAGTTTAGGAGCTACATATTCGAGTGGATTTGATTTACCTGATAAAGTATGTCCTAATTGTGGTAAACCAATGTATAAAGATGGACAAGATATGCCGTTTGCGACATTCTTAGGATTTAATGCTGATAAAGTACCTGATATTGATTTAAACTTCTCAGATTTAAATCAAGCATCAACTCATGCTTATACTAAGGTATTATTCGGAGCTGATAATGTATATCGTGCTGGTACTATTGGTACTGTTGCTGATAAAACAGCATTTGGTTTTGTAAAAGGATATTGTGAAGATAAAGGTTATACTATGCGTACTGCAGAAGTTGAACGTTTAGCTATTGGATGTACTGGTGTTAAAAGAACTACTGGGCAACATCCTGGTGGAATTGTAGTTATTCCTGATTATATGGATTGTTTTGATTTCACACCATTCCAATTTCCTGCAGAAGATCCTAATTCTCCATGGAGAACAACGCACTTTGATTACCACTCAATTGAAGAGTGTGTATTAAAACTGGATATTTTAGGACATTCTGATCCAACACAACTTCGTTTAATTCAACTTCAATCTGGAACTGATATTATGGCTGTTCCACTTGATGATAAAGATACAATGAGTATATTTACATCTCCTGATGTTTTAGGGGTTACAAAAGATGAAATTATGTGTAATACAGGAACGTTAGGTATTCCAGAGTTTGGTACACCATTTACTATTCAGTTAGTTGAAGATACTAAACCAACAACATTCGGAGAACTTATAAAAATATCTGGTTTATCACACGGTACTGATGTTTGGTTAGGAAATGCAAAGGACTTATGTACACCAGATGAAAATGGAAATATCTTAGTTCCATTTAAAGAGACTATTGGCTGTCGTGATGATATCATGGTTTATTTAATGTATCATGGTGTAAAACCAATTAAAGCATTTAAGATAATGGAGTTTGTTCGTAAAGGTAAAGCTTCAAAAGACCCTGAAACATGGAAAGAACATGTTAAGACGATGCAAGAAGCTGATATTCCAGAATGGTTTATAGAGTCTTGTCGTAAGATTAAATACATGTTCCCAAAAGCCCATGCTGCTGCTTACGTTATTAGTGCGTTTAGAATTGCTTGGTATAAAGTTCATATGCCAGTATATTATTACGCATCATGGTTTTCTTGTAAGGCAACTGATGTTGATGTTGAAGCAATGATAGCTGGATATGATGCTATTAAGACTAGAATACTAGATATTCAAGCTAAAGGTTATGAAGCAAGTAATAAAGAAAATGGACAACTTGAAAGTTTAAAACTTGCTTTAGAAGCTACTGCTCGTAAAATAGTTTTCACACCAATTGATTTATATAAGAGTGAAGCAACAGTTTGGAAAGCAGATGGTGATAAAAATGTCATTCCACCATTCTTAGCTATTGATGGCTTAGGTGAAACAGTTGCTCAAAATATAGTTGAAGAAAGAAATAAAAAAGAATTTATTTCAATCGAAGACTTCCAAAAGAGATGTAAAGTTTCAGCTACATTAGTTGATAAAATGCGTAGTATGGGAATCTTAAAAGGATTACCTGAATCAAGCCAAATGACATTATTTGAGTTATAGGAAGCAAGTGCTTCCTTTTTTTTATAAAATTTAAATTTTTTGAAAATTAATAATTAAAAATAGTTTTATGATGAAAAATAATTTTTCTTTTATAGAAAAGTAATTTTTCATCTTTTATTTTTTTTAAAACTTGAAAAGTGCGATTTGTCTTCTTTATTTTTCTATGTTATAGTGCTACTACTGGAGGAAAAATATGTTAAAGACTGAAAAATATTATAAAGATATAAAAGATAAAATTATTGATACTGAAACTACTATTAGAGTAAAGGATTATAGTAAGAATAAAGTAATATTAGAAAATTACTATGAAATAGGAAGATTAATAGTAGAAGCACAAGGAGGTGAAGAAAGGGCTAGGTATGGAGATGGACTAATTAAAGAATTTTCAAGTAGATTAGTTAATGAGGTAGGAAAAAAGTATAGCTATAGAACTTTATTTAGAATAAGGCAATTTTATATTTTGTTTAATAACGAAAAAGTGTCAGCAATGCCGACAATATTATCTTGGAGTCATTATACTGAACTATTGGTATTAGATGACTATGATGCTATTAATTATTATATTGATATTTCTATTAAACAAAATCTAACTTATAGACAACTTCATGAAAAAATAAAAAATAAAGAATATGAAAGTTTATCTTTAGATACTAAACAAAAATTAATTGAAAATAAAAATCCAGAAATTACTGAATTAGTTAAAGAAACTATAATTATAAATAATCCTAAAAATATTGAAGTAATTAATGAAAAAAAACTTCAAAAATTGATAATGGAAGATATCTATAGATTTTTGAATCAGTTTGGTAGTGGTTATATGTTTGTAGGAAATGAATATCCTCTTAAGATAGGAGATAGCTATTATAAGATTGATTTACTTTTATATAATGTAGAATATGAATCTTATGTAGTAGTTGAATTAAAAATAGGAAAGTTAAAGCACGAACATGTAGGACAGGTAGAATTATATATGAACTATATTGATAAACATATTAAAAAGCCTTCTCATAATAAAACAATCGGAATAATATTATGTCATAAAAATAATAAATTAATAATGGAATATTGTAGTAATCCAAGTATTATTTCTAGAGAATATATTTTATGTTAAATTGGTGTTTTCTCTTTATAAAATATGTTAGATATTGTATAATTATATTGATAGGAGAGTAGCATTATGATAGATATAAACAACTTAAATGAAAATCAAAGACAAGCAGTTACTACAACTGAAGGACCATTATTAATTCTAGCAGGAGCAGGATCTGGTAAAACGAAAGTTTTAACTACTAGAATTGCTTATTTAATAGAAGAAAAAAATGTTAGTCCATATAATATTTTAGCTATAACATTTACTAATAAAGCAGCAAAAGAGATGCAGTCACGTGTTATTAATTTAGTAGGAGAATATGCTAAAAATATGCAAGTATCAACATTCCATTCATTTGGACTTAGATTATTAAGAGAAAATTATGATAAACTTGGATATGATAGAAATTTCGTTATTATGGATAGTGATGACTCACTAACTGTAGTAAAAAAAATATTAAAAGAATTAAATTTAGATCCTAAACAATATAATCCTAATGCTATTAGAAATAAAATAAGTGGATGTAAGAATGAACTTATGAGTCCTAAAGATTATGAAAGATATGCATCTAGTGAATTTGAAAAAGTAGTACTATCTGTATATGAAAAATATGAACATAAATTAAAAACAAATAATTCAGTAGATTTTGATGATTTATTAATATTACCTATTAAATTATTTAGAGAACATGAAGATATATTAGATAAGTATCAAGAACATTTTAAATATATATTAGTAGATGAGTATCAAGATACAAATGAAGCTCAGTATATTTTAACTAAATTACTTGCATCTAAATATCGTAATTTATGTGTAGTTGGTGATGAAAATCAATCTATATATTCATTTAGAGGTGCAAATTATAGAAATATTTTGAATTTTGAAAAGGATTATAAAGAAGCTAATGTTATTAAACTAGAACAGAATTATCGTTCTACTGAAAATATTTTAGATGCTGCGAATTCAGTCATAAAAAATAATGAAAGTAGAAAAGATAAAAATCTTTGGAGTGATAAAGGTAAAGGTGATAAGATTATTTATTATCGTAGCTATGATGAAAAAGATGAAGTTCATTATGTTGCATCAAATATCAAACGATTAATTAGTGAAGGTAAAAATCCATCAGAAATAGCTATCCTTTATAGAACTAATGCTCAATCTAGAACTATGGAAGAAGAAATGTTAAAAGAAAATATTCCATATCATGTAGTTGGAAGTTTTCAATTCTATAGTCGTAAAGAAATTAAAGATTTGATGGCTTATTTAAGACTTATTCATAATGAAAAAGATAATATTAGTTTAACTAGAGTTATTAATAGTCCTAAACGTGGAATTGGTTTAAAGACTATTTCTAATTTAACGGAAAAAGCTGATTTAGAAAATAAAAGTATTTATGAAGTTATAAATAGTGGTAAAGAATTAGAGTTTAAAAAAGTTATTGAAGACTTAAAAAAAGTATCTGAAAATGTTACTTTAACTGAGTTAATTGATAAAATATTAGATACAACTGGATATAGAAGAGAGCTTGAAAGTGAAAAAACTTTAGAAGCAGATATTAGACTTGAAAACTTAGAAGAATTTAAATCTATTACTAAAGCATTTGAAGAAAGAGATGGACTTGTATCTTTAGAAGATTTCTTATTTGAAGTAAGTTTAGTGAGTGATAGAGATGAATATCAAGATAGTAGAGATAAAGTTAGTTTAATGACAGTACATGCTGTTAAAGGACTTGAGTTTAATGATGTATTTGTAATTGGCTTAGAAGAAGGAATATTCCCACATATGAATTCTTTAATGGAAAACTCAGAATTAGAAGAAGAAAGAAGACTTATGTATGTAGCTATAACTAGAGCTAAAGAAAGACTTTATTTAGTTAATGCAAGACGTAGAGTTTTATATGGTAAAGATCAAGTAAATCCACCTAGTAGATTTATTGGTGAAATAGATAAAGAATTAATTGAGACTAATGAAAGAGAAGTTAAGAATGAGCAAATAAAAATTAATAAAGAAGAAAAATTCTATACTGAAGATCAAGATTTTAAAGTTGGTGATTATGTTTATCATGATGTGTTTGGAGCGGGTAGAGTAGTTGAAGTTACTAACACTTTACTAAGTATTGCTTTTAAAATGCCACATGGTATTAAGAAATTAATGAAAAATCATAAAAGCTTAAAGAAAGTATAGGAGGATTTATGGGATAATGGTTTAACTTGATTTTAACATCTTTGTTTAAAACAGAATTTGTGTTTAAAAGAAAAGAGGTATGTGTATGGAAAAGTTAAAAGCTGGAGATCTTTTTATTGTTTATTCTAGTGAATTAAAATATGCTGATTTAACAAGCAATGGTTCATTTGTATTAGGAAATATAAATGCTTTAGAAGATTATGATTTTCCTTTAACAACGTTTATGTGTAAGTATTTAGGAAATAATCTTTGTGAAGAATATTATTCTGGTATAAAGATGCAGATAAATAACCCAATTAATGAAGACGAATATTATATATCAATTTATGATAAACATAATAGCTATAGGTCATTTAAAGATGTTGTTGATAAATGGAAAGATTTTAATAAGTTAGATGAATATGTTTCAAATTATCCACTTATTATTGAACCAATTTGTATTAATGATGTAAATCAATATGTTGTTTGTAAAGATAATAGTAAAGAAAATACCATTAATGTTATTAATTGGTTAAATGTAATAGCTAAAAATACATATTCAAAATCTAAAAAAAAATATATTGAAGAACAATATAATCAAGCATTTGTAGAAGATATGAAAATTAATTTTCAAAAGAGGAAAAAAATATGAATAAAACTTTAGTTATATTAGCGGC
>CAMPBR010000003.1 GCA_946639185.1 uncultured Mycoplasmatota bacterium
ATAATTTCATTTTTATCCATATAAACACTCTCTTTCTATTCATTTAAACTTATGAGATAAAAAAAGAAACTATTACTAGTTTCCTATTAAGTTTCTATATCTATCTTAATTAAATCATCTATTTTAACATTTAAACCATCTTGAAAGATTAATTTTTTATCCACTGTATCTATCTTTTTTATTTTACCTATATGTTCTAGATATTCTCCACCTTTTTTCTTATTATCTTTTTTAAAATATAGTATTTTAACTTCAATACTATCTATATTATTTTTTATATCTAATAATTTCATATTTATATTTTCTTTTATATTATCATCAAGTTCTATTTTCTCATCTGTTAATCTAGATGTTTCAATTATAGCTTCTTCATAACCAGTTAAAGCAGCAAAAGGAGCAAACTGAGCTGACCTATTATAGATAGTCATTCTTTGATGATACTTTGGTTCAAAGTACGGTAAATTAATAATATCTTTATACTCATTCATCCTTTATGTCCTCCTACTTGATTATTTCTATCTATTGTGGTACTTCCTTCTAATAAGTTCATTCCTTTTATAATAGCATTTTTACCATATTTATTTTTTATATTTAGAATAGCTTTCTGAACTTTTCTTTCATCTTTTTCATTAGATAAAGTTTGATCTAATTCTTTATTTTGCTTATCTATATCTGAAAATAAATTAAATTGATGATAAGAGTTAACTGTTCTTATACTATCTTCTTGTTCTAGGTTACAAGCTGTAAGCGTTATTCTTCTTGATAATAATATAGGATTAACTATTTTCTTATATAATTTCATAACTTCTTTAGTTATTTCTTTAGTAGAAGAAGTTTTATGAGTTAGTTTAACAGTACCATGAGCATGTTTAGGTACACATCTACCATAAAAATCAGTTACTATTTCTCCATCATATAAATCTCTTATTTTACTATTTTTTAAATTTTCAATATCATATCCAATCGTTAAAGTTACTAAATCAGTTACATAATGTTTAGAAACCATATCAAGTGTTAAGGCTTCTACCATTTCCATAACTATTAATTTAGTCTTATCATAATCATATGCTTCATGTAAGACTTGTCCTGATGATAAAGAAGAATTAGATGGTTTATATGATTTAACATCTTTTATAGTACATGGTTCATATCCCCAAGCATGATCTATTAAAAGTTCTGCATTAACGCCAAATAACTTATATAATAAATTTTCATTATTAATAGACATTAAACAGACATCACCCATCGTATGCATATTATTTTTTTCTAATTTTGCGGCTATTCCCTTACCAACTCGCCAAAAATCTGTTAATGGTTGATGATTCCATAATTTTTCTCTATAACTAAATTCATTAAGTTCCGCAATTCTAACACCATATTTATTAGCATCAACATGTTTAGCCACTATATCCATAGCTACTTTAGCTAAATACATATTAGTTCCAATTCCACCAGTTGCTGTTATTCCAGTTGTAGAATAAATATCTAAAATAATCTTAGTACATAGCTCACTAGGAGTAAGATTATACATCTTTAAATAATTAGTAATATCACAGAATACTTCATCTATTGAATAAACATATATATCTTCAGGAGCTAAATACTTTAAATATATATTATATATATTAGTACTATAGCGCATATAATATTTCATTCTAGGAGTAGCTATAATAAAATCAAGTTCTAAATTAGGATTATTTTTAAGTTCTATATCATTATAAGATTTACCAGTAAACTTATATTTAATCTTTTTTCTTCTTTCTAAATTTATTTTATTTACTTCTTGTTTTACTTCATATAGTCTAGCTCGTCCACCTATTCCATACTGCTTTAAAGATGGAGTTACAGCTAAACATACTGTTTTATCAGTTCTACTACTATCAGCAACTACTAAATTAGTTGTAAGTGGATCTAGACCTCTTTCAACACATTCAACAGATGCATAAAAACTTTTTAAATCAATACACATATAGACTCTATCCATCTTACCACTTCCTTATATTATTTTACCAAACATTCGTTCTATAATCAAATAAAATTAAAAGAAACTATTTCTAGTTTCTTAAAACAACTCACTATGACTACCAGTATCAATTAATAATAAAATAAGTTCATTATTATCAATCTTATATACTAGTAACCAATCAGCCTCAATATGACATTCTCTACAATTTTTATAATATTTACTATCTGTTAAAGCATGATCTTTATACTTTTCTTCTAGAATATTACCATTAGCTATATCTAAAACTATTTTTTCTAGTTTATCGATATCTTTACCCTGCTTATAAACTCTTCTTAAGCCTTTATTAAATGTAGATGAACTCCTAACTGCATACTTAGTATCAGTTAAAAAATCAATCTTCATTTAATATATCTTTAAACATTTCATCTACATTATGATAAGATTTATACTTTTCAGGATGCTTCATCATCTTATCAGCTTCTTTTAAAGCTTTTCTTAATCTTCTAGATGGTTTAGGGGCTTTTACTTCAAAGGGTATACCATTTTCATTAATACATTTACTTAAAAACATATTAATAGCTGTACTCATATTTAATCCTAAACTATTAAATAAATCATTAGCTTTTTGTTTTAATTCATTATCAACACGAACATTAATAATACCATTATTAGAAATATTATCCATACCATCATCTCCAATCACCAAGATAATAACATATTATAAAATTATTGTCAACACATTGTATATACAATCATATATATAAATCACCTCAAGCTTTTTATAATACTAAATTACCTTGTCTAAATATGTCAGAATATGTAAAAAAAGAAACTATTTCTAGTTTCATATCATTTTATCTATATCTTTAGGTACATTATCTTTTAAAATTGTATTAACTATCTTATCTTCTTTTTCTTTACTTACATCTCTACCTGTAAGACTACTAAGTTCATGTACTAAATCTCTTAAAACATTTTCATCTTTCATGTTTGAATGTTGAAGTTTATCAGCTAAAGATATAATTGTATCTTTATCAACTCCTGATTTATCTTCTATTTTTTTAAATAAAGAATCTTTAAACATAAAAACCTCCTACATTATTATATGTAGAAGGTTTTAAATGTTAATCATAATATTTTCCAGCTTTTTTAAGTTTAGCTATATATTTTTCTTTTCTTTTACCAAACTCAGCTGATTGCTTCATATAAACTTCAGGTAGAACTTGCCCCTTTTCATATCTTTCATCAAGAATTTTTTGAGCTCTTTCTAATCCTTCTAATTCTGTTTTTGGATCATGTCTATCAAAGAACCATCCCATAATATCACCTACTTATCTTCATTATAGAATGTTTCTTTAACTTTATCAAACCAATTAATATCATTTTCGTCAACTAATGTAAATGAAATATCGATTTCGTTATTATTAACTTTAGATGAAATAATAATATTCTTCTCTCCAAATCTAATATCAAATTCTTTAAATTTATTAAGAATATCATTAACTAACTGTTCATAAAAAGCTAAATGATTATCTTTTTTAATACCAATATCATGACATCTAAAATAACTATTTTTAATAACACTTACAGTAAGAATAATATTATCTTCTAAAGAAAGACCAATATTTCCTCTTGTATTAGAACCATATACTAATATTTGCGAAATATAATCATTTATAAGAAAACTTCTTTTATTAAATAAATCTTTCATTAATCATCATTCCTATTTTTAAACTGTAAAATTATTGGAGTACCAACTAAATCAAAGTTTTCTCTTATTTTATTTTCTAAATATCTATAATAAGAGAAATGTACTAATCCTTTATTATTTACATTAAATGTAAACTTAGGAGGCTTAGATCCTGTTTGAGATACAAAATATATTTTAAGTCTTTTACCTTTATATGAAGGTGGGATATTAAGTTCATAAGCTTCAGTAATAACTTCATTTAATACACTAGTTTTAATTTCACGTTTAATATTTTCAGCTACTTTTAATACTTCAGGCATTAATGTATGAAGACGTTTTTTAGTAAGTGCTGATAAATAAACAATAGGAGCATAACTTAAGAACTTAAATTCTTCTCTAATTAGTTTTTCAAAATCTTTAGGATTTTTATTTTCAACAGTATCCCATTTATTAACAACTATTATTAATCCTTTACCTTTTTCAAGTGCATAACTAGCTATATGTTTATCATGTTCAATAATTCCTTCTTCTGCATTTAATACAAGTAAACAAATATCACTTCTATCAATAGCTTTTAAACTACGAAGTAGGCTATACTTTTCAACTGCTTCAAATACTTTACCTTTTTTACGCATTCCTGCTGTATCGATTAAAACAAATTCTTCACCATTATATTTTAATACTGTATCAACAGCATCTCTAGTAGTACCAGCTTGATTAGATACAATAACTCTTTCTTCATTTAAAAGAGCATTTATTAAACTACTTTTTCCTACATTAGGACGCCCTATAACACTAAATTTAAGTCTAGTATCAGCATCTTCTTGATCAAACTCTTTAAAATCTTTACATACTTCTTCTAATAACTCATATAAACCAGTATTATGTTCTCCACTTATAGGTACATATGTATCAAAACCTAGTTCATAGAAATCATATTGATGTTCTAAACTTTCTTTACTATCTACCTTATTAATAGCAACAACAACTCTTTTATTACTCTTAATTAACATATTACGAACAACTTTATCATTTTCTGTTATTCCTTCTTTTCCATCAACTAAGAAAATAACTACATCTGCTTCTTCTATAGCTATTTCTGCTTGAACTTTAATTTCATCATTAAATATTTCTTTAGATACATCAATACCACCAGTATCTATTAAATTAAATTTATAATTATTATAAGTAACTTCACTATAAATTCTGTCTCTAGTAACACCTGGAGTATCTTCAATAATAGATAATTTAGATCCAACTAATTTATTAAATAAAGTACTTTTTCCTACATTAGGTCTTCCTACTAATGCAACTGTTGGTAATACCATATAATCACCTCTTTTAAACTGATGATATTTTATCATAAAAATCAAAAAAAAACTAGTAGTTAGTTATTAAAACAGGTAATTAATTAATATATTCATAAAATATACTAGGTGATTATATGTTTATTAAAGACCAAATTAAAACAATAAAAAAGAATGATCCAGCTATTCATTCTATATTTGAAGTATTTTTATATCCAAGTTTTAAAGCTCAAGTTTACTATAAAATATCTAGTTTTTTTTATAAAAAGAAATTATTCTTTTTAGCTAGATTAATATCTGAACATGCTAAAAGAAGAACAGGAATTGAAATACACCCAGGTGCTAAAATAGGAAAAAATCTATTTATTGATCACGGTAATGGTGTCGTAATTGGAGAAACAGCTATAATTGGTAATAATGTAGTTATGTTTCATGGGGTTACTTTAGGTGGATTAGGAAATATAAAAGGAAAAAGGCATCCTACTATTAAAGATAATGTTTATATCGGATGTGGAGCTAAAATACTAGGAAATATTACGATAGGAGAAAATGCTAAAATTGGTGCTGGTAGTGTTGTTTTAAAAGATGTTAATCCTAATAGCACTGTTATTGGTATACCTGGAAAAGAAATTAAGTAAGTAATATACCATTTTTTAAAATTTTATTAACATCTTTTCCATAAATAATTCTTCCATATTCAAATAATCTTATATCATCAATCATATTATCTATCTCAGTATAAAACTTATCTTCGTAATATATTTTATCTTTAGTAATTAAATTTAAATCTTCAAATTCATATAAAATCATACTATTTAAAAAAAGTGTAACATTAAAGTCTTTTCTACCATAATCGTCAATTAATTCAAAATCTAAAACATATATTCCTTTATAAGAATAGATTGTTACATCATAAAATCCATGCAAAGCATAATTATACTTTCTAAATAATACATCATCTAAATATTTAAATAAAACTTTATACTCATCTTCATTAGAGAATATTTCATTAGTTATATAAAAAATAGTAAATGAATCTTCACTGTTAAATTCTACTTTTATACTATCAATCAAATTAATCACTACTTTCTAATATAAATTATGAAAAAAAAAGAATCTAGCTACTAGATTCTTTTAATTCTAAATTATATCTTCATCATCATCTTCAGTATCTACTACTTCAACTTGATCATTAATTAAATTATCAATCTTAGCTAATACCTCTTCTTTACCTAGTTTAGAAACACCAGAGAATAATACTAAATCATCACCAACAACTAAGTTTAATGTATTAAGAATAATTTTCTTATTTTTATCTATTTTACTTCCCCCAACTTTATCTACCTTAGTAGCAACAATAGTTACAGGAATATTATAGTATTTTAAGAAATTATACATTAAAACATCATCTTCAGTAGGCTTATGTCTAAAATCAACTAACATAAATACTCTAATTAATTGTTCGCGTTTTTCTAAATACTCCTCAATCATTTTACCAAACTTAGCTTGAGTTTCTTTATTAACCGCAGCATATCCATAACCAGGTACATCAACAAGATAAAATTCATTATTAGCAAGATAAAAACTTAATGTTTGCGTTTTACCAGGTTTTCCTGAAGTATAAGCTAAATTCTTTCTACCAGATAAGGTATTAATAAAAGTACTTTTACCAACATTGCTTCTTCCTATTAACATAAATTCTGGTTTAGTATCTTCAGGATATTGACTACGTCTAACAGCTTGAACATCTAATTTGATATCATTAATCTTCATTAATATCACCCAATTCTTCAATATATTTACGACATGCTTCATTTAAATCATCAATTAATTTATATGCATCTTCTTTTATAGTAACCCTAGCTCCACTAGCTAATTTATGTCCACCACCATTATATTTCTCAGCTATTGTATTTATTACAGGGCCACGGCTTCTAATATTAATCTTAAATATACCATTCTTTGTATCTTCAGTAATTGCTAACCATACTAACACTTCTTCAATATAATTAAAATTATTAATCATATTTCCACTACTAGCAACATCAACACCATATTTTTTTAATACTTCATCACTTACTTCGATATATCCTACTCCATAATCAGTTACTTGCATTGACTCAGACATATAACCAAATAAACGCATCTCAGCAAGTGGTCTCATATAAAGAGGAGAATATAAACTAGATATATCTAAATTATAATCTTTTATAACCTTAGATACTATATCAAATGTAGTATAAGATGAATTATTAAACATAAACCTATTTGTATCACTTACAAGTCCTAAATATAATACTTCCATAACTCTTTTAGTTGCTTCTAACTTAGTATCATAAATCATACGCATAACAAGTTCACAAGCACTACTAGCTTTATCATCTACAAGTTCTAAATCACAAAACTTTTCCATAAATGGATGATGATCAATTTTAATAGTATAAGCAAAGTTATCAATATCAGCTGAATCTACTCTTTTTCTATCTGGAGTATCTAAAACAATTAATAATGTTTTTGAATAATCTCCATCAAAGTGATCAAGTTTACCTAAGAATGAAAACTTAGCTCCACCTGTACCAACTGCATATACTTTTTTTTCTGGAAAAGTATTTAAAATTGCATCTCTAAGTCCAACTTGACTAGCCATAGCATCAGGATCTACTCCAATATGTCTAGCAATAACTATACTATCGTATTTCTTAATTTCCTTTAATATTTTTTTAAACATACTAACCTCTATTCTATTCTCTTACATAAGAGAAACTGTATCTAGCGCTATCATTAATTCTTCATTAGTTGGTACTACATAACAACTAACACTAGAGTCATCAGTCGAAATTTTAACTTCTTCACCACAAACTTGATTTTTTTCTAAATCAATTTTAACTCCTAAACAAGTAAGTTTTTCCATTATAGCAAGTCTTGCAGCCGAAGCATTTTCACCAAGTCCAGCAGTAAAGATAATAGCATCTACTCCACCAAGTTCTACATAATAAGAACCAATATAATTAGTAACAGTTCTTACATATTTATCAAAAGCTAATTTACATCTTTCATTACCTTCTAAAACACCTTTATAGATATCTCTAAAATCACTAGATACTCCACTTAAACCAAGAAAACCTGATTTTTTATTTAAATCACTAACAACATCTTCTACTTCTTTATCTTCTTTTTCCATAACATATGGAATTATTAATGGATCGATATCACCACTTCTTGTTCCCATCATTATACCACATACTGGAGCAAATCCCATAGTAGTATCAACACTCTTACCATCTTTAACAGCACAAATTGATCCACCACTACCTAAATGACATATAATCGCTTTATAGTTTTCTTTTCCAAGTAATCTAGGAATTTCTTTACATATATATCTAAAACTTGTTCCATGGAAACCAAACTTACGAATATTATATTTTTGATACCATTCATATGGTACTGGATAAAGATATGATACAGGATCCATAGTAGTATGGAATGTAGTATCAAAAACACCTACCATTGGAACATTAGGTAAAACAGCTTTAACTGCCTCTATCCCTAAAATATTAGCTGGAATATGAAGTGGAGCAAGTTCTGTTAAACTTCTTAAGTCTTCAATTACTTCATCAGTAATAACTACACTTTCTTTATATTTTGTAGAACCATGAGCAAGTCTATGTCCTACACCTTCTATTTCATTTAAATCATTAATAATACCAATAGATATAAGTCTATCAAGTAATACTTCTACTGCCTTTTTATGATCAGGAAGCTCTATTTCTTCTTTAATCTTTTCTCCATTATACTTAACAGTATAAAAACTATCATTAAGTCCAATTCTTTCAAAAACACCTGATGCGATTAAACTCTCATCATTCATTTCAAATAAACTAAACTTTAAGGAACTACTTCCACAATTTACTGACATTACTTTCATGCTTTTTCCTTCTTTCTATGAGTATATTATACTATAAATATAAATCTTTTAAAAGATAAAGTTTTTCCACTAAAAAAGAAGTAGAAATTCTACTTCTTAAATATTTAATTATTCACAATTACTTAATCTATAAGTATCTCTTGCTATCATTACTTCTTCATCAGTTGGAATTACATAAACAGGAATCTTAGAATCTACAGCTGATACTAATCCCTCTTTACCAAATCTAATAGCATCGTTCTTTTCTCTATCAATCTTAAATCCAAGACATGATAATCTATCAATAACCATACGTCTAACGTGTGGAGCATTTTCTCCAACACCAGCAGTAAATGCAATAGCATCAATTCTACCATTTAATTCAACATAATATCTAGCTATATAGTTAACGATTGAGTTAACAAATAAATAGTGAGCCATAATAGCTTGTTTATTCTTTTTAGCTATTTCTTCATCAATATCTCTAAAGTCAGATGATATTTCACTAGTTCCTAACATACCACTTTCTTTATTTAAAATAGTATCAATTTCTTCTAGTGATAAACCACGTTTTTTAGCTATATATGGAATAATAGAATAATCAATATCACCACAACGTGATCCCATAATAATACCGGCATTAGGAGTAAATCCCATTGAAGTATCAACACATTTTCCATCTCTAACTAAAGAAATAGATCCACCATTACCAATATGACATACGATTACATTAGAATAATCTTTATCAACTAATTCACTTAATCTTTCAGATACATATCTATGACTCATTCCATGGAATCCATATTTTCTTACTCCATCTTTCTTATACCAATCATATGGTACTGCATATAAATATCTATCTTCCTTCATAGTTTGATGAAAGGCTGTATCAAAACATGCAACTTGTACAGCATTAGGAATTTTTTTCATGAATGCCTTAACACCCATTAAGTTAGCTGGATTATGAAGTGGAGCCAAACTTGATAAATCTTCAATTGTCTTAATAACATCTTTATCAATAACAACAGATTCAGAATATTTATCTCCTCCATGAACTATTCTGTGTCCAACCGCCTTAATCTCATCTAATGATTCGATTACTTTGTTTTCTAGTAATTCGTTAATTAAAATTTCAACACATACACCATGGTTTTTTAATTCAGCTTCTTTTTGAATTTTATCACCATTATATTTAATAGTGTAGAAGGCTTTATCTAAACCAATTCTTTCAAATCTACCCGAAATTAAAACTTCCTCTTCTGGCATTTCATACATTTGAAATTTAAGTGATGAACTACCTGCATTAATAGATAATACTTTCATATCAATCTTCCTCCTTGTATAATATAAATTATACATTATAAAAGAAGTTTTTCAATAGAAAAAAGAAAAAAAAGAATGTTTATCGCCACATTCTTTTAATCATTTCTTTTTCAAGTGATTTTTGCTTATCTAAATCAGTAATGCTATCATCTAATTCATAAGATAGATCATCTAAAATATGCATCATTCTATCTTTCATAACTTTATAATATCTAGCTTTATTTCTAGAAATAATTTTACCATTTAAAGTAGCCGTATACATAACAGACCAATCAAAATTTAAATCATTAAGAAATAAAATACGATTTTTATCAAGTTTATATTTAGAATAATCATATCTTAAAGAAGAAACAAAGCTTCCCAATTTAAAACCATCAGCAAACTCAAAATAACGCGGGATATCTAAATCACCAAATTTAGTATAATATTCCTCTAATCTAGAATATTTTTCATCCCACTTATTTGTATCTGATGACCATTTAGGATTTAATTTTTTTAATGTATGATTCATTCTTGTAGTAAGAAAGTCTCTTTCTAAAGCGCATTTTTGCTGACTAAACCATAAACCTAATTGATATCCATCTGGTGAAATATAAGAAAATGGAACATTAGTTGATTGATATATATCATAAAAACATTGCAAATGCTTAAATCCTATATTCCACATCTCATCAATTAAATCCCACTTAAAGCCAACTTTTTCTAATAAATATATACGTTCTTCAGACAAATGATCACCATTATATAAATCTCTTTGTTTTCTAACCCAATTCCATAATTTTACATTGTTTTCGGTAACATATTTAAACGGTACCTGGTTATTGTCATGCTCATTAAAATATTTAATTAATTCATTATAATACATTAACCATTCTTCTTTATTAGATTCTTTCAAACCAATCACCACCCTCTTTGGGAATAAAAAAACAATTGCATATTATATCACAATTTTAATAAAAAAGCAAATACAAAAAAATAAGATAGAAATCTATCTTATTTTTCAAACACACTTAGGTTAATTATTTACCTTGGTAACTTCCGCTAATATTGTTCATTCCTGATTGAACTAAACGTCTAGTGATTTCACCACCAACGCTACCATTAGCTCTAGAAGTAGAATCAGCACCTAAATTAACACCAAATTCATTAGCTATTTCATATTTCATTTTTTCAATAGCTTGTTTAGCTCCAGGTACTCTCATTTTCATAGAATTATTATTTGAACTATTATTCATGTGTTTCACCTCCTATACATTAATAGAATGTGAATTTTTTAATAAATCATACATTAATTTCTATGGAAAAATATGGATTAAAGTAAATTTTCAAATTCTTTATCTTCTTCACTAGTTATATTAAGTGTTAATACATTATCAACTGTTTCATCAATTAATGTTTCATAATCAAACATTGTTTCATTTAATAAACATTCACCTAAATTAGGATTAATTACTGGATGTTTAGGAACAAATATAGTACAGCAATCTTCAAATGGTAAAATACTAATATCATAAGTATCTATTTTTTTAGCTATATCAATTATTTCTAATTTATCTAAACAAGCTACAGGTCTAATAACTGGCATATTAGTAACACTATTAATAACTGACATACTAGTTAAAGTTTGACTAGCTACTTGTCCAATAGACTCACCATTAATTATTACTAATCCTTTATTTCTTTTAGCTAATTTTTCCATTATGCGATACATCATTCTACGCATAATAGTAATACAGTATTCAGGATTACATTCTTTATATATAGCTTCTTGAATTTTAGTAAATGGAACTATATGTAATTTCATAGAATCAGAATATTTACATAATTTTTTAGTTAAATCTATTACTTTTTTTCTAGCTTCTAAACTTGTATGTGGTATTGCCTCAAAATAAACAGCCTCAAGTTTAACACCACGTTTTAAAGCTAAAAATCCAGCAACAGGTGAATCAATTCCACCACTTAACATAAGCATTCCTTTAGATTGAACACCAAGAGGATATCCACCTAATCCATAATACTTATCAGTATATAAATAAGTGTATCTTTCAAGTATTTCTATATCAAGTGTTGTATTTGGATTATGTACATCAACACTTAAATTACTATTATCTTTTAATACTACACCACCAATTTGTCTAGAAAACTCTATACTTTCAATTGGAAACTTCTTATCACTTCTTTTAGTAGCTACTTTAAAAGTACCAGTTTTTTCGTGCATAATAGTTCTAGCTGTTTCTTTAATAAGTTCTATATCACTATCAATCTTATAAGCAACTTGATAAGTATGAATACCAAATACTAAATTTAATTTTTCTAAAACCGTATCTAGATCATTATCATTAAACTCTATATACATACGAGAAATATCACGACTGATACTAACATCAAGACCTGACATTTTCTTCTTTATATTATTATATAAAGTATTTATAAAAAACTTTCTATTACCTTTCTTAGTAGTTAATTCTCCATATTTAATTAATACTACTCTATTCATATTATTACCTCTTTTCCACAAATAATGTTAATAACTTTTTTAAAATTTTAATTCTTTTATTTTCTTATCTAAAATTTCCACAAAAGTATCTATTTCTTCAACTGTAGTTAAATAACTTAAACTAATTCTTAAAGAATATCCACTAATATCATGATTATATCCTAATGTAGTTAAAGTTAATGAATCACTATTATCTTTAGAACAAGCTGTTTTAGTAGAAATATAAATATTTTCTTCTTCTAAAGCATGTAACATAGTTTCTGGTTTAACTCCAGGAATACTTATATTTAAAATATGTGGTATACAAAAACTATTACTATTTATAATAACACCATCAATTTTAGATAATTTATCTCTTAATAATGAATTTAAACTTTTAACATGGTCATACTTTTTATCTAAATCAGTGAGAGCTAGACGTAAAGCTTTACTAGTTGAAACTATTAAAGCAAGTGCCGGAGTTCCACTGCGATAATTAGATTGACTTTTTCCACCATGAATAATTGGATCTATTTCTATATTATCTTTTTTAATTAATACTCCACATCCTTTAAGTCCATAAAATTTATGAGATGAAAAACTATATAAATCAATATTTTTTAAATCAATATTTATCTTACCAACAGCTTGGGTTCCATCAACATGAAAAATAGTAGTTGGATACTTTTTTACAATTTCCCCAATCTTATTTACATTTTGAAGTATACCAACTTCACTGTTAACTTGACATATACTAACAAGAACAGTATCTTTATTTAATTTTTTTTCTAAATCTTCTAAATCAACTAAACCGTTTTCTAATATATTTACATAATCAATTGTATAACCTTTTTTCTCTAAATAAGTCATACATTCTAAAACACTAGAATGTTCTAACTTAGTAGTTATAATATGCTTACCACGATTAGGATATCTATTAATAGTACCAAATATAGCCAAATTATTTGATTCTGAAGCACCACTAGTTAAAATCACTTCATTTTCTTTAACATTTAATAAATTAGCTATTTGTTTAATAGAAGCATCCATTAATTTCTTAGACTCTAAACCTAATTTATGTAAAGAATTAGGATTACCAATATAATCTAAACTAACTTTACTAAATGTATCAACCACATCTTTATTAGCTGGAGTAGTAGCACTATAATCTAAATAAATATTTTTTTTCATAATATCACTTCCAAAATCTACAATATTATATCAAAAAATAAAGACTATTGCTAGTCTTTATCCACCATATACATTTAATAATTTTTCTCTTATATCTTTTTCAACTATTTCTAAAGAGTTTAAAGATACTTCTAATGCATCTTTATAGTTACCTTTATGGTATAACATTTCAGCATTATCTAAGCCTTTATCAATTTCTTTAATAGTACTACGATATCTATTTCCATAAACAATAGCCATCTCTGCTAATTGCGCTGTTTTAACCATATTTGTAGTAGTTTTATAAAGTTTTAGTGCTAAATCACGAGCAGTATCAACTCTTACATTTAAAGTTTCAATAACTATTGGCTTTTTATTAAGTTCATTAGCTATTTCATCTATTGCATCATTAGCTTCAGATAATTCAACAAAATAATTATTCATAATGATTGGTAATTTATAACTACGAATAGTGAGTTTACATTGTTTTAATAAATCTCTTATTTCATCCAACTGACGACGAGCCCTTAATTCATCATCTTTCATACTACCTAAAGATTTTAATGATTCATCTAAATGATTTTCAAGTTCAATAAGTAAATTTGATAATTTTTCAAGTTCTTTACTTAAATCAGTATAAGGAGTTTTAGCTTCTTTTTCATCTTTTAATAATTGATGATATTCTTTACGAATAGCTTCTAATTCTAATTTAATATTTTCAAGTTCTTTTACTTCTTCATCACTTAAATCATAAGAATTTCTAATACTATCTAATTGTTTATATATATCTTTAATTATTTTAGATGTTTTCTTTAATTTAGTATCAAACGTACTAACTGTTTCACGATATATCTTTTTTGCTAATTTTTCTTTTTCAATACTATCTAGAATATTATCTAAATAATCAAGTAATGTTTTAAGTTCAAACATACAATCATCTAAATTTAAAACTTTAATTCTATCTAAAATAGTACTAATATTTTTATAACATTCTTCCATATTATATTTAATATTTAAATAATCAAGATTATATCCTTCTTCTTGCATGCTTGTATTACTTTCAACTATTTCTTCGATTCTTTTAGGAATTAACTTCTTAGCAAGTAACATAAGATTAGGAACTTCTACTACTACATTTCCCATATGATCAATCATAGTATCAAGAGCCTTAACAATATGTTTAACTTCATCATATTCATTTTCTTCCATACAATTATCAAAATCTAAAAATCTTTTTTCAATAGTTTCAAATTGTAACTCAATTGCATCTCCAATTTCATCATAATCCTCTTTGTGATTATTAAATTCAGCGTTTAGTTTACGATATTTAGATTTTAATTTAGTAACAATACTTCTATATTTTTCATCACTAATAGTTATTTCTTTAATTTCATCTAATAACTTATTAGCACCTTCTCTAACTTTATATACTTCCATTTCAACTTTAGCTATTCTTTGATCAAATCCCTTATAATCATGCATATTAGAAGAAATATCAAGTTCATTAATCATATCATTAATTTTTTCTATTTTTTCATTTTTAATAACATCAAAACGTTTTTGCCAATTTTTATATTTTTCTTCCATCTTATCATTTTTAACAATAGCTTCTACTTTTTCAAGTTCAGAATAAACAGGAGTAGAAGCAATAAGATTCTTTTCTTTATCAAGTCTTTCTACTTGAGTTCTAAAAGAGTTGTATTGGTATTTTTTTAAAATGACTAAAACAACTGTTACTAATATAACAGCCACAATAAAAAAAGTACCAATTAATAAGTAAACGCCACTCATACTTTCGCTCCCCTATCCTAACTATATTATTATTTTAACATATAAATACAATTTTTTCTTCTTTTTTTTAGATATTTTTTAAATTTGGCATTCCCATATAAACAAATATTAAAAAAAGATTGACTTTTTCCTTTATTTTATATATAATTTAACTTGCATATTCATGAAACAGTGTTATTAAATTTATTAATGTGTTTATGAAATTGGCAAGTAACTTCACTGTTGGTGAAAACCTCAAACATAAACTCCCTAATAAATATTGTTTCTTCGTTTATGACAATAAAATGAAGGAGGATTTGTATATGTCAAGATATACAGGATCAAGTTACAAACAAGCTCGTAGAGTTGGATTCTCACTTTTAGAAAATGGTAAAGAATTAGCTCGTCGTCCTTACGGTCCAGGTCAACATGGAGCTGATCGTAAAGGAAAATTATCTAACTATGGAGAACAATTAAAAGAAAAGAACAAAGTTAGATTTATGTATGGATTAAATGAAAGACAATTCCATAAGACTTTCAAAGAAGCTGAAAAAATGAAAGGTATGCATGGTGATAACTTCTTAAAATTACTAGAATCTAGATTAGATAACGTAGTTTATCGTTTAGGTTTAGCAACTACAAGAAGAGGAGCAAGACAAGTAGTTAACCATGGTCATATCACAGTTAATGGAGTTAAAGTTGATATTCCATCATACAGAGTTAAACCTGGAGATGTAGTAGCAGTTAAAGAAAACTCTAAAGACCATAAAGCTATTTTATCAGCACTTGAAAAAGTTACTAAAAGAGTTGAGTTTGTTACATTTGATGAAAAGAAACTTGAAGGTAAATTAGTAAGATTACCTGAAAGAAATGAATTAAATGCTGATATTAATGAAGCATTAATCGTTGAATTCTACAACAGATAGAAATAAAAACTTCGCAAAAAGCGAAGTTTTTTTTATGCATAAAAAAAGTAGGAATTATTCCTACTTTGTATATATAAGTTTAAATCTTTTATTTAATTTAATTAATTCTCCAAAATAATCTTTTCCATTACTTCTAGAAGTTATAGCATTACCATTATTACTATTACTATAACCAACTACATAGAAACTAATACCATCAGTTGCTATATTAGTTAGATTATCATTATTAGAACCACCTAATACTTCTTTCTTTAAAATATTACCATTAATATCATATCTAACAATTAAACCAGTCATTTCATTTTTATTATCATTAATTACTTTTAAACCAGCATCAAGACTACAAATATGACCAACTACATAAAAGTTATTTTGATATAACATAATTGAATTATATCTTTCAAAACCACTTCCACCAAAGCTCTTTTCAAAAATAATATTTCCATCTAAATCATATTTTACTAAAACAGCATCAGTATCTGAAGTAGTTCTATCATCTTCATCAGTAGTTCCAGGAGGAAGTATCTTTTTAGATCCTACAGCGTATAAATAATTATCTAAATAAGCAACTCCACCAAAGCCAAAACTATCAGTGTATCCATAATTTTTATGCCAAAGATATTCACCATCAGCACTAAATTTAACTAAATTAGCATAATCAGCTCCATCTTTACCAACTGCATATATACTGTTATCACTAGTAACAACAAAATCAGTAAAATTACCAGATTTAGTACCACCATGATTATTATGCCATAACTCGTTACCTTCTTTGTCATATTTAACGATAATAGCTCCACCTGTAGTATGATTACCAAGTTCATTATTAGCATAAATACTTTGACCAACTACAATATATCCATCACTAGTTTCCTTTACTTTATTAAATGATGTATCAGTTAAGACTTGATAAAACTTTTCCCAAATTAATTCACCATCTTTATCATATTTTAAAATAAAAGCTTCTTTTCCTTCATTTTTCTTTTCTTCTTCACTAAATATACCAGTACCAACTACGATATATCCATCACCGATAGAAATAATAGAATTAAATGTAGTAGCTATACCTTTATCATAAACCTTTTCAAATACAATATCTCCATTTAGAGTATATTTAATAATTTTACCATGAGAATTATGCTTATACTTAGTTAAACTATCATTTTTAAAATCACTATTACCTACAACAACAATACTTCCATCATCACTTATTACACTAGTATAACTATCATGATGAACAGCATCTTTTAAAATTGTATGTTGGGAAACTAGAATAATACCTTCAACTAAAATAATAAAAAAGCATATTATACTTACTAAAACTAAATATTTAATACATTTAGGAGAATTATGAAACCATTTTATTAATTCTTTCTTTTTATTTAAAAATATCTTTTTTAAACTCTCAAATTCTTGTTTAATATTAGATTTTTCAATAACTACTTCTTTTTTAGATACTACTTCATTTTCTATTTTAGCAGTCTTATCTACCTTTTTTTTAGTAACAGTAGTATTTGTTACTTTCTTATTTATATTTTTATTAGAAGTTACTTTAACATTAGTATTCTTCTTTTTAGTATTAACAGTATTCTTCTTAGTTTTAGAATTATTATTCTTTTTAGTAACAGTAGTATTCTTTTTAGTATTCTTTTTACTTTTTGAATTAGACTTTGTCTTCGTAGCCATTACTACCCCTCCAATTAATACTATGAATTAAAGTTACCTAAATAATACTTTTTCTTACCACGTCTTACTACAATATATTTACCATCAATAGCCATATCTTTAGTAATAACTTTATCCATATCTGTTATCTTATTACCATTTATAGTAATACTTCCACTTGTTAAGAATTCTCTTGCTTCACGTTTGCTAGATAGTATACCATATTTTACTAAAAAATCAAGAATATTTTCACTTTCCTCTATATTAAACCTTGGTACTCCTCTAAATACTTGCTCAATTTCCTTACCAGTTAAACTAGCTATATCTCCACTAAATAAAACTTGACTAAGTTTTTCAGCATGTAGAAATGATTCTTCACCATGTAAATCAGTAATGAATTCTTTAGCTAAAGTCTTTTGTGCAAGTCTTGCTTCAGGACATTCAACATGCTTTTTCATAATATCTTCTATTTCATCTTTAGTTAAGAAAGTAAATACTTTTAAATATTCTTCAACCTTAGAATCATCTGAATTAATTAAGTATTGATATAACTCATAAGATGAAGTTTTTTCTTCATTTAACCATAAAGCATTTCCTTCAGATTTACCAAACTTGTTACCATTAGCATCTAAAATTAATGGCATAGTAAATGCATAAGCAGGTTTTCCTAACATTTTATTAATCAATTCTACACCAGTAGTAATATTACCCCATTGATCAGAACCAGCTGCTTGCATAATACAATTTTTTTCTTTATATAAATGAACAAAGTCATAACCCTGAAGTAAAGTATAAGAAAATTCAGCAAATGTAATACCTGTTTCTAATCTTCTAGAAATAATATCTTTATTAAGCATATAATTAACATTAATATATTTACCTACATCTCTTAAAAAATCAATAAAACTAAAATCTTTAATCCAATCATAGTTATTAACAACCTCTACATTATTATCAAACAACTCTAAAACTTGATTCTTTATACCTTCAATATTTTTTTCTACTGTTTCTTTAGAAATTATATCTCTTTCAGCAGTAGGTCTAGGATCACCAATTAAACCAGTAGCTCCTCCAACTAATAAAATAGGATGATGCCCATATTTCATTAATCTTTTAGCTGTTAAAAGTGAACTATAATGACCAATATGCAATGAATCAGCTGTTGGATCAGTTCCCCAATAAAAAGTCATATTTCCACTATTTAACTTCTCAATAAAATCTTCATTATTGGTCATATCTTTAATAAGACCTCTCCATTTTAAATCTTCATAACAATTCATAATACCCTCCTACAAACAAAAAAGATAGTACCCCAAAGGACGAATTCTCGTGGTACCACCTTACTTTATACTCTAAAACTATAACGCGTCACCGGTTTAACTCCAAACTGTGTATTTCATTAAAATATCTTGATTTGTTTCCACCACCACAAATTCTCTTATTACCAATATTTTAACTACTAAATAGTTCTTCTTCATTAAATCTAATAAGTATGATAACACACTTTATCTAAAAAATCCAATCTTATCTGTATTTTTTTAACTCAGTTTCTAAAATTTCATCAAATCCACTATTATCCTTATTCTTATTCGAATTGTTATCGTTAGTATTACTATCTAATTTAGTATTCATATTAATAATACTAACCTTTTCTACCTTAGCTTCCTTTTTTAAACATAAAGGAAAATTATAATAATCTGATAAATTATCAGGCACACGAATAATCATTATTTACTTTTTTTTTTAGGATTTTCTAATCTTTCTAAAACTTCTTTAACTACATCAATAGTTTTTAATCTTACATCATCAGCTGCTTTTTCAAGTACTGGTGTTCCTTTTTCTTTAGCCAATGATACTAATTCATCAGCTTTTTTCTTAATATCATTACCCTTTTCTTTAGCAATTTTAAATACTTTTTCTTTATCTAATTCACTTAATTCCTTTTTTATTTCATCAATTTTATCAGAAATATTATCTTTTACTTCATTAACATCAATCTCTTTTGTTTTATCAAGTAAATCTTTCATTTTAGTGCCTAATTCTTTTCTAGTTTCAGATCCAGCTTTTGGAGCAAATAATACTCCAAGTCCAGCACCAACTAAGGCACCAAAAATAAATTTACCCATTCCTTTTTTCTTACTCATCTTCTTCATCCTCCTCTTCAAATTCTTTTTCTTTAGCTTTTTTCTTTTTGTAAAAAAGCCTTCCAATAGCAGAAGTAACAGCTCCTACCATAGTATCACTAATAGATGATAATGTATCTGTAATAGAATCTATTGCATCAAAAATACCATTTAGTGACTTAGTTTTATTATATGCATCATCTAAGATTTTATTTGTTTTATCAATAGTATGAATTAATTTAATGCTTAGAATAATTAATACACATAGTAAAACTGCTCCTAATAAGTATAAAACTATTGGAAAGTATTGAAGTAAATCTTCCATTAATCTTCACCACCCTCATACATAGAATCAACTAAATCAAACAAATTATCTTCTAATTTAACACTTTCTTCATTACTATCATCATTCTTTTTATCGCAAAAATCATCTTTAGTAACATCTTCTTTATCAAATCTATTATTAAGAATTACTTCTTCTATATCATTATCATGATAAATACTACTTCTTCTACCAGTAGCATTTTCATACTTTTGATCTTTATAATCAACATTATATTCTAATCCTAAATCATTAAAGTATTCTTCAGCATCACCAACAGTTACACTTCCAACTACAGGTTTAGATTCATCTTCCATCATATCATATAAGAAAGTACTTTCTTCTCTTTCTTCACTAGCAGGTTCTTCTTCCATAAAGAATCTTGAATTTTCACCATAAGCTTTTCTTCTAACTGAATCTAAATCAGCATTTTTTCTAGAAACATAACTACTAGGTTTATCTTTTTTATCAATTACTTCTTCTTTGCGATAATTCTTATCTAATACACCATAAATAGGAGAAATAATAGGAGTTGGTTGAAATTTATTAGCATCAGTAGCTCCATATGCTTTATGAGAAGTAGATGTATATTTATTTAAATCATCTAATTTAAGTGACTTTTGAATACTACTAGCACTTTCACCATAAATTTTCTTTTCTTCAACTGGTTTAGATACTTTAACTGGCTTTTGAACTGGTTCAAAATCATCATCATCAAAATAAGTTATTTTTGTATTTTTATTAGCTAAATCTTTTTCAAAATAACTTTCTTTCTTCTCTTCTGGCTCTTCAAGTTCTTCAGCTACTTCCAATTCTTCTTCTATCGGTTTAACTTTTTTATCTTTTTTAACTTCTACTTTTTTAGCTACTTTTTCTGGTTTTACAGGTTCTTCTACCTCAACATATTCTTCTTCAAAAAAAGTATTTTTTAATTTTTCTAATAGTCCCATATAATACCCTTTCCTATTCTAGATTTTCTTCTATATCTAGTACATCTTCATCTTTACCATTCATACGTCCATCATCATGTTGTTCTACTACATCTAAGAACGTACCACCATCATTACCATTTGATTTAAATATATTAAATTTTTCTTCATCATAATTAATAGCACCCGTTCCAACTAAAGAGTCGATAACAGAATCACTATATTTAATACTATTTAATATATAACCCATAACAGTAAGTGTCTTATTTATATCACTTTCTTTAACATAAGCTTCAATTTTACCATAATTATACATAAATTCTATAAAATACTGGTTTTCTAACTTAGTTATTTCTAAATAGCCTTTCTTATTATCAATATTAATTTCTCTTGAATAATAAGCATCTTCTACTTTTTGATAACTATTTTCCACTTTATTATAATAAGATACTAAATCAACATATAAATACATCTTACTATGATTATAGTATAAAACAGAATTTAAACCTCTGCTACTTTTTAAACTAACTCCTTGAGGTAAATAATAAGAATATCCCTCCGAAGAAACAGTTTTAAGTTTACTATCACTAGACAAAGTACTATCAATAATATCATCAATACTTTGCTTATCAATATATACAATACTACATCCACTTAAGAGTAAAATGATAAATATCATGCAGAATATGTGCTTAAAAAACTTTGGTTTCACCATAACTCACCTACTCTTTAATTATTATAACAAACTTTAGAAAAATGATAAAGTTTTTTATAAATTTTTACATAAAAAGAAAAAGACTATACAATATAGTCTAATTATCAGAAAGCAAAAAAAGTCTAAGATAATTTATACAATGAATATTGCCATGGATTCAATTGAGAAATCGTACAACTTCTAGGAGCAAAAATAACTCCTATGACATTAAATTTCTGATAATACGTCCCATAATCAGTTTCTCCCCAATAAGTATCAGTTTCATATAGAGAAACAAAATAGGCATCATTATCCAATTTGGGATAGAAATTAGTATATCGTACATTACTAGTACTGTCATACCATGAACGCCAAATATAAATGCCATAATCTGCGTTATAAGATTGACTCGAACCACCTTGATTATTTTTACTTGACACTAATGAAGCTGAAGTATAATTTGCTGATGTTAAACCAGAAGAAACATTTATTGCATTTGAATAATAACCAGATGGAATAGTAATTTTAGATCCACCATCTAAAATTAAATCAGAATTATTTAAAGTAACATTTGTGCTACTGGTAGTTACTGTTGTTCCACTTGTTGCAGCGGTTCCTCCAACGCCTTTTGGATTATAATTAATCCCTGTATTAAAACTTGAATTTGCTGTATAATAGCCACTATTTACTGGCTTTACATATAACTTATTGCTTGTATTAGCTTTAGTACAGGTTTGTGCAGTTGAAGAACTATAATCATTCATCGTACCAGTTAATAATTGACCACTTGAAAATGCAGTCTTACCAGTTAATATATCTCCAGTTATAGCATTACCTGATGTATGTATAGAATAAAGTTCATTGATAGCAGCTTCTACTGTTGTAGTTGTACCATTAGCTTTTACATGGACAACATCACCACTAGCAAACGATATACCTGAAGCATATACACTTATTCCAGAAACAACTATTCCTAATATGAATGCTGCAAATACTTTTAAATTATTTTTAATAAATTTCTGCATACTTCCACCTCCTTAATATTCATATAACTCATTTAAAGCGTATTCAACTATTTGAATACACTAATTCATTCATTTTAAACCACATATTTTTATTGGTATAGTGTTATTATTAAATATACCAGTCGCATTTCTTTTCGTTGCAGCCGCTATCCTTACAGTTGTATCATTTACTTTAATAATTATACGTTCATACCATGCTGATGTATCTTTAGCGGTAATCATCCATCCTACCATATTATTCGTCTCTGTCTGAAATTCATCCAAAGGAATAAGCATACTACCATCATTATCACCTGATGTACTTACACGGCTATAGACCTTTAAGTATTTATAATTGTTAATACTATCAGAAAGTGGAACATCTTGTGCTGCAAAAGTAACAGTAGGACTTGAATTTGTCCATAATACTGTTTCAGATAATGCTACATTTCCAGATGAAACATTTATTGTATCAGAATAATAACCTGCAGGAATCGTGATTTTAGTTCCAGCCTCCAAAATTAAATTAGAATTGTTTAAAGTAACATTTGTGCTACTGGTAGTTACTGTTGTTCCACTTGTTGCAGCGGTTCCTCCAACGCCTTTTGGATTATAATTAATCCCTGTATTAAAACTTGAATTTGCTGTATAATAGCCACTATTTACTGGCTTTACATATAATTCATTACTTGTATTAGCTTTAGTACAGGTTTGTGCAATTGAAGAACTATAATCATTCATCGTACCAGTTAATAATTGACCATTTGAAAATGCAGTCTTACCTGTTAATATATCTCCAGTTGTAGCATTACCTGATGTATGTATAGAATAAAGTTCATTGATAGCAGATTCTACTGTTGTAGTTGTACCATTAGCTTTTGTATGAGCAACATCACCACTAGCAAACGATATACCTGAAGCATATACACTTATACCAGAAACAACTATTCCTAATATGAATGCTGCAACTACTTTTAAATTATTTTTAATAAATTTCTGCATACTTTCACATCCTTAATATTCATATAACTCATTTAAAGCGCATTCAACAGTAGTACAGGTTGTATAATTACTATTTGAATACTCTAACATTGCAGATGTTAATCTTGACCATTTAGCATAAAATACTTTATTACCCCTAGAACCTTTATTAATTCGTGTTACAACGCTTCCAGTAAAATCAGAAGTTGTATGCCATCCTTCAAATACATACCCCTGGTATGTTGGTTCTAATAAATCAAAACTTGGTGTTTCAACATTATAACTTGTTACTGCATCTTCTCCTAATGTTCCACCATTTAAAACATAAGTTATAGAATACTCAGTATTATCATAATATACTATTTCTGGATTACTCCAACTTGATTTTAAATTATCACTAGTTACCGCACGATAGTAAATATAATTTTGCCCAATTCTGATTACATTATAAGAGTCCATTGTCGTACCTGTAGCTATCGTTAAATCATTCGGTATATCATCACTATCATCTGCCACATAATATTCATAAGTTACTCCTCCAATTGCAGGTGTTGTTGGTACTAAACTTATTGTCTGTAGCTCTGTTGTCCAAATCATTCCAGTTCCTCCCGTAATTACAGGAGTTGGAATAGAAGCATCTACCATGCTATAATCACTTTTAGAATTAACATTTACTCTAAAACTACCACTTGTTCCCATATATTCATTTGTATATATATTTACATCTTCACCTATCCACATTCTAACTCTAAAATTTTTTTCATAATTTTTAGTATTTTTTATAATTCTTTCTTGATAAATAACGTAATTTTCATAATCAGTTAAATATTTAACTTTACCTAGCCCATTAAAATTACTACTAATTTCTCTTTCTCCGCCATCAACTAATTCCGTAATATATATCTTTAATCCACTTAAATTAATAGTAGTATTAATTAATGGTTCTATGCTTACTTCATAAACCATGTCACTACCAATTAAATTAGATTCTATTTTAAAATCAAAATAATTATCTAATACTTTTCCTTCACTATCCGAAATAACATCACTGATATCTAGATTAATACCATTACCAATACCTGATACTTCCGTATATTTGAAATTTATATCACCACTTCTAATGCTAACAAGACCACTACCATTTTTTATAGCACTAAAAATCGCAACACTAACTCCAAGTGTTGCTAACAACAAAAAAGATATAATTGTAAGTAAAACTAAAGTTTTTCTTTTCATATATATCTCCATTTAAATCATCAAATTGTTATCGTCTATTGTTAATATAATTTTATAATATATTTAGTATCGTGTCAATTTCAGAATAAAAAAAAGAAAAAACTATTTATTTTTTTCTTTTGTTACTTCAATGTAATAAATAGAATTTCCTTTTTTAGAAAATCTTTCCTCATATTCAGTCATAATATTGCCTTCAATACTACTATTATGTAAATCTAAAGAAAAATCTTTAATAGTATAGCCATAATTACTAAATGATATAACTGAATACTCAAATAAATCTCTATTGTCAGTCTTTTGAATAATATGATTATCACTTTTAAAAACTTTATCATATTTTTCTAAAAACACATCACTAGTTAATCTTCTCTTATACCATCTTTTTTTAGGCCATGGATCTGAAAAATTTAAATAAATAGTGTCAACTTCATGATTAAAAACTTCTTCTATTTCTAAGGCATTCATTCTTACTATTTTTAAATTTTGTAAACCATCAGGTATTTTTTGTAAACAACGAGCAAGTATACTGTCAAATTTTTCAATCCCTATAAAATTAACATTAGGATTTTGTAAAGCTTTATTAATTATAAAATTACCTTTACCAGCACCAATTTCTATATGAATAGGATTATTATTTCTAAATAACTCATTCCATGCACCATAATACTTTTTAGGATCAGTAATTAAATAACTAGATGCATCCATAATTTCTTGTTTATTTTTTACATTTCTCAATCTCATAAATATCACCTTTCTTATTATACATCATATAATAAAATAAATAAAGGAGGGGTATTATGCCATTTTTTACTAATCCTATATATCCACCATTTATGAATCAAAACTATCCAAATGTTGACAGTATGCAAAACTCTAATATAACTACCTTAGAAGAAAAAATTAATAAATTAGAAAAAGAAATAAATAGTTTAAAAAATAAAATTACTAAATTAGAAAATGCTAATAACTATACGTCTAATTATAAAGCTAATAGCTATAATATGATGTAAGTTTTAAAAAAAAGTGATATAATATTAATGGTGATTATATGAAGTTTATTACAGATATAGAAAAAGATAGATATGAAGAATTTGTAAAGAATCATAAAAAGAGTCATTTCCTACAAAGCTATGCTTGGGGAGAATTTGCTCAAAAAGAAAAAAATCTAATACCACACTATGTTGGTCTAGAAGATAATGACAAACTAGTAGCAACTGCTCTTATTCTAGAAAAAAAATTACCTTTAAACTTATCTTATTTCTATATACCTCGTGGTTATGTATTAGATTATGATAATTTAGATATATTAAAATGCTTTACTAAAAATATAAAAGATTATGCAAAAAAATATAAAGCTATATTCATTAAAATAGATCCTGATAATATTTATCACGAAGAAGATAATAATGGTAATATTATTAAAGATAATAATAATGAACTAGTTAAAAATTTAAAATCTCTAGGTTACAAACATCTAGGATTTACTAAAAACTTTGAAACAATGCAACCTAGATATACTTTTAGAATAAATATGGACAAACCTTATGAAGAAATAGAAAATAATTTTTCTAAGACTACTAAACAAAGAATCAAAAAAGCTAATGATTTAGATGTTAGTGTTAGAATTGGTAATGAAAATGATATTAATTCATTCTATAATTTAATGATTCTAACAGAAAATAGAAAAGATTTTATTACTCATAATGAACAATATTATAAGTCTTTATATGAAATATGGAATAAAGATAATTCATGTAATATCTTTTTAGGAAGTGTTGATTTAGATAAAATAATTAATATTTTAGATAAAAAGAAAATTGAATTAGAAAGTGAATTAAACCTTCTTCCTAAAGAGGATTTATCTAAATCTCAAAAATCTAAAAAAGCAGAATTAGAAAGACAATTAGAAAAAACTAATAGTGACATAGAAAAATATTCAAATAGTAAAAAAGAATACGGTTCTAATATCATATTATCTGCTCACTTTATAATTGAATATGGTAATACTGCTTGGGTATTATATGCTGGAAATCATAATATTTTATCTGAAACTTATACAAATTATAAAACTTATGAAGAACATATTAAGTATTATTATAATAAAGGTATTAAAACTTATGATCAATTTGGAACTATTGGTGACTTAAGAAAAGATAATCCACTACTTGGACTTCATGAATTTAAGAAAAAGTTTGGTGGAAACTATGTTGAATTTTGTGGAGAATTCGATCTTATAACTAATAAACTTATGTATTTTATATTTACTAAACTGGTACCTATTTATAGAAATATAATTAAGAAAAATGCTAAAAAGAAAAGAGGTAAATAATGGAGTTTACAGAATTAACTAGTGAAGAATTTTTAAATTTTACTAAAAATCATGAACAAGTATCTTTTTACCAAACACTAAATTGGGGTAATCTTAAAAGAGAAAACGGATGGTTATCTCATTTAGTTGGAGTTAAAAAAGATGGTAGTGTTGTCGCAGCAAGTTTAATTTTATCAAAAGAAATTAAATTTGGTAAAAAAATGTTTTATGCTCCTCGTGGATTTATATTAGACTATAATGATTATGATTTATTAAAATTCTTTACTAAAAATATAAAAGAATATGCTAAAAGACGTGGCGCAATCTTTATTAAAATAGATCCATATATTTCTTATCAAGAAAGAGATTTAGAAGGAAATATCGTTCCAAATGGTAAAAACAATAAACAAGCTTATGATAATTTAATTAAACTTGGATATAAACATTTTGGATTTAACTTAATGCAAGAAAGCTTACAACCTCGTTGGATATTTATAACTCCTTCTAAAAATACTACTGTTGAAGAAGTTATGAAAAATATGGATGCTAAAACAAGACAAATTTTAAGAAAAAATGAAAGAAATAAAATTAAAGTAAGAGAAATTGGTTATGATGAATTAAATAAATTTAAAGATATTATGGCTCATACTGGTGAAAGAAGAGAATTTATTGATAGACCTCTTTCATATTACCAAGAAATGTATAAACATCTACACGATGATGGAATATTAAAAATATTAATTGCAGAACTTGATACAAATGAACTTATTAATGAATATCAAAATGAAATAGATAACTTAAAGAAAGAAAAAGAAGATAGAGCTAATAAATATAATCAAGATCCAGCCAAAATGAATGAGCAAAAGTATCGTGAAAAACAAGCTTTTTGTGATAAAGAAATAGAAAGAATTAATAAAACACAAAATCATATTAGAGATTTAAAATTAAAATATGGAAATGTTATTACTTTAGGTGGAATCTTATTCTTAATATATGGAAATGAAGTATTATCATTAGTTGGAGGTTCTTATAAAGACTTTATGGAATTCCAATCTGCATATACTGTTCATTTTGCAGGATTAAAATATGCGATTGAAAATAACTATGAAAGATATAATTTCTATGGTATAACAGGAGTATTTGATAAAGAAAACCCATTATTTGGATTATATTCATTTAAAAGAGACTTTGGTGGTAAAGTAGTAGAACTTATTGGAGAATTTGATTTAGTTATTGATAAACCTATGTATTCAATATATAAGTTAGCATTTAAAACATATAAAAAATTAAAAAATTTAAAAAATCATATAAGAAACTAAAAAAGAGTGGATATTATCCACTCTTTTATTTTATCTAATTGTAAAAAATATAATTGCACTAATTGCTAAGATAATCATACTAGCTACTACTGTAGTTAAAAAGAATAAATCACTTGTACCTTTATTCATCATATTAAGTAAGTTTATCTTAAACATATCTTTATCTTTATTTTGCTTAGATACCATTACACCTTTGTAAGCAGTAAGTTCAGATCTATGCCCTTCTTCCAATATATCTTCAGGAGTTATATTAGTTAAAAGTATAACTTTTTTATCTAAA
Source organism: uncultured Mycoplasmatota bacterium (assembly GCA_946639185.1). Lineage (GTDB taxonomy): Bacteria > Bacillota_I > Bacilli_A > RF39 > UBA660 > Alloscybalousia. The sequence continues at coordinate 29,394 of CAMPBR010000003.1, forward strand.
TAAACAGTATAGTGAAGAGTAATAGTACCATGAACTTTTTCAAACATCTTATCAGTAGGAAGTGGAAGCTCATACATAATACTACCATCTTTATTTTCACCCACTGCTTTACCTAAAAACTCACCAGTTTTTAGTTTAGGATAGTATTTGAAAGTCATTTCTTTGTATGCAAGCATATTATATTTTCTGACAGTTCTTTCTTTTACTCGGAAATCATTTTCATTTAAATATTCAAAAACAAAACTATCCTTCATAGTTACCTCCCTATAATATTTTTTACCCTCTTTAGTAATCTATATACATTATAAAACAAACTTACCTTTAAGTCAAACTCTCCAATGTATTCTATTACATTTCCATTAAATCCTTTTTTAAATTCATATATTCCATAATATTTACCTTTAGGATTAAAATCTCCAGTAATACCATAGAAATTACAGTATTTAAAACCTTCCTTATATGCTTCTTTTATATGATGTTCATACATTAAATACTTAGGTGTAAATTCTTTATAATCAGCTAAAATCCCACTAGATAAAGTTAAATATTCACATCCGCTTCTTAAAGATAATAAACATCCAATATCTCTTCCGTTAGGATACTCTTCTTTAAATTTAGTTGCTTTTTCTAATTCTTTTTCATATTTAGCTATTTGTTTTAAAGCAATTTCTTTATCGTTGATTAATTTAGCACCAACCATATTATTCTGCATTTTTTCTTCTACTTGATTAAGTTTACTCTTAGCTTCACTTAATAAACCCAAAGTATGCTCATAATAAATATCAGGATTTAAATAAGCAATATAAATAGTCATTAAATTACTCATATTTTTATACATTTGTTGATAATATTCTAAAGTTCTAGAAAAGAAATCTTTTCTCCTTGAAGTAATTTCAAATATCTCGGTCATAGTAGCTAAATCATCAATAGTACCCTCTCTTACCATTAAGCCTTTTTTAATACAAGACTCAATATTCTTTCTAGTACTTTTGGAAAACTTCTTTTTCTTTTCTTCATATTCTTCATCAAGTTCTAATAAATAACACCATCTAGCTTGTTTAGTATCTAAATATAAATTAAATCCATGATGATTATATCCTAATTTTTTTAAATTATTAATTGCTTCATCATTTTGCCCATTTTCTGGAATAATATCTCCATCACTACTTCTCTTGCGATATATAACATTAGGATCAATAGTTAACATAAAACCTTTATGTTTTTTAATATATTTTTTTACTTCATCAGTAAAAAATTTTAATAAATCATAATTATTATAATCAACTATTAAACCACGTGGAGCATAAAACATTTTTTTATTAAATATTGTTCTATCCTCTAATAATAATGATCCCGCAATTATCTTATCATTTTCTAAGACACCAACATAGTGTTTAATACTACCACGTTCTTCTTTTAAATGAGCAAGTTCTGGAGTTTGCATAAAAGAAGAAGAAGGATTATCTTTAATAAATTTTCTAAATTCTTCTTCTGTTAATTCTCTAAATTCCAAGATAATCACCTCATCTTTCTTATTTTTTCTTTAATTTACCAACTATTTTATTAACATAGTTTGTACCAAATATATTATACACTAGTTTAGTCTTAAACATAAGAGTAAAATATACAAATAAACCAATAATAGTATATAAAATAATATATAAAATGTTGAATAATCTATTAGTTGACGTAAATGGAATAAAGTATCTAACACTAACTAATACTAATACCATAGCTAAAGTTATTAAAATTATATTAATAACTTTCTTTAAAGTATCTTCATAACTAATATTATATTTTTTATGAATAAATCTTAAAGCTAAATAACTACATACTCCATAACCTAAAATAGTTGAAGTTGTAGAGCCATAATAAGCTGGTGCCTTCATAGCATTAAACGCATATAATAATGGAATATTAAATAATGCATTTGTAAGTAAACCAGAAAGTAAGCATATAAATACTTGTTTATATTCTTTTAATAATTGTAAAATTGTAACACTTGCTGTAAATAATGTTGTAGCAAGTGCAACAAATACATAATATTTATATACACTTGGTCCAAACTTTGATACACCATAAAATATTGTCCATACTGGTTTAGCTAAGATTGATAATCCAAAAGTCATTGGTATAGTAAAAAATAGCATCCATTGTAAAGTTTGATTTATTTTTAAACTTACATCTTCCATATCTTTCTTAACAAAACTAGCTGTTAAGTTTGGAATTAAACTTACCATTAAACCAGTAGCAACACTAGCTATAATCATATTAATCTTTTGTCCCCAAGTTGATATAACACTCATAATAGCTTCTGCTTCTTTAGCCGTATATCCTAATCCATTAACAAGTACCTTTACTAGCATAAAGACATCTACTGAATTAATTAATGATTTAAAAACATCAATCATAACAAATGGGAATGCATAAATTATAATTTTTCTAATTATTTCTTGATCAGTTATCTTAGGTTGAACTACCTTTAAAGTTTCTTTTTCTAATTCTTTACTATTCTTTTTAACTTTAATAAATAAATAAAAATATGCAGATAATGCTCCAATAGTAGCAGCAAATACAGCTACACCAACAGCACTAGTTAAACTTAATTTAAATACTTTTAACATTAAGAAACTTCCACCAACAATAATAGAAACTCTAACTATTTGTTCTAAAACTTGGCTTATAGATGTTGGAGTTATATACTTATGTCCTTGTAAATATCCTCGATATATACTTAAAAATGGTACAACTAAAACAGCAGTTGATATAACTCTAATTACAAAAGTAACATCTGAAACTGTATTACCACCTTTAATATCACCTATTATTATTAAAGCAAGTGGTTTAGCAAAAATAAACATAATTACAAAAGATATAACACCTAGCATAGCAAGTACTTTTTTTCCTAATTTAAAAGTACGTCTTTTAGCCTCATAATATCCTAATACATTATATTCACTAACAATCTTACTAATAGCAAGTGGAATACCAGCTTGACTTATACCTAAAAAGATTGAATATATCGAATAACCATAACCATATAGTGCTCCACCTTGTTCTCCTATAATTGCATAAAATGGAATAACATAAACAATTCCTAATATCTTACTAAGAACAATACCTAAAGTCGCAATAAAAGCACCTTGCATAAAGGAATTTTTCTTCATATTACTCGCTCCTTCTATCTAATATTTTAACATATTTTTAGATATTTTAATATAAAAAGAAAAAGAACTTGACGTTCTTTACTTATAAATAGTATTATTATTAAATTTATCTACAATCTCTAATGCTTCACTAGTTAAACTTCTAAGTTTATTAATTTTACTTTTTCTAAACCAAATACTATTAGAAAGTTTAATATTTAAATCTAATATTTTTGATAATAATTTTGATAATTTTTGAAATGAATTAACTTCACCTGTAATAGTATCAAACCAATTATTTAAATCTTCTATATATCCATCAAATCTTAATTTTTCAAAAGTAGACATAAATGTTTTGTTTTCAACTAACTTTTTACATACAATAGATTCAAGTAAATAACTATTAGATTTATATCCAGATTGAACACTATGATTAATAGAATATAAAGTATTATTAACTACTGTATTATTTATTTTATAATTATTAAAATCTTTAATTATATCAATAATAGATTCTGTTTGTTTTGTATTAATAACTTCTTCTAGGGTTATTTCATCTGTTTTTTTAATAAAATTTAAATTCTTATCAAATATATTATGACTAATACCAGTTCTAACTCTAACAAATTCATCTTCTATAAGTTCATAATTAATAGAATTAACTGCATGATTATATTCATGAACTAAATTATCTAAAAGACCCATTAAAGTAGTATCATCATAATTACGAAGTACTATTCCTTTATTAAAAACAATTTTATGTTCACTATTATATTCTGGAACACTAAAATAATAAGCTTGATACATCTTATCAAATTTTTTATCTATTCTAATTGGTGTTTCCATAAAACATTTTTCTATTATACTTTTATTATTTACTCCATATTTAATAATAAAAGCTGGAATTATTAAATATAATAAATGTGTTATATTATCTGGATAACGATATTTAAAAGCTAATTTATCACTATATTCTATAGCATCTTCCATTAATAAATTTAAATATTCACTATTCATATTATCACTTATCCTTTTCTTTTAGTGATGCTGGAATTATTATGTTATCTCCATATTTATTACTTATATTATCTAACACTTCTTGAATTTTGTCATTACCCTCATCTTTTTTATCATCAAATAAAGATAATTGTTTATTATTATCCATAGTCAAATTATCAAGTCTTATTCCAATTAATCTAATAGGTTCTTTTTTCCAACCTTTTTCTAATACGCTACATGCATACTTATATATTTCTTTAGTAACATTAGTTGGATTAACTAATTTCATTTGATGTGAATAACTAACAAAATCACTAGTCTTAAAAATAACAGCAATCGTCTTAGCATATAATTTCTGACTTCTTGCTTGTCTTCCAACACGATTAGCTTGTCCCAATAATACTTTTCGTAAATCAACTATATTATCAACGTCTTTTGGTAATGTTTCTGTAGTAGAAATACTTTTATTCTTACTTATACGTGGCATTACTTCACTAAAATCAATTCCATTAGCATATTCATGCATAAAATCTGCTTGATTCTTAAAATGCTTTCTTAATAGATTTAAATCATATTTAGCTAAATCTCCAATAGTATTAATACCCATTTCTGTTAAAGCTTTAGCTGAAGATTTTCCAACCATAAATAAATCTCCAACAGGAAGTGGCCACATCTTCTTTTCAATCTCATATGAAAATAAAGTATGAACTTTATTAGGCTTTTCAAAATCACTAGCCATCTTAGCACATAATTTATTATTACCTATTCCTACATTAACAGTATATCCAAATTTTTCATATATCTCATCTTTCATATGATGAGCAAGTTTTATAGGATCAGGATATAAAAGTTCAGTCCCTGTCATATCTAAAAAACATTCATCTACTGAATATCTTTCAATCTTATCAGTAAATAAACAAAAATATTTATATAATTCATTCGAATTATGATGATATAAATAATAATCTCCTGGAAATACTTTTAAATTAGGGCATTTCTTTCTAGCTGTATATAAACTTTCAGCAGTAACAATTCCCATCTTCTTAGCAACAGGACTTTTAGCTGTAACAATACCACGTCTAGCATCCTCATCTCCGCCAATAACAGCTGGAATAGTTCTTATATCAATTGGATAACCCTTTTTTAATAAATCAACTGCAGTCCATGACAAAAAGGCATTATTAACATCTATATGAAATATAAGTCTTTCCATCATAACCACTCCTTCACTAATCTAAATCATTACATATACATATAATTTTAGGATATTTTTCTAAATAAATACATGCTTCATCTAAACCATTTAAAGTCCATACATATAAAGGATATTTATCTATATACTTATTATAATAATCTATATTAAGCATTCTTTTATCAATAGCTAAAAAATCAAATGGAATTTTATAAATTAAACCAGTTTTAACAAAAAAATTTAATCCCTTATTTCGACTATTTCTCATAACTAATAATCCTACTTTATATTTATTAGTTACTTTTTTTAATTCTTTAACTATAAATGGATTAAATGATTTTAACGTTACATCCCCATTATATTTTTCTAACTCATCTAATACTAAACTAACTACTTCTTTAACTCTTTTAGTACTTTTAATTTCAATATCCAAAAAAACTTTACCATTTACTAAGTCTAAAACCTCACTTAAAGTTGGGATAGTTTCATTAGTATCTAATAATCTTAATTCTTTTATTTCATCATAAGTCATATCTTCAGTTTTTTTACAAACACCAGTCATTCTATTTAAATTATCATCATGATGTATAACTAATTTACTATCCTTAGTTATTTCAATATCAAACTCTATCGCATATCTTTTATCTATAGCTTTTTTAAAAGCTTTAATAGAATTTTCAGGTATATCTTTATTATTATGAACTCCTCTATGCGCAATTATCATATACTTCACCTAATTAAATTATATACTAAAGGAATAGTATTTAAAACACCCAAACATCTTATTTTTTATTATAAATTATCATAGCAGAAAAACAATATATTTGTTCTTTACCACATACACCTATAGAAACTTGATACTTTATATCTAATAAATCAATATCATTATCTAAAAAATCATTAATAGCTTCTTCTAAATCTTTTTCACTTTCAAAATCAAATAATTTTACTTTCATATAATCACCAATCAAATTATATAAAAATAATATTTAAAAAATTGTCAAAAAAAATACTGCCAATTATCTAGCAGCATAATATGTTTTATTATACCAATCACGTGGTTTAATAACTTTACAATTTTTTAAAGCAATTTCTTCTATACTTTCACTATTAATATCACCATAATTATATAATTCTTCTTGTTCTTCTAAAGTCGCATCAGCTTTAGTTATAATTCCATTAGGATTAATAGTAATTAATGGTCCAACATGACATACCCCATTTTTTCTATCAAACATTTTTATTTTATTCATGTAAGTAACATAATTATCTGGAAAATTAGCCGATCTAGTTATTATTCTAGGTTCCTTACAAAATTCATAAAAATATTTAGATTCCATATACTTCTTAACATGTGTTAAAGTTTCTCTATAAATACCCAATCTCTTTAAAGAGTTTTTATGTTCAGTATCTCTTAAAATACTTAATCTAACATCAGCTGTATTAAAAGTATATATTAAATATCTATTAATATAATCTAAAAGTCTTATAAAATCTTCATCATACTTAGTACCATTAATAGTTATATCAAGTGTTCTTAATTCCACTCTATTACGAAAAATAGATTTAAACATATATTCTAAGGTATCTAAAGCCAATACAGGTTCTCCACCATATATATGTAGATTATTTACTCGATTTAATTGATTGAATGTAATATCAATAACTTCTGAAGACATATCTAGATTATTATTACTACATACACAATCATGACACTCTAAATTACATTTATTGGTGATTATCATAGCTAAGTTGTTTATATTAATTCTGTTCATATTATCACCCCAATCGCCTACATTATAACATGGTAACAATTAGTTTTCTATATGTTTACATATTTTTTACAATTATTTCTTATCTTCAAGTTCTTTCACATTACTTTTAGGAGTTGGCAAATCTTCTGGCATTGTTCCACCAAGTTTCCTAATTGAATTTCTTACTTCTTTACCAACACTATAATGCGTAGAATTAGCATCATATTCATTATCTACTTTATCTCTTTTTAATTTGGCTTCAGTTTGCGTTATTCTAAAAATATTAGCACCTAACTCTTCACTACCCATATAATCCAATATATCTTCCCTATACTTAAGTTTCTTTCTTTTAAATATATCATTGGCTGTCTCACCATTATAAAGTCCCTTATATCCAGCATTATGAAATTCCGCCATATTTTTAACACCAGAGGCTATAGCCGTTCTATTTAAACCAAAATTTAAACTTTTAACTCTTTTTCTGTTTCTAATTCGTTTTTCATCTTCACTAAGTTTACTATATTCTTCTTCCAATAGTTCTTGTTTCCTTGTTTGATGAGCAAAATAAGTTTGAGCAAGAGCAATAGTTTTCTTCCTAGAATCACCATTTTGAGCAATTAAATAACACGCATAACGTGATAGATGATAATCCTTGATTATTTCTTTTTTCCCTTTACCTGTAGTTATTGGCTTGTCGGCACCGACAAACCAATCATTATCATTATTACCAGATTTTACACAAGCAATTTTGGCCTTATCAATTACTCCATTAAACTTTCTCCATTCAGTATAATCTAGTACTTTTTGAAGTTCCCTTGCACTCCAATATTCATTACCATCTTCATCAAAATGTTTAATACTATCAAAAATACTTGCTGTATAATTTTCTAAATTTTCCATAAAATTCCTCCTGTAAAAGCACTATAACACATACAAAAAAAGTAAACAAATTGCTATTTTAAAATATTAAAGCAAACAAAAAGAAGAAAAATTAATTTTCTTCTATACTTTATTCAAATTTCAACTAACCTTTAAATCTAAAATTCAAATTTCAGCAAATATATTTTTTTACATTTAAATTGATAAAAAAATTATACTATGTTAAAATAAAACTAGGTGATAATATGAAGGTGTTTAAGAACCCAATCTTCATGTTTATTCTCGGTGTCTTTATTTCAAATGGGATTATGGTTTTTGCTGAATACGTAATTTCAGCTGATAAAATTGAGTATTCTACAAATATTTCTGTAAAAGATAAGATTGATGATTTATATACTAAAGTTAAACCAACTTATACTGGTAGTACAATAGTAAATCCTATTACTGGTTCTAATCCACTTATCTTACAAACTGCAGGCAAAATACTAAATAATGATATTACTATCAATCCGATACCAAATAGTTTTACAGATGTATCTTTATCAACTATAACTAGTACCGATGATATAATGTCAGGAAAGAAAGCATATAAACCAGATGGTACTCTAATAACAGGTACAGGAAATAAAAGTATTATACAAAATTTCTCAATAGATTCCAATTATAGTAACTCTACATATAAATTTGAATTAGGATTCCAACCTAGTTTAATATACATAGCATGGCAAAATGGTTATTGCTGGATATATGTTAATAATAAGCAATATGTATATAATACTACAAATGGTACCGGTTATAATTCATCATTTGATGGTATGATAATAACAAATACTGGTTTCAATATGAATGTTACCAAATACCAAATACAAGGAATGTCTGGTACAATGTATGTAATGAATTAAAAAAGGTTAGTAGAATTTCTACTAACCTTTTACTACGATATTAACAATCTTACCTTTAATAATGTTATTTTTTATATTTAATTTAATTTGACTTACTAACAACCATATGCTAGAATTATAGTAAGGTGATAATATGAAGGTGTTTAAGAACCCAATCTTCATGTTTATTCTCGGTGTCTTTATTTCAAATGGGATTATGGTTTTTGCTGAATACGTAATTTCAGCTGATAAAATTGAGTATTCTACAAATATTTCTGTAAAAGATAAGATTGATGATTTATATACTACTGCCAATAATACTTTAGCAACTAAAGAGCAAACAATATCTACATTATCTGGACAAGTTAATTCATTACAAGAAGAACTAGATAGTTTAGAAGATGATATTTCAACTGGAACAAAAGAAATAACAGCAAATGGTCAACAAACATTAGATAAATATTATAAAAAAGTTAACGTTAATGTTCCATTAGATATAAAAAGTGGATTAAGTGGAAAAACTAGTTTTGGTCAAAAAGGAGTTAGTTGGAGTGGATTTACCGTAAATCATAAATATTTAGCATTATATTCAAGTGTATACTTTGCATATGGAACACAAGCATATTTAAATTCTGGTGCTAAAGATATAGAAATTCTTGCTTCTACTAGCATTACTAAAAATTCAGTTTGGAATTTATGTTCCGTTATAACATTTACAGCTACTAGTTCTACAGTAAGTTTATATTATGAGGGTTCAACAGATTATTACTTTATGAAGTTTATTGATATAACCTAATCTATTAGAAGGGCTATCCTTCTTTTTTTATACGAAAAAAAGATTAGTATTTCTACTAACCTTTTACTACGATATTAACAATCTTACCTTTAATAACGATTGTCTTTAAAATTTCATTACCATCTGTATATTTCTTAACATTATCGCAAGCTAATGCTTTTTCTAAAATAACTTCATCACTATCATTAATATTTACATTAATAGTAGCTCTTACTTTACCATTTACTTGAACAGCTATAGTCTTCTCTTCATCAACTAACTTAGATTCTTCATAAGTTGGCCAAGTAGATTCACAGAATGGTTTACCTAAATTATATTCTTCATTTAACTCTTCAGTAATATGAGGAGCAACTGGATTTAATAAATGTAAGAATGTACGATAATCAGCTTTTGTAATACTATCCATCTTATCCATTGTATTAGATAAAATCATTAATGCTGAAATAGCAGTATTAAATTTAAGACTATCCATATCCTCTGTAACTTTTTTAACAGTTTTGTGGATATCTTTTTCTAATTCTTTACTATATTCATTATTATCAACAACTTTTTCACCTAAACGAACAATCTTATCTAAGAAACGTTTAGCTCCTGCTACACCTTGTTCACTCCATGTAGCTTCTTTTTCATAATCACCAATAAACATTTCATAAACTCGAAGTGTATCAGCTCCATAAGCATCTACGATTTCATCAGGATTAATAACGTTACCAAGAGATTTACTCATCTTAACGCCACCTTCACCTAAAATCATACCATGACTAGCTCTTACTTTAAATGGTTCCTTATTTGGAACTAATCCTTCATTATATAAGAATTGATTCCAGAATCTAGCATAAAGTAAATGACGTGTAGCATGTTCCATACCACCATTATACCAATCTACTTTTCCCCAATATTCAAGTGCTTCACGAGAAACAAATTCTTTTTCATTATGAGGATCCATATATCTTAAGAAATACCAAGATGAACCTGCCCAGTTAGGCATTGTATCAGTTTCTCTCTTAGCAGGTTTTCCACAATGAGGACAAGTAGTATTTACAAACTCAGGAATACGAGCAAGTGGACTTTCTCCATCATCAGTAGGCTCATATTCAGCAACATTTGGTAACACTACTGGTAAATCTTTTTCATCTACAGGTACCCAGCCACAATCCTCACAATAAACTAGAGGGATTGGCTCTCCCCAGAATCTTTGACGAGTAAAGATCCAATCTTGAAGTTTAAAATTAGTTTTCTTACGACCAATACCCTTTTCTTCAAGATACTCTATCATCTTATTAATAGAATCTTTTTTATTATCAAATCCATTTAAGAAATCAGAATTAACCATTTCACCATCTTCAGTATAAGCAGCTTTTGATATATCTCCACCCTTAATTACTTCAATAATATCAATTCCAAATTTCTTTGCGAAATCATAATCTCTAGCATCATGAGCAGGAACAGCCATAATAGCTCCAGTTCCATAATTCATCATTACATAATCAGAAATATAAATTGGAATTTCTTTTCCATTGACTGGATTAATTGCTGATAATCCATCTAACTTAACACCAGTTTTATCTTTAACTAATTGCGTACGTTCAAATTCACTTTTCTTATTAGCTTGTTCACGATAATCAATTACTTCATTCATATTCTTAATTAATCCACCATATAGATCAATGTAAGGATGTTCAGGAGCAACTACCATAAATGTAACTCCAAATAATGTATCTGGACGAGTTGTATAAATAGTTAACTTTTCATCTACTTGTTTAAGTTTAAAATCAACTTCAGCACCTGTAGATTTACCTATCCAATTAATTTGAGCAACCTTAGTTTTTTCTTGAAACTCTGTATCATCAAGGCCATCTATTAATTGTTGTGCATAATCACTCATTCTAAGAACCCATTGTTCTTTTTCTTTTTGAACAACTTGACTACCACATCTTTCACATACTCCACCACTAGAATCTTCATTAGATAATCCCATTTTACATTTAGGACACCAATTTATATTCTTTTTAGCCTTATAAGCCATACCCTTTTTAAAGAATTGTAAGAATTGCCATTGAGTCCATTTATAATATTCAGGATCAGTTGTTGAAAACTCACGTTCCCAATCAAAAGAAATACCTAATCTTTGAATTTGAGCTTTAAATGTTTTAATATTTTCTTTTACAGCAATACTAGGATGTATATGATTCTTAATAGCATATTGTTCAGCAGGAGCTCCAAATGCATCCCATCCCATTGGGAATAATACATTATATCCTTGCATTCTCTTTTTACGAGCTAAACTATCAAGAGCAGTATAACTTCTTACATGTCCAACATGAAGACCTGCTCCAGATGGATAAGGAAATTCTACTAAATAATAATATTTTTCTTTATTTTTATCAATTTCAGCATGGAAAGTTTTATTATCTTCCCAATACTTTTGCCACTTTTCTTCTAATCTTTTAGTACTTATCATATTATTTCACCTTTTTCTTTCTTCTTATTTTATTTTCTTTTTTAGCCTCTTTTTTACTATCTTTTTCTTTTAACTTTTCTAAATACTTCTTTTCTTTTTCTAATTCCTTAGAATTATCTTTTGTTTGTTTCTTTTGATAAAACTTACCAAGTAACATAAATGTAATAGCTATAATAGGAATTATTATAATTAAACTAAATAATATCTGCCAAATAACTCTACTATCAATTACAGCTACCAAAGTAGCAACCAATGCTACATCAAAACTTGTAACTAATCCAACTATTTTTATAAATTTACGATAACTAAATTTATTAACATCTAGCTTATATAAATTTATTAAATAATTAGCTTCACTTGGTACTTTTTCTCCTCTTACAGTTCTTCTAATAAACCATACATAATATATACAATATATCAGTATATAATCAAAAATAAACCATCCAAGTATTTCCATAAAACCTCCATAAAAAGAAAAAAGGTGATACCTAAAGGACGAACATGTCGTGGTACCACCTTATTTTATACTCTAAACTGATATAGGAGTCACCCTAATTCACTCAAAGAAGCAAGTTCATATAAACATTATTATCTACTTACACCAACCATAGACTCTCTTCAAATAATTTTTATATTACTACTCTTCCATCAACATGAAACAAACTTATTATACTAAATTGTTCCCATATATTCAAGTAATTTTAAGAATAATCTTATATATTCTCTACCTAAATTATATTTTCTTAATTTACGAATTTCAATTCTCTTTCTCTTAATAGGTAATTCACTAAACATAATTGAGGAAATTTGTTCTTTTAAAACAGTATTAATTGGAAGATCTAGTAAGATACTATCAATATCATCATTAATAAATCTCATAGCATCTATTTCAATATCTTTACCTTTACAGTTTAACGTAATTTGACCTATAGAAGGTACATCATTAATTTCAATAATAAAATCACTATCATCTACATAACCAATAGTTTTAATTTGTCTATCATTGAAATAACATATAACGTCTTCTGCTTTCTTAGTATTTCTAAATCTTATCTTATAATTACGTTTATCAGATACTACTCCTCTACTATCACCATCAATATTTCTAATAATAACAGTATAATTATTAGGTAAGTAGTTATAATCGATTTGTGTAATTAAATGACTATTATCATCATTATCTTCATATAAGTTAAATGTATTACTTTCACCAGGGAAAATATGTATTTCTAATGAATCTGGATTTTTAACAGAATTTAACATATCTTTATCATTAGTAAGTGGAATAATACCTCCACGTCTTATAAATATAGGATAATCTTCATCTCTATAGAATGATATATATTGTTTATTACCAGGGAATTTTTTACCAGTAATAAAGTCATACCAAACACCATCTGGTATAAACATTCTATGAATAGTACGATTAATAAGTGTATCTTTCTTAGTTATAATTGGTGATACTAAAATATTATCCCCTAATAAGTATTCATATTTATATGTAGAATCATCATATACCCAAGGATATTTATAAGTAAGTGGTTTAACAACCAAATTACCATTTTTATGATAATTATAAGCTAAAGTATATAAATATGGAATTAATCTATGTCTTAATTTTAAGAATCTTGAAACAATCTCTAAAGTCTTAGCATTCCATCTCCATGGTTCTTTTCTATAATATCTACCACGTGGAGCATTAAATCTTAATATTGGGCCAAATGTAGCTTGTTCAATAGATCTAACATATAATTCTTCTTCTTCAACTCCACCATAGTTACCATTAACATCTAAACTTAACCAAGATACTCCAATATTAGCTGCCATAGCTTGAGCTTTAATAGCTTTTCTTAAGCCATCCCAACCAACCATTGTTTTTCCAGTATATGTAATTGGATATCTATGAGTTGCAGTTAATCCATTTCTAGCTAACATTATTCTATGTCCATTTGAATTAATATCATTATTTTGATATAAAGATTTATTTAATAAGAATAACTTATCAGCTGATAAACTATTACTATCAGCATCATTCCAATAGAAATCAACGCCCATTTTAGTTAGTGGTGAAATCATTATCTTATAGATAGCATCTAATAAAACTGGATTAAGAGGATCAAAAGCTATAATCTTATTATCCGCTATATTAAACATACTAGCTATTTCATTATAATGTTCTTCAGAAGGATATATCCCATCAACAGGATTTATATTAAGTCCAACATGAATATTTTTTTCATGTAATTCTTTAATTAATTCTTCTGGATTAGCAATTAATTCCTTATTAAAAGAATAACCTGTTTTAACTTCAACATCTTCAGTTGAATTATCTACATGCCATCCCTTATCCATAACTAATACAGATAATGGAATTTCATTTTTTTCAAAATTATTAACTAATTCTCTTATATCTTCACTAGTATAATTTAAATCTCTGCTCCACCAGTTACCTAACGCATATCTAGGTATCATAGCTGGATAACCTGTTAAAGTAAAATAATCTTTTAAAGCCAAATCAAAATCATTATTATACATAAATAAATATATATCCATGCCGCCTTGATTTCTTTGATACATTTTACCATCATTATCAAAAACATAACTATTACTATCATTAATTGATGCAAATCCATCTAAAGAATATAAACCATTTCTAGGTTTACTATCATCTTCAGAACCATCACTAGCTATAAAATTTCCTTTATAATTTTTTACTTCAGGATGATTATAATACCAACTTCTATCAGTACCAGTTAATTCAACTTTTAAATTAGCCATAGGCATAAATTTTCCAGCATCAAATGGTTTTTCTTTAGTATAAGAAAGAGTAAAATATTTTGTACGAATTACTAAATAACGACCATCTTCTTGTTTTTGAAAATTAACTTTTGGAAAGTTACGAAACTTAACTAAAGTACTTTCAAAATCATTAAATATACCATTAGGATGGTATTCTAATCTAATTAAACGTTCTGTCAAAACACTAATTCTAAATGTTGCTCCTTGTACAACATTTTCACTATTTGCTATCAAGCCATTATCAACAACTTTTTCTTCCATATTATCACCCTATCATTCTTATATCATAATAATACCACAACCAATAAAAAAAGAAAAGAAATTATCTTTTCTTTAATTAAAATATTCAAGTATACCATTATCTCTAATTATTTGATAAATAGTATTATTATTTAAATTATCTTCAATTAACTTTTTATCTTCATCAGTTAACAAATCATAATTAATACTACCAGTTAAATCTACATCTATTTGTTTATCAAAAACAAATTCAATCTCACTAGCTATATTATATAAAATATTTTCTTTATCAGTAACACTAGATACACTTAAATTAGAATTATACTTATAGATATTATCAACAGTACCTAAATTTAAAGTTAAATTAAATTTAAGTTTATTATTATTAGACTCATCAAATATTAATTCAAAATGTGTACCATCATAACTACCACTAAAATCTTTAGTCAATAAATTAATATAATAATTATCTTTATTTAAATTAAATTTATCAATAAAATAAGTTAAATTACCATTAAATGTAAAACTATTATTAGTAGTATCATATACTAAATTAAATACAGTATTATCGCCATTAACAATACGTATAGTACTTGTATTTTTTTCATCTAAACAACTAATTAATAGATTATTCTTATGTGAATAAAATTCATATCTAACTATTTTATTAAATCCATAATAATAAGCACTATAACTATAAACAACATTATCGTTACTATTATTAACATCATCTAAATAATTATCTAAATAACTCTTAAATTTTAAACTATCCGTATCTAATAAATTTAAAAGATTCATAGTTAAACTCTTATCTTTTTTTATTTCTTTAATTAAATTTTTAATAACAGTTTTAACATCATTCTTAGTAATATTATAAGTTAATTTAGTAACTTTCTTAGAAGAATTATTATAACTAATATTTATTTTTTCTTTATCAATATTATCATTACTAACGATATCATTAACTTCTTCTTTTAATAAAGATAACAATTTTTCATAATCAGATTGACTTAAGTTTTTTAAGAATGAAAAATAATCATGTTTTTCTCCTTCTTTATAATAATAATCATCTGTTACATCTTTAATAAATGTATATAATATATTTTTGTAAACAACATAATTAGCTGATAGACTATTATCTAAATAAAGGATATTTAAATCTAAACTAGATTTACTATCAAATCTATTTTCTAAATAATTAATATTTACATTATATGTATCTTTACCAATAGTTAAAGTATTTTTTAAATTAATACCACAATCTTTACTATTAGCTATTCTATTAACTAAAACAAATTCATCCTCAAAAGAACCATTTACCTTATTATATAAATTTGAAATACTTTGTAGTAAAATAACTTTATCACTAGATACTATTAAAAATCCAAACAATAATACCCCTAGTGAAATCATAGATAATAATATGGCAAATACTGTTACTTTACGATTTTGTTTATTATTTAAATTTTCGTCCATATCGGATCACCCACTACTATTAGTATTATACTATTTAAATAAAATAAAAGCAATTTATTTATTTTGATTTTATGGTATAATACTTACGAAAAGAAGTGATATTATGATTAATCCTTTTAAATATTCATATAATAATAAACGTTATCATGCCCTTGATTATTTTTATAAAAATAAGTTTGGCAAAAAAATAGCTAAAGTTAGCCTAAATGGTGGATTTACTTGTCCTAATAAAGATGGTACTAAAGGAACTTTAGGATGTATCTACTGTTCTAAATTAGGTAGCGGTGATTATGCTGGAAATTTAAAAGATGACATAGTTACTCAATTTAGAAATATTAAAAAAATTATGGATAATAAATGGAAAGATACTTTATATATTGGTTATTTTCAAGCTAATTCTAATACATATGCTAAAGTTGAAAGATTAAAAGAATTATATGAACCAATCTTAAAAGAAAAAGATGTTGTTGGGCTTTCCATTGCAACTCGTCCAGATTGTTTAGAAAATGATGTACTTGATTATTTAGAAGAATTAAATTCTAGGTGTTATCTAACTGTTGAATTAGGTTTACAAACAATTCATGAAGAAACTAGTAAATTTATTAATAGATGTCACACTTTAAAAGAATTTGAAGATGGTGTTAAAAAACTAAGAGATAGAAATATCGATGTCGTTGTTCATATAATTAATGGTCTTCCTAATGAAACAGAAAGTATGATGCTAGATACAGTTAAGTATTTAAATAAATTAGATATTCAAGGAATAAAAATACATATGCTACATATTATAAAAGATACAAGATTAGCAGAATACTATAAAAAGCACCCCTTCCATATTCTAACTAAAGATGAATATATTGATATCGTTATTAAACAATTAGAATTACTTAGAGAAGAAATAGTTATTCATAGACTTACAGGAGATCCTGATCCAAAAGAACTAATAGAACCAACATGGACTATTAAAAAAATTGATGTACTAAATGGAATAGACAAAGAAATGGCCAAAAGAAATACCTACCAAGGAATTAAATCCCAGTAGGTATTTTCTTATTTATTAACAAAATATGCCCAATACTCTTCAAAAGTAATATTATTATCATGAATATATTTAGCTACTTCTTTACCAACATAACGATAATGCCATGCTTCATAATTATATCCTGTTATATATTCTTTACCTTCAGGATACCTTAAAATAAAACCATATTTATAACTATTATCTTTCATCCATAAAAATTCTTTAGTAGATGAAAACTTTTGAATAGTATAAGTATCTTTAGAACATACATCTAATGCAAGACCAGTTTGATGTTCAGAATTACCTGGATGAGCACTCCATTTTTCGGCCCATTCTAATCCATTAGTCTTCTTATAATTATCATATAAATTTTTTTGAGTATTATAACTACGATAAGCAGATTTACTACGTATATGTAAGTTTTCTTTTTCAGCAGCATCTACTAATTTTTTAAATGCTTCATAAGTATTTTTCTCTAATTTATCATTATTATTAACTGAATACTTCTTATCAACAGTTACTAATTCACCATAGTGGTAATCCTCAGCTAATTTATAATACTTATTAACAATCATTAAATATCCATCTGATACATCAGTTTTAACTTCATCAGTATAAGCTTCTTTATCTAAATTACAATTAACATTAGTAACAATCTTAGAAGTATCTTCTATATCATAAGACATATATCTATCTAAATTATCCAATATAAAATATTTATCATTAACAATAGTAACTAATTTTTCACTATATGGATACTTTATATCATTATTTACTATTACTACAATAGTATTAATATCTTTATCTTTAGACCATATATCTAAGTATTTACTTAAATTAACTTTATTATAATCTTTATTATGTACTAAGTCATTTAAATTAGTTATATGTGGATATCTTTTTAATACTTTTTTATTTACTTTATTTTGATTTATAACAAAACTTATTTCATCAGTAGTATATCCAATCTTTTTTAAACTTCTAGTATCAGCCCCACTAATATAAATATAAGAACCTGCAAATATTAAAACTAGAATAATTAATAATAAAGCTCTTCTATAAATATATTTTAATTTTAATTTTTTCTTCTTACTCATAACTATCACCATTATAATTATACAAAGAAAAAGACTAGTTACCTAGTCCATTTTTTATTATTTTTCTTTTTTATGTAAAGTTTCTGAAATAACAGTACCAGCTGTTACTAAAGATTGAAGTTCACTTGGAACTATAATCTTAGTTGCTTGACCATTAGCTACATCTACC
>CAMPBR010000004.1 GCA_946639185.1 uncultured Mycoplasmatota bacterium
AGTAAAGAATATATTACTAAAACTGTATCTGAATATGAAAATATGTTACTTGATAATATCAAGAACATAAAAGAAGATATAAATAATTTATCCATAATATTAGATGGTGAATATATATCTAAATTAGAAGATAATTTAAGCTTATTATTAAATAGTACTGATTATACTTCCATAAAAGAAAATTCTACTGTATCTATTCCTAATCTACCAAAGAATAGTGGATCTTTAGCTTCTAAATTAAAAGAAGATATAAAGAAAAATATTGATTCTATAAAAGAATTAACTAATTTTCCTTTAGATAAACTATTAGATGATTATACTTATACTAGAGATTATTTAGAAATAATAATAGATATATTACTAAAACTAGATGAAAAGATAATGGATTATAAAATAAAAGCTAATGCATATGAATTTGTAGATATATCTAAACTAGCCATTTCTTTAGTAAAGAATAATCCAGATATAAAAGAAGAATTAACTAATTATTTTAACGAAATAATGATAGATGAATATCAAGATACATCTGATCTTCAAGAAGAGTTTATAAGTTTAATAGCTAATCATAATACTTATATGGTAGGTGATATTAAACAATCTATTTATAGATTTAGAAATGCTAATCCTAATATATTTAAAAATAAATATTTAGAATATGCTAAAAAAAATGATGGTATAAAAATAGATTTAAATAAAAACTTTAGAAGTAGAAGTGAAGTACTTGATAATATAAATAAAATATTTAATAGTGTTATGTCTTTATCATATGGTGGAGCCAATTACTTAGATTCCCATCAAATGGTATTTGGAAATACTAACTATAGTGAAAAGGGAAGTACCACTCAAGATTATAATCTAGAAATAAAAAATTATACTAAAGAGAAAGATTCTATTTATTCTAAATATTCAAATGATGAAATAGAAGCTTTTATAATAGCTAAAGATATTAAAGAAAAAGTAGATTCTAAATATCAAATATTTGATAAGGATAGCCTAGAGTTTCACAATATAAACTATAGTGACTTCGTAATTCTACTTGATAGAAGTACTAAATTTAATTTATATAAAAAGATATTTGAATACTTAAACATCCCACTTACTTTATTAAAAGATATTGATATTAGTGGATATGACGAAGTATACTTAATAAAAAATATATTAAAATTAATAGAATGTGTTAAAGATAATATAATTGATAATTCGTTTAAATATTCATATATGAGTATAGCTAGAAGTTATTTATTTAGACTAAGTGATGAAGAAATATACTTAAGTATTACTAATAATAATTACAAAGATTCTATTATTATAGAAAAAATAAATAATATTATTAAAGATATAGATTTACTTGATTTAAAAAACCTAATTAAAAGAATAATATCTGAATTTGATTTTTACAACAAGATGTTAAATGTAGATAGTATAGAAGAAAGAATGACGGTCTTAGAATATTTTGATTCGTTAACCGATACTTTAACTAGTCTAGATTATGATTATCATATGTTTATTAATTATTTAGATGATATAGTAAATGATAAAAGTAAAAAGATAGAAGTACCAGTATCAGTAGTATCTGAAAACAGTGTTAGAATTATGACTATTCATAAATCTAAGGGTCTAGAATATCCTATATGTTATTATGCTGGAGTAGGAGCAAGTTTTAATATAAGAGATTTGACAGACAAGATTATGTTCGATAATAAATATGGTATTATTGTTCCAAGTTTTAAAGAAGGATATATTGATACATTTATAAAATCTTTAGTAAAAAAGAAATATTATATAGAAGAAATATCAGAAAAAATTAGATTATTTTATGTAGCTTTAACTCGTTGTAAAGAAAAAATGATAGTAGTAGCTGATATTAAAGATGATGAAACAGTTGAATTAACAGATGCTTTTAAAGAAAATTATAGATCATTTTTAGATATATTAAATAGTGTTAGAGATAAATTAGAAGATTATATAACTATAGTTAATTTAGATAATATAAATATAACTAAAGATTACTTATCTAAAGATATAATAAAAGTACTAAATATTGAAAATAAAGAAAAAATAGAAGTAAATGAATTTAGTATAGAAAACTCTTTAGTAGAAGATAGTCATTTTTCAAAAACAGTTTCTAAGTTAATTACTAAAGAAGAAAAAGATAATATGATGTTTGGTACTCTAATTCATGAACTATTTGAAATAGTAGATTTTAAAAATCCTGATTTAGATAATTTAGAAGTAAATTCTAATTATAAAAAGTATATTACTAATTTCTTAAATCAAGATTTATTATCTAATGTAAAAGAAGCTAATATCTTAAAAGAATATGAATTTTATACTAAAGATAAACATGGTATTATTGATTTAATGTTAGAATATCCTGATCATATAGATGTAATTGATTATAAATTGAAACACATAGATGATCCATTATATGTAGAACAATTATCTGGATATAAAGAATATATTGAATCTAAAACCAATAAAAATGTTAATATCTACTTATATTCAATAATCGATAATAAATTTAATAAATTATAAGAAAGTTTAAAAACTTTCTTTTTTGTTTTCCAAAAAGTAAAAAAATATAAATAAACTTTTTGAATATTTATATTATTCAGTGGATTATTATAGTATTCTTAGTGGTTATAATCTTATTAAAATATTTTTTTGGCATTATTTTCTTGAAATGAAAAATAATGTATTATATAATTAAAGTATAAATAATAGGAGGATACTATGAACAAGAAAAAAATCGTAGTATCAGTTCTAGGAATCTTAGGAATAGTACTAGCAACTATTGGAGTAACATACGCGTTCTTTAGTTATTCTAAAACTGGTACGATTGATAACACAATAACATCTGGGTCAATTAACTTTAAGTATACGGAAGGAAATAGAAAAATTGAAATTGATGAATTAATGCCTATGACAGACGATCAAGGTAAAGCATTATCAAATTATTTTGACTTTGATATTAGTGCTAAAACATCAAGGACAGTAGATATTCCATATGATATAACTGTAAGAAAAGCTACAGGCGAAAATATACTTCCAGATAATATAATAAAAGTATATTTAACTAAAGTAGTAAATGGTGTAGAAGAAGATATATTATTAGATACAGCTGATCATTTAAATGGATATAGTAATTCAAAAATAAATATCCCAGCATCAGAAAAGTTATTATATACATCAAAAGTATCAGCAGGGGATACTAATTATTCTGTAAGCTATCGTTTAAGAATGTGGATTTCAACTAGTGCAAATTATATTGATCAAACAGGACAAACAGATCAATATCCACTTGAAGGAAAATCATATTCCTTAACAGTAAACGTATATGGTGAAGGATTAGATATAGGAGAAAGTGGAGTAGCAACAAGACAAAACACTAATATAACATCTATATCATTAGATAATACTAATCTAACACTAAATAATGGAGTATACACAGGAGAAGCTATAATGCCTGAAGGAGAAACATCAATGACAAAAACAATCGTAGTTGAAACTGAAAATCCTAATGCAACAGTAACGGCAGAGAAAGTTGAGTCTCCAACTTCAATGAATATAGAAAAAAGTAAAACAAAAAAACTATCAACAAGTGTACAACTAGAAAACCTAACAGTAGGAGAAAATAACTATATAATAACAGTAAGAGGAGAAGATAATAGAACTACTCATCAGTTTAATTTGAGTATAACAGTAGAAGGTGCTGTTGTCAATCCGGTGTCTTTTGTAACAGATGACTGGGTAACAATACAAAAAGCAGTACAAAAAAATAATACAAGTGCCTATAATGTAGGTGATACACGAACTATTGAACTTGGAAATAATTTAGGAACACATACATTAAGAATTGCTAACAAAACAACATGCACAAATGGGGAAACTTCAGAAACAGCCTGTGGATTTGTAGTAGAATTTGCTGATATAATTGATAAAAAGGCAATGGGTAGTAATATTAATGTTAATGGATATCCAGGATCAAGTATAATGTATGATTATGTAACTAATACTGTATACAATGCTTTACCAAGTGATTTGAAGGCTGTGATGTTAGATACAACTGTAATCTCATCACATGGAAAAGATGATGTGTGTGCTAATTGTCAAGGCAGAGATGCTAATAGTAACTATATAACACCTAATCAAAAAATTTATTTGCTAGATTGGCAAGAGGTGTTTAATACAAATACTGATAGTAATACAGCGTTTGGAACTACAAGGCAGTTGGATTATTATGCAAACAATAATAATAGTAAGTTGAAATATTATAGTGAATCTGGTGAGAATGTGACTACTGAATGGTGGTTAAGATCTGCTAATAGTTATGATTATTCATATTTTGGTATTGTTAGTACATCAGGCATTTATAATAACAGAGATGCTTATAAGATAAATGGTGTCTCTCCAGCATTTAGAATTGGATAGTACATAAAAGAATAATTGACTGTCAATTATTCTTTTTTCGTTTTATTATGTATCTATTTTTAGAAATATGATATATTATAATGTATAGAGAGGTGTTTTTATGTTTAAGAAAAATAAAGATACTAATGTTGATTATACTAAATTAAATGAAGGCATTAGAATAGGCGTAGATATATTAAAGATTATGTTAGTTTTAGCTATTGTATCTTTAGTCTTTGTATCTAGTAAACTATTAATTGATTGGAAAATACTTCCTTTTATAAAAACATTTTTGAAAATTTTATCTCCATTATTTATCGGAATAGTACTTGCTTGGTTATTTGATCCTTTAGTAACTAGACTTCAAAAAAAAGGTGTTAGTCGCGTACTTGGATCACTGTTTGTATATGTGGTATTAATATTATTCATATATTTATTGTGCCGATTGATGGTTCCATCTATTGCTAATCAGTTAGAAGATTTAGGGAAAAACGTACCAGATTTTGTTAATTATTTAAAGAAGAATATTGATTCATTCTTCGATACTATTGGATCTGGTAGTGATTTTGATTATGATAGTGTTAAAGATGCTTTATATAATGGAATTAATAATGTTAGTAATTCGTTAACTGTTGATTTACCAGGTAAGATTGTATCAATTACTACAGGAATAGTAGCTGGAGGAGTAAATTTACTTTTAGGTATGTTTGTAGGACTTTATATGCTTTTTGATTTTGATAGTGTTAAAGATCATATTCATAGCTTAGTACCTAAAAAATATAAAAAAGATACATTTGAATTAATGGGAAGATTAAATAGTAATCTAAAAAGTTATGTACAAGGAACATTACTTATTATGGGTATATTATTTGTAATCCAATCTATATCTTTATCAATAGCTGGTTTAAAAGCCCCATTAGTATTTGGCTTATTTTGTGCACTTACAGATATTATTCCATATATTGGGCCATATATTGGCGGAATACCTGCTGTACTTGTAGGATTATCAATGAGTCCAACAACTGGTATATTTGTTCTCATTGCTGTAGTTGTATCTCAATCAATTGAAAATTATTTCCTACAACCAGTAGTTATGGGTAAGACAATGCGCTTGCATCCAGTAACTATTATGATTGGATTATTAGTATTTAATCATTTCTTTGGAATAATAGGAATGGTACTTGCAACACCAACAATTTCAATATTAAAAACAATATTTAATTTCTTTAATGAAAAATATAAATTTATGGATAAAATTAAAGAGTATTAGAAAAGCATAATTTTGCTTTTCTTTTTTTACTAAAAAACTATAACTTTCAATTGATTATTTAATAAAAAAATGCTAAAATAAGAGTGTTGAAAAAATTATATAAGATGTTGATTAAAGATGAGTACTAATTGGTTATATTTTAGAGAGAATCTGGTTGGTGAAAAGATTTTTATTAAGATTAGGAAGCTACTTTATGAGTCTTACGGTAATACCGTTATCAGAAATTAAGGCCTTGTTAGGATGGTACCGTGCAATAAGCACTCCTAGCGTGGTCTTTTTATGTCTAAAAGAGAGGGATATTATGGAAATCTATTTAGTATGTGGTAAAGCACAATCTGGTAAAAATACAGCTAGTGGTATGATGAAAAATTATTTAGAAAATAAAAATCTTCGTGTATGCGAAATAGGAATTACTAGAACTATTAAGGGTTACGCAAAAGATTATTTTGGCTGGGATGGTAATGAAGATTCTAAACCTAGAAAATTGTTGCAGGATTTAGGTAATACTATTAGAGAAAAAGATAAATATTTTCATATTAATAGATTATGTGAAGATATTGATAATTTAAAAAATCATTTCGATGTGTTTATCGTTAATGATATTAGACTCCCTTTAGAGATAGAAGAAATCAAAAAAAGATTTTCTTGTGTATTAGCAATTGGAATAGAAATGGAAAACTACGTAAGTCCATTAAATAGTGATGAAGCCAGTGATATAACTGAGCACGCTTTAGAAAACTATGATAACTTTGATTTTAAGATTATAAATAAAAATATGGAAGATTTAAAACAAGATGTAATTAACATTCTTGAAGGAGGTAAATAACATGAGATATATGACTTCAACTGAAATTAGAAATATGTGGTATAAGTTCTTTGAAAGCAAAGGACATAAAAAATTAGAAAGTGCACCATTAGTACCTATTAATGATGATTCACTTCTTTGGATAAACGCAGGAGTTACTCCACTTAAGAAATATTTTGACGGATCTGAAGTACCTGAATCACGTAGACTTTGTAGTGTACAAAAATGTATTCGTACTAACGATATAGAAAACGTAGGTAGAACAGCTCGTCACCAAACATTTTTTGAAATGATGGGAAATTTCTCAGTAGGCGATTATTTTAAATATGAAGCTATTGAATTTTCTTGGGAATTACTTACAAGCGAAGAATGGTTTGCTATTCCAAAAGAAAAATTATATGTTACTGTTTATACAGATGATCAAGATGCATATGATAAATGGGTTAGTGTTGGTATGATTGAAGACCATATCGTTAGACTTGATGGAAACTTTTGGGAAATAGGTGAAGGACCATGTGGACCAGATTCAGAACTTTTCTATGATAGAGGAGAAAAATATGATCCAGAAGGAAATGCCTTAGAATTATTTAAAGCAGATGAAGATCAAGATAGATATGTAGAAATTTGGAATAATGTATTTAGTCAATTTAATTCTAAAGAGGGAGTTGATCGAAAAGATTATAAAGAACTTCCTAGTAAGAATATCGATACTGGAGCCGGACTTGAAAGATGGGCTTGTATTTTCCAAAATGTTGATTCTAACTTTGACACTGATTTATTTACCCCTTTAATCAAACAAATAGAAGATTTAAGTGGTGTTTTATATAATGGTGGGCTTGAATTTAAAGTTATAGCTGATCATATTAGAGCTATTACAATGGCTTTATCAGATGGTGCCATGTTCGAAAATGTTGGACGCGGTTATGTACTTCGTAGACTTTTAAGAAGAAGCGTTAGAATGGGTAAAAAGCTAGGATTAAATGCTCCATTTATGTATAAAATGGTTTCTACTGTTGTAGATATAATGGGTGAAAGTTATCCATCTTTGAGAGAAACAAGAGCAGTTGTTGAAACACTTGTTTTAAATGAAGAAGAATTATTCCATAAAACTTTAGCTAGTGGAGAAAGAAGATTACTAGAGCTTATGGAAGAATCTGAAAATAAATTTATTCCTGGTTCTGAAGTATTTAAACTATATGATACATATGGCTTCCCATACGAATTAACTTTAGAATACTTAAAAGAAAAAGGATTTACAACTTCACGTAGTGAATTTAATTCATATATGGAAGAACAAAAGAAACTTGCTAAGCAAAATCGTAAACAAGATAGTAATATGAATATTCAAAATGAAGAACTATTAAACTTTAAAGAAAATAGTGAATTTATATATGGTGAAGATTCTCTTAAAGCAAAAGTAATTGGCCTATTTGATGGAGAAAAATTTGTTGATAAATTAGATAAAACTGGATACGTGGTATTAGATAAAACATGCTTCTACCAAGAATCTGGTGGTCAAGTATCTGATACTGGAATGCTTACTTCATCTAACTTTAAAGCACGTGTATTAGATGTTAAAAAGGCACCTAATGGTCAACCATTACATGAAATAAAAGTACTTGATGGAGTTGTTTCATTAAATGATGGAGTTACATGTAATATTGATATTGATAGAAGAAGAAAAATAGAAGTAAACCATTCTAGTGTTCACTTAACTCAATATGCTTTAAGAACATATATTTCTGATACCATTAAACAAGCAGGAAGTTATGTTGATGAATTTGGATATCGTTTTGATTTTACTTATACTGGTAAAATATTAGATGATGTTATTATTGAAATAGAAGATTTTATTAATGGTTATGTTAAACAAAATATTGAAACTAATACTGAAATAATGAGTTTAGAAGAAGCAAAGAAAACTGGCGCTATGGCATTATTCTCAGAAAAATATGGAGATACAGTAAGAGTTGTTACTATTGGAGATTCTAAAGAATTATGTGGTGGTACACATATTAAAAATACTAGTGAAATTAAGAAATTAGCTATTGTTAAAGTAGAATCTAAAGGAAGTAATGTTTACCGTATTGAAGGTGTAACTAATGATATGGTAGAAGATAGATTATTAGAAGCTATTAAGCCATATAATGATGAAAAAATTAAACTATTAATGAAAGCTAGAAATATTATTAGTTTAGCAAAACAAGAAGGTATTAGTTTAAATTTTGATATCGAAATTGATAATAAAGAACCATTAGGATATAAAGATATTATTAATGAAAAGAATGAACTTGAATATACTCAAGATGAAGTTAAGAATTTAGAAAAAGAATATAAACAAGAAAAATCTAAACTAGCTTTAAATGATTTATCAGTTTATGAAAAAGATATCAAAGAAAAAGATGATTATAAATATTTAATTACTAAAGTTAATAATATTGATACAAATGTTTTAAAAGATATCTGTGATACATTAGTTAATAAAATGGGTAGAGGTTATATATTAATAGCTAATGTTAAAGATAATAATGTAAGTTATATAGCTAGAAGTAATATGGATACTAAAAAAGCTGGAGATATCTTAAAAGATGTTGTTACTAAATTAAATGGTAAGGGTGGAGGAAGTCCTACTTTTGCGCAAGGTGGATCACAATTATCAGATAATTTAGATGAAGTATTAAATAGTATTGAGGACTAATAATGAATAATTATTTAGTAGTTACAAATGATAAAATTACTTTAGATGAGAAAATAAACGAATTAAATAAAGATAAAGTATCAGAAGTAGTCTTCTATGATTTAATAGAAACTAATATCGAAAAATTAATAGAAGACTTAGATACTATTAATTTTTTATCTAATAAAAAGATAATTGTTGGTACTAATGCTTTCTTTTTATCAAGTGATAAAACAAAATCAAACATTGTCCATAATACTGATCTTTTAGAAAAGTATTTAGATAATCCTAGTGATAATATATTGATACTTGTTACTGATAATATTGATAAAAGAAAGAAATTAACTTCTAATATTTTAAAAAAATGTGAACTTATTGAAGAAATAACAGATATTAATTCATTGATTAAGAAAAGATTAGAAGATTATAAAATGGATAGTAGAGCTACTTCTAAATTAATAGAATTTTGTGGTAATGATCATGAAAGAATATTTAATGAGTTAGAAAAACTTAAATTATATAAATTAGATAGTAAAGAAATAACTATATCTGATATAGAAGAAATAGTTACTCCTACATTAGATGATAATATATTTCACTTTGTAGATAGTATTTTATCAGGAAATAAAGAATATGCTTTTAAGTTATATCATAATTTCTTATTACATGGGGAACAAGTAGTTCATATGCTTATTTTAATTTCAAATAAAGTAAGACTTATATATCAAGTTAAAGTTCTTTCTAATAAAGGAAATAGTGATTCAAATATTTCTAAGCTTTTAAAAGTACATGAATATCCTGTTAAACTAGCTCGTGAAGCAGGATATAAGTATTCTGAACAACACTTACTTGAAATACTTGAAAAATTAGCTAAACTTGATTTAGAAATTAAAAGTGGTGAAACAATTGGAGAAGTAGAATTTGAAACACTACTTGCTAGTATATAGAGGTTTTATACCTCTTTTTTTATTAATCTTTTCATTTTTATTATTTTGTGGTATAATATACACAATTTGTAGGGGAACAATTATGAAAAATGAAGAATGTATAGAATTATTTAAAGAATATAGTGATTATTTTAGTTTTAAGGCAAGTAACTTTGATATATTAGCTAAATTAGATCCTAGTGAGTATGATTCAGAAGAAAATATCCAATATACTACGCCATTATTAAATGAAATATTTAATTTTTCATTAATATATTATGGTTTAGATATTTTTTACTTAGAAGGATTAGCTGGTGATTGTAGAGTTAAATTGTATAATGAAGTTAACAATATTTCCAAAGCATGTTCATATTATTTATCTAATTTAGTTGATGAAAAATCAATGCATCCAACAGTAAAAAGATATGATTATGTGACTAATGGTATGGCACATTTTGAATTGATGCATGAACTATTAAATTGCATATTAGACCAAACATCAGCAGGTGATGATGAATATATTTCAAAATTATTTAATAGTATAGATGTACATGATAGTTCAGCTGATGGTCTATTAACAAATGAATTTATTCATAATATAAAGAACTATATGAGTAAAGCCGCTTTTATACATTACGTTGCTGATTGTGCATTAAAAAAATCATTAAGAAAACTTTTACTCTTGAGCGCTCAAAATGATATATTAGCAGTTGGTTATAGTGATAATGTTAATTATGTATTACGTGGAGTTAAACTTGATAGTTCAAAAGAAGAGGGATTTGTATTTTGCGGTATAAATAATGATCAAACCCTTTATTTAGCAGAAATATTCAATATCTTAAATAATCTGCCTATTTTTTCTAATAGAGAATTAAACAAGAATATTAAAGATGCAAAAGAAAACTATCATGAATATAAGAACAATCAATACTTATACTTAAAAAGCACTAATATTGAACAACAGATATTAAATAAATAATTTATTCATTTAAAAAAAAATCCAAAAATATTTGGATTTTTCTTGTATAATATATAATATGGAGGGTTAATATGTTAGAACTAAAGAAAATAAATAAAAGTTATAAGACTGGTAGTTTTACGCAAAGAGCTTTGAAAGATGTATCAATTGAATTTAGAAAAAATGAGTTTGTAGCTATACTTGGTCAATCAGGATCAGGTAAAACGACTTTACTAAATATTATAGGTGGACTTGATCGATATGATAGTGGTGATTTAATAATTAATAATAAATCAACAAAGAAGTTTAAAAATATTGATTGGGATAGATATCGTAATAACTGTGTTGGCTTTATTTTTCAAAGTTATAATTTAATTCCACATATTACTATTTTAGATAATGTAGAAATGGGTATGACTTTAAGTGGCGTTAATTCTAGAACAAGAAAAAGAAAAGCTAAAGCAGCTTTGAAGAAAGTAGGACTTTTAGAACATATACATAAAAAACCAAATCAATTATCTGGTGGTCAAATGCAAAGAGTAGCTATAGCTAGAGCTTTAGTAAATGATCCAGAAATAATTTTAGCTGATGAACCAACAGGAGCACTTGATACTAAAACTAGTGTTCAAATTATGGATTTAATTAAAGAAATAGCTGAAGATAAACTTGTTATAATGGTTACACATAATCCAGATCTTGCTAAAACTTATGCTAATCGTATTATTGAATTTAAAGATGGTGAAGCCATAAGTGATTCTAATCCTGTTAAAGAAATTGAAAAAGATGATTCTAATTTAAAAATTAAGAAAACTGCAATGAGTTTTTTAACAGCATTAAAATTATCTTTTAATAATATTAAAACTAAAAAGGGGAGAACTTTAATAACAGCATTTGCATCTTCTATAGGTATTATTGGTATTGGATTAATACTTGCTTTATCAAATGGATTTAAAATAGAAATAGATAATTTTGAAAAAGACACTTTATCACAAGCACCAGTAATGATTTCTACGCAAGCTGCTAATTTATCTAATGAAACTATGAAGCAATTAGATAAAAGTAATTTAGAAAAATATACAGATAAAAAAGTTATTTATGCTGAGGATGATCCACAATCAGTCATTATGCATACTAATGTATTAACTGATGAATTTATAGAATATGTAAAAAATATTGATATAAAATTATTATCAGGAGTATCATATCAATCAGTTTTAGGATTTACTTTAATTAATAAAACTAATGATACATATAATCAAGTTATAACAACAGCTACTATGGCAATTTTTCCATATAATCCTAACGGAGGGGAAACAGGTATAATTTATGATAACTATGACATTATCGCAGGTTCTATTGATGATAATAATCCAGGATTAATTATTCAAGTAGATAATAAAAACAGATTATATAAATCATCTCTAAGTGTATTAGGAGTAGATAGTGATAGTGTTTCATTTGATGAAATATTAAATAAAGAATTAAAAATAGTATTTAATGATGATTATTATAAAAATGTAGGTGGTTTCTTTATACCAGAAACTAATTATGAAAAACTATATAATCATAAAAATAGTGTATCAGTAAAAGTTCAAGCAATTATTCGTGGTAAAGAAGATAAAGAACTAATAACTAGTGGTACTGGCTTAGGATATAATAATGCATTAAGCAAGTTAGTAATATCAAAGAATAAAGATTCTAAAATAGTAAAAGCTCAAAGAAAAGCAGACTATAATATTTTAACTAATCAAATGTTTGATGAAGTAAATACTAAAAAAGCTATGTTAGAATATTTAGGCGATGATGTTGGTCCAAGTTCAATTAATCTATATCCAAAAGATTTTGATTCTAAAAAAGAAATAACTGATTACTTAGATAAATATAACGAAGGTAAAGACGAGCAAGATAGAATAGAATATATGGATATGGCTTCTATGATATCTAGTCTATCAGGAAGTATTATGGATGCTATCACTATAGTATTAATAGCTTTCTCATCTATATCTTTAGTTGTATCATCTATTATGATAGCTATAATTACTTATATATCAGTATTAGAAAGAACTAAAGAAATTGGTATTCTAAGAGCTTTAGGAGCAAGAAAAAAAGATATAAAACGTGTATTTAATGCTGAAACATTTATTATTGGTATAACTAGTGGATTATTAGGTATACTAATAGCTTATTTATTAACATTCCCAGTAAATAGTATTATATATAATGTATCTAACTTACCAAATGTTGCTAAGTTAAATCCAATACATGCAACTATTTTAATAGCAATAAATATATCATTAACAATGTTAGGTGGATTTATCCCTGCTAAGATAGCAAGTAAAAAAGATCCAGTTGAAGCATTAAGAACTGAATAAAAGAGTAGATAATCTACTCTTTTTTGTTGTATAAAAAATTGAGTAATAAAACACGAATAAATTATCCGTGTTTTTATTTATAAATATTTTTTATATTTTTGACATAATTTCATAACTTCATTATAAGTCTCTTCACAAACTTCTTCATGAAATTTTTTAAATATTTCAGGATTCTCATTTAAAATATCATCGCAATAATTCTTAATATACTTATATATAATACTAATTTCTTCATCTTTAATTTTATAATTACTTTTATGAATAAAACTATAAATGTCATCAATAGTTAAATTAGCTACATAGTTTTTAATTATTTCTTTCATAAAATCACCTAATAAATTATATGTAAGTTTTTAATATTTATACACAAACTATTAATGGTGATTATATGATAAATAAAAGAATAAACTTTTTTGAAATAATAATAATTCTCATTTTTATAATACTTATATATTTTATAGTAAATACAATATATTTTAAAAGAACCTACTATATAGATAAATTAAATACTTTGACTAATATTTTAGTATATGGAGAAAGTGCTCCTCGTGGTAGAATTTATGATCGTAATCATAATTTACTTGTAGATAACGAAGAAATATTAACTATTACATATAAAAAGGAAGATAAGATTAGTCCTATAGATGAAATAAAACTAGCAAATCAAGTAATTGATTATATAGATTTAGATTATAGTAAATTAAATATTAGAAACTTAAAAGAATACTATTTAGTTATGTTTAAAGACGAATGTAATAATAAAATAACTAAAGATGAATACAAAAAATTAAAAGAAAGAAAGCTTAATTTAAATGATATAGAAAATTTAAAAATAAGTAGGATTACTAATGAAGAACTAGATAAATTAACAGATGCTGATAAGAAAGTAGCATACTTATATTTTCTTATGAATAATGGATATTCTTACTCTGAAAAAATCATTAAAGAAAATGCTAGTTATTCAGAATATGCTTACTTTTCAGAAAATAAAATTAATGGTTTTAAACCAAAGACATCTTGGAAAAGAGTATATAAATATGGTGATACTTTTAAAAGTGTTTTAGGAAATGTAGGTTATATTCCAAAAGAAGAAAAGGATAAATATCTAAAAAAAGGTTATTCTTTAAATGATAAAGTGGGACTAAGCAATATTGAAAAACAATATGAAGATATTTTAAAAGGAAAGAAAGCTGTTTATAAAAGAATAAATAATAATGATTTAGAATTAATAAGTGGGAGTAGTAGAGGAAATGATATTGTTTTAAGTATAGATATTAATCTATTAGAAGAGATAAATAAAATTATTGATAGAAATCTTATAAGGGCTAAAGGCGAAGCTAATACTAACTATTTTAGTAAAACATATGTAGTAATAGAAGAACCTAATACTGGTGAGGTTTTAGCTATTACTGGAAGACAAATAATTAAAAAAGGTGATGACTATATAATCAATGATATAACTCCATATGCATTAACAGATCCTATGACTCCGGGATCTGTTATTAAAGGAGCATCTATGCTTGTAGGGTTTAATACAGGTGTAATAGAGCCAGGTTGGACTACAACGGATGAATGTATAAAGCTTTTTAATTTACCAAGAAAGTGTTCATCACATAGAGTAGGAACACTTGATGATATAAAAGCGCTTGCTGAATCAAGTAATGTATATCAATTTAAAATAGCTATGAAAGTAGCAGGTATTAATTATATATATAATACTAAAGCAAGTGTAGATAAAGAAGCATTTGATACATATCGTAATTTATTTAAGCAGTTTGGACTTGGTGTTAAAACAGAAATAGATCTACCAGTAGAAAGTTTAGGTTATACCAGTAATACTATTGCTCCCGATTTATTGCTTAATTTTTCTATAGGTCAATATGATACATATACTCCAATACAACTATCACAGTATATTACTACTATCGCATCAAACGGTAATAGACTAAAACCCCATCTTTTAAAAGAGATAAATAATAATGATAACACTATTAAAGTAATAGAACCAATGGTTTTAAATCAAGTAGAAGTAAAAGAAGAACATTTAAAAAGAGTACAAGAAGGATTTAAGGCTGTTATGGAAATTGGCCTTGGAAGAAATGTAATGGGTAATAGTCCATCTCCAGCTGGAAAAACAGGAACAAGTGAATCATTTATAGATACAGATGGTGATGGTAAAATAGATACAGCGACAGTTAGCAATGCCTTTGTAGGATATGCTCCAAGTGATAATCCTAAAATGACTATAACAGTAACATCACCCGATGTAGAAGATCCTAATACTGGTATTAATTATCATAGTTACGTTAATAGAAGAATTGCTAGAGAAGTATCAAACAAATTTTTTGAAATTTATGAATAGTTATTGAGTTATTTACATTGGAATGCTATAATCAATTTAGAAAAAAGGTAAATAATCATAGGGGGATACTACTTATGAAGGATAGTGTAAAGTTAAAACAAGATAATAAATTAGATGAATATCTTACTAATCTTATAGGTAGTATCGATTATTCGAATGTTGTTAACTGTAATCAAAAATATATAAAAGAAATAGAAAAAGCTCGAATAACACAAGCTAAATATGCAATTAATTCAATTATAAATGGTACTCCTAAAGATAAAATATCTTATATATATACAAAAGATGCAAGAGGTTTTACTTCTATAGAAGAAATGGATCTTTTAGATATAGAAATAGTATTAAATTCTGCTGTCTTAACTATGCTTAGAATTATAAAAAATAAAAATGAATTAATAGCTAAACGTAGTAAGGATGCCGTAATATATATTAAAGATATATCTACATATAGCGATAGCCAATTAATGGTTTATACAACAGATATATATAATAGCGAATTAGAAAGATTAATTGAAGAAAAAGAAAAACTAATTAATACTTTATTAGAAACTAATCAACCTACTATTGATGATCCAACTGAATTAAGTGAATTACAACATGCATATTATAAAACGTATAAAAATAGTTGCAACTAGCAACTTTTTATTTTGACTAAAATATGATATAATATAACTGCTTATAGGGGTGAAGTATGAAATCCGATAAATTCTTTAATGCAACTTATTCTTTTTTGATTGGGTCTGGTCTTATTGCTACTGGTATATTAATGCTTATAGGTAGAAGAAATTTATATGTTAATGTAGTAAATCTATTTATAATTGCACTTTTCTTTTTAGCGGTTAAACAATTAATAAATTATTTTATTGGTAAAGAAAAAGATCGAAAAATTAATTTTATTAAAAGTACTATCAATATAGTATTTTGCTTTGTCTTTTCTTTATTTAAAAATATACCTTTATCAATTATGCCAATAACGTTTGGTTTCTATTTATTACTTAGTGGTATTATTAAATTCATTAATGGCGGGATTTATTTTTATAATAAAGCTAAAGGTTATGTAACAGAATTCTTTTTTGGAATTATATATTTAGTAGTTTCTTTAGCTATAATTTTTTCTCCAATTAAGAATATAGATAATGTTTTAATAATTCTAGGTATTTATATATTATTACTTGGTATAAACTACATAGTTGATTTTATTAGTTTTATCATGCCAATTCATTTTAAAAATGAAGTTAGAAGACATATTAGAATTTCATTACCTGCTTTAGTAGAAGCTATTATACCATATACAGTACTTAGTGAAATAAATTATTTGATTGATAAAGATAGCTATGATAACTTTGTATTTGAAGAAAAGAAAAATGATGTAGAACCAGATATGGAAGTGTTTGTTCATACATCTAAACGTGGCTTTAATAGAACTGGACATGTTGATTTATATTATAATGGTAAAGTTTTATCATATGGGTCTTATGATGATAGTTCACTAAGATTCTTTGATATGATAGGTGATGGAGTGGTATTCACTACTAAAAGAGATAAATATATTCCATTTTGTATTGAACATAGTAAAAAAACTATCTTCGCTTTTGGTTTAAAACTAACAGATAGACAAAAGAATCAAATAGATAAAGCTATAGATAATATATTTAAAGAATTAGGAGAATGGAAATCTCCATATCAAGTAGCTCTTGATGATAGTAAAAAAAGAAAATTAAAAAGAAAAGTTAATCAAAATAAATATACTGATTATGCATCATGTCTTTATCAAGCGACACATGCAAAGTTCTATAAATTTAATAAAGGTAAATGGAAGAAATACTTTGTGGTTGGCAATAACTGTTGTCGCCTTGCAGATTATATAGTAGGTAAGAGTGGTATAGATCTTTTAAAAATGTATGGTGTTATCACCCCAGGAGCTTACTATGAATATTTAAATAGAGAATTTAAAAAGAAAAACAGTATGGTTATATCACGTAAGATTTATAATAGTACTAATGTCGATAAGAAGACTATTAAAGAAATATTTAGAGGATTTTCTAAATAAAAAAAAGAGCTTAGCTCTTTTTCTTTTGATATCCATTTAAAATATTAATAGCTTTTAATACATCTTGATCAGTAAGACCATTACCTTTATCATTTTGATATACCAGTTTAATTAAATTATCTTTAAAGCTTTCCATATAATAATCATCATCTAATATACAAAAACTATCGATATCAGGATGAGTTTCTAAATACATTCTAATTTCATTTTCTCTTGTATCAGCTAAAGGAGTTATATCAATAACGTCTATACCATTATTTTTTAAAGTATTAAGTAAATAAATCATTAATCTACTATGAGTACCAGTATAATAAAATCTATTCTTTAATGAAGATGAGATAACTATTTTACCATCTGTAGAAGAAACAATAGTCTTTAAACGTTCTAAGTTATCTTTATTAATAACATCCATATTATCATAGGTATCTAAAACCCCATTAAAATCTAAAAATATAACTTTCATAAAACTCCTTTTTATGTATGAAAAAAGAACTTTTTCAAGTTCTTTTCTTTCAAAAATGGTGCCCCGCTAGGGATTCGAACCCCAGACCGATGCCTTAGAAGGGCATTGCTCTATCCAGCTGAGCTAGCGAAGCATTAACTTCCTTTTTCATGGAACATTTAAATTATATAACTATTTTTAATTTAAGTCAATACTAAAAATAAAAAAAAGAATAACTACTAGCTATTCTTAATACTATTAATTAATATATCCAAAACTTCTTCTTTTAAAGAATCATTACTATTATTCCATAATAATTCAAATAAAACACCCATACCAGGCAATACTTCTTCATCATTATCTTTAATACTATCTTGAATCGATTCTTTTAACATATCTTTATCATCATCTTTAAAATTATTAATAATATAACTTCTAATATCTATATTCATAAAATCCTCCTATAAATAATTTGAACTAATATTAACTATTTATACTATAATTTTTTTAATATTTATGGTAAAATAAAATAGATTTGAGAGTGGTAGTATGGAAATCTTCATAGATGATAATAAATTAGATATAATAGTTACTAAAAAATTAAAACAAAAAAATACTTATCTAAGAGTTAAAGATGACTTAAATTTATATGTAACTACTTCAAGTTTTATGTCTGATAGAGCTGTATTAAGATTAGTAAAAGATAATATGGATTCTATTATAAAGATGTATAATAAAGCTAAATATAAAAGTGATTTAAAAAAAGATTTTTATTATTTAGGAACTAAATATGATGTAGTAAAAACTAATTCTAAAGAAGTAATTATTGGTGATGATAAAATATTTATACCTAGTAATTTAGATATTAATAAATGGTTAAAAAAAGAAGCAGAAAAATTATTTAAAGAAAGACTTGATTATTGGTATAATTTATTTACTTATGAAATTCCATATCCAAGTTTAACTATCAGAAAAATGACTACACGTTGGGGTGTATGTAATTCAAAGTTAGTTAGAGTTACTTTAAATTTAGAATTAATAAAAAAAGATATAGATTGCTTGGATTATGTTATAGTTCATGAATTATCACATTTTATAGAAATGAATCATTCTAGAAAATTTTGGCGTGTTGTAGGAGAAAATTATCCTAATTATAAAGAAATTAGAAGAATAATGAAAAATTATTAGAGGTGGATTATGTTAATTACTAGTTTAGAAAATGATAAAATCAAAAAATGCTTAAAATTAAGAGATAAAAAATATCGTGATTTATATAATGAATTCTTAGTAGAGGGAGAGCATTTAGTAATAGAAGCTTATCGTAGTGGACTTTTAGAAGAAATACTTATTTTAGAAGATGAAGTAACTATATTAGATGCTCCTATAACTTATGTATCAAATGATATTATTAAAGCTTTATCTACTTTGGAAACACCTTCGCATATTTTTGGACTATGCAAAAAGAAAGAAGAAAATAATGATTTAGGAAAAAGAATTTTAATGTTAGATAGAGTACAAGATCCAGGAAATATTGGTACAATCATAAGAAGTAGTAAAGCTTTTGGTATAGATACATTGGTTTTAGGTGAGGGATGCTGTGATTTATATAATGAAAAAGTAATTAGATCTACTCAAGGTAATGGTTTTCATATGAATATAGTAACTGGTAATTTAATGGAAATTATTAAAGACTTAAAAGATAAAGAAATACCTATTTTAGGAACTAATGTAGAATATGGAGAAGATATTAGAAACTTAACTTCTAGAGATAAAGAATGCTTTTGTTTAGTTATGGGAAATGAAGGTAGAGGAGTAAGTAAAGAAATATTGGATATATGTGATAAATTTATATATATTGAAATGGATAGTCACGTAGAAAGTTTAAATGTAGGGGTTGCAACAAGTATATTATTATATGAATTAAATAGAAAATAGTGATTCAAATTTTTTTAAGAAAATTTTATTTGAAGAAAAGAGTGATATTAATGGATGAATATATTTATATTGGTAAAATAGTAAATACTCATGGATTAAAAGGAGAAGTTAGAATTCTTTCTGATTTTGAAAAGAAAGATAAAGTGTTTATACCTGGTATGACTATTTATATTGGTAGAAAAAAAGAAAAAGAAGTAATTAATAGTTATCGTCATCATAAAGTATTTGAAATGATAACTATGAAAGGTTATTCTGATATAAATGAAATTATTCGTTATAAAGGATTATACGTATATATCAAAAAAGAAGATTTAAAATTAGATAATGATGAATATTTAGACAGTGATTTAATTAATCTTGATGTATATGTAAATAATGAAGTTGTTGGTGTTATTACAGATATTAGAGATAGTGGTCATAATAAATTTTTAGTTATTAAGACAAGTGATAAAGATGTATTTGTACCAATGCAAGATGAATTTATTAAAGAAGTTAATTTAGCTGAAAAGAAAATAGTTATAGAGCCAATTAAGGGGATGTTTTAATGAAAATAGATATATTAACATTGTTTCCTGAAATGTTTGATGGTGTGTTTAATGAATCAATAATTAAAAGAGCTAAAGAAAATAAAAAAATTGAAATAAATATTATTGATTTTAGAAAATATTCTAAAGAAAAAAATAATAAAGTAGATGATACACCATACGGTGGAGGAAGTGGAATGGTACTTATGTGCCAACCAATATTTGATGCGATAGAAGATATTAAAACTAATGATTCTAAAGTAATTATGTTAACTCCAGATGGTAAAACATATAATCAAACTATTGCTTATGATTTAAGTCAAGAAAAACATTTAATACTTATTTGTGGTCATTATGAAGGATTTGATGAAAGAATAAGAAGTATAGTTGATTTAGAAATAAGTATTGGTGACTATGTATTAACAGGTGGCGAAATTCCAGCTATGATATTAACTGATAGTATAGTTAGACTAGTAGATGGTGTTATTAACAAAGATAGCCATATAAATGATAGTTTTAATGATAATTTACTTGATTATGAAACTTATACTAAACCAGCTGAATTTAGAGGTATGAAAGTACCAGAAGTATTATTATCAGGGGACCATAAAAAAATAGATGAATTTAGAGCTAAATCGCGCTATAATAGAACTAAGGATAGAAGACCAGATTTATTAAAATAACTGAGGTGAAGTTTATGTTGGATAAAAGATATCATATTATAAAAAATAAAGAAGATAAATCAATTACTTATTTTGAGTACGATAAAATGGAAGGATATGATTTATCTCCTAAAAAGGGAATTAAAATAGAAGATGCTATTAACGTAAATAAAGTTGTAATTATTAATCCAACATTAGCTAATAAAGTAGCAAAGAAAAAAATAGATTTAAAATTTAAAAAACTAGTAAGTCTATTAAATATTATATTTGAATCTGATGATGAAACAGGATCTACTTATCATCAAGGCTTAGATGAAGTTAATCGCTTAAGAATGGAACTTATTAATAAATATAAGAAGCATTTAAGTGATTCTGATTTTGATACAATGGAAAAGAAATTGGGAATTCTAGAGCATGAACTTAAAGTAAGATTATTCTTTTTAGAACAACAATTACAATATCAAAATGAAAACATTAAAGAAGGAAAATCTAGATAAAAGGAGAAACAGATAATTACACTCTTATTGAAACCAATCATTCTAATACTGATACTATAGATGAATTTATTGAATCTAATGAAAATGTAAAAGTATATACTTTAGATAAATAGTTGTTGCATATTAAAAGAATATATGTTATAATTTATGTCGTTGGTAATCCGATGTTTATTAGAAATATGATTTCCGTAAAAACAAGAAAGGAGAGATTCGAAATGGCAAATGTAATCGATAAAATTACAAATAAGCAATTAAATCCTAACGTTCCTGAATTCCGTGTAGGAGATACAGTTAGAGTTGACGTTAAGATCGTTGAAGGTAACAAAGAAAGAATCCAAGCATTCGAAGGTGTTGTTGTAGCTCGTAAGAATGGAGGAGTTTCTGAAACATTTACAGTTAGAAAAGTTTCTGCTGGTGTTGGTGTTGAAAGAATTTTCCCAGTTCATTCTCCAAAATTAGCTAACATTACAGTAATTAGAAAAGGTAAAGTTAGACGTGCTAAATTAACATTCTTAAGAGACAAAGTTGGAGCTTATAGAATACCAGAAAGAAGAAATAAAGAAGATAAGGCAGCA
Source organism: uncultured Mycoplasmatota bacterium (assembly GCA_946639185.1). GTDB lineage: Bacteria > Bacillota_I > Bacilli_A > RF39 > UBA660 > Alloscybalousia. Next base: position 22,466 of record CAMPBR010000004.1, read on the forward strand.
TAAGTCCTTATCTTTTTTGCATATTGGAGGATATTATGAATAATAAAAAGTGGTTGAAAGAATTAATACCATATATAGTAATACTAATAGTGGTTTTATTAATAAAACAATTTATTATAACTACTGTAATAGTACATGGTCCTAGTATGGAAGATACACTTCATAATAAAGATATAATGATTTTAGACAAAATTGGTATGAAAATAAACGGTATTAAAAGATTTGATATAGTAGTAATAGATATTGGTACTGAAAAAATTATAAAAAGAGTAATAGGGTTACCGGGTGAAACTATTTCATATAAAGATAATAAATTATATGTAGATGGAAACTTAGTAGAAGATAACCATAGTACTAAATATACAGCTGATATAGAAGATCAAATTATAGGTAATGATCAATATTATGTTTTAGGAGATAATAGAACTAATTCACTGGATAGTAGAGTAATAGGATTAGTAACTAAAGATGAGATTGTTGGTCATGCAAGATTTATAATATTTCCATTTACAAGATTTGGTAGTAGATAACCAAGTCTTTTTGTTTACTTGAAAATAATACTGTGTTATAATCTTATTAGAAAATAGATAGGAGATTGTATATGGATTTACGTGGTATTACAGAATTTTTTAGAGACACATTTAAATATATCGTTGTAGCTATATTAGTATTTTTATTATTTATTTTTGTTATAGGACTACATCAAGTGGTTGGTCCATCTATGTCACCTACTTATAAAGAAGGAAGTGTTGGTGTTATAAATAAGTTAGCATATAAGTTTGGTGAAATAAAAAGAGGAGATATTGTTATTTTATCTGAATCAGAAAAATACATGATTAAACGTGTTATTGGTCTACCAGGTGAAGTAATTGAATATAAAAATAATAGGCTATATATTAATGGAGTAGAATACAAAGAAGATTATTTAAATGATGATGTTATTACTGAAGACTTTACTTCTAAACTAATTCCTGAGGGAGAATATTTAGTTTTAGGAGATAATAGAAGTGATTCAAACGATAGTAGAGACTACGGATTTGTACCAAAAAAGCAAATAATTGGCAAAGTTTGGTTTAAAATATGGCCATTAGGTAAATAAAAAGATAAAGTTTTTGTTTACAAATTAAGGAAAATAGTATAGAATATATTAAAACGAAGAAGCAAGAGGGCACATCTAGAAAAAAACACATTGGCAAAACTATTGAAAAGTAGTGACGCAAAGCTTTAGAACCTAAGATGTAAAACGTTATGGTAGTCAGCTGCATTTATACATTGTATAAATGCTTTTTTGTTTGTATATATAGAAAGGGAGGTATATATGAATAAGAAAAGATTGTTTGCTATCGTTTTATTTATTGTTTTAGGTTTATTTATGTTCACTTTTGCCAATCCTAGAAATAATAAAGATGATAGGAAACTAAATGGTGACATCATTACACCAGAAGAACAAGAAACAACAAAAGAACCAGAAATTACTACAACAGAAGAGGAAACAACAACTGTTATTACTACACCAGTAGTAAATAATGATCAAGTAAAAAACAACAATCAACCAAAAGTTGTACCAACTATTGATTTATCTAAAGATAAACAACAAGCAATTGATGAATTAAACAATCATAAAGGTGATTATGAATTTACTAATGATGAAGAATACAACAAAGTTATAGAAGAATATACAGATAAGATAAATAATTCTGATACAAAAGATGAAATCAATAAGAAACTAGAAGATGGAAAAGAAGCTATTGATAAACTAATTAAAGAAGACTTAGAAGCATACAAAGAAGCAGCTAAAGAATTAGTTAAAGAATATGCAGATAAGTTAGGATTTAAAGAAGAAGATATTAAGCAAGTTTTAACTACTATCTATACCGACATTGATAATCAGCAAACAAAATCATCAGTAGATGAAGCAAAAGAAAGAGGATTTGACTTATTAGATAGTTTATTTGATGAAGCTCAAAAACAAGCAGTTAAAGATTTAGAAAAGTATAAAAAGGATTATATATATGATGACATCAAAGATGAACATGAAAAAATCGTTAGCGAGGGGTCATCTAATATAAATAAATCTACAACAATCGCTGAAATTGAAAAAGAATTAAAAGAGGCAAAAGATAAAATTGATAAATTAATTAATGACTACTTAGATAAATACAAAAAAGAAAAAGAAGACTTCATTGATAAATATACAAATGGTAAAGACGCAGAATACACAGAAAAAAATCAACAAAAAATAGATAACATCAAAATAGAAGCAAAAGAAAATATCGAAAAAGCTACAACAAAAGAAAAAATAGATAAAATTGTAGAAGATACAATTAAAGCAATTGATGAAATTCAAAGATTAAATGATACATATTTTACAGTTAGATTTGTAAATATTAAAGGTGAAGATATCGTTAGTCCACAAAAAGTATTATATAAACATGATGCAACTCAACCTACTAATGTACCTAATGTTGTAAGAAAAGGGGTTACTTACACATTTAATAATACATGGGAAGGTGATTATACTAACGTTAAAGAAGACTTAATTATTAAAGCACAATATGATATTACAGAAGTTACAGTTAAAATCTTTAAATTAAATGAAGGTGTAGCTATACCAGAAGATGGTCATGGATTAGCTGGAAGTAATTATAAATACATGACTTCATCAACATTAAAATTAACTGATGAAATTAAAAACGCAGCATTTGGTGATAAAAATCAAACAATAATTTCATTAGATGATGAAGAAATAAGATCACTAATCAACAAAGAATTACCATTATATGTAAAAGGAAAAGATGGATATGTTTATAAATGTTATGTTTTAAAACTAGCTGAAGAAGCATTCCATGTTGATGTTGCTGAAGTATTTGATCAAGAATTATATGATAGAAATACTGTAACAGTTACATACACAATTAATGACTCATTAAATCAAGCTACATTTGCTAATAATGAAACAGTATATGAATATACTGAACATGATGGAAGTGTAGAAGTTAAAACGCCAAAAGTATATGGAAAAGATGGAAAAGAACTTAATGTTGTTTGGACAGATACTAATAATGAATTAAAAGGGGAATATACAAGTTCAATGACATTAACTGCAACAGTAGATAGAACAGCTCCAGAAATAACAATCATCACAGATGAAAATGCAAAACCACTTTATGCTGGTAATACTTATAATGATTTAGGTGCTACTGCTTATGATAACTTCGATGGGAAAGTAGAAGTATTAATTATTGAAAATACAGTAAATACAAATAAAGCAGGTACTTATTATGTAACTTATGTAGCAACAGATGCTAATGGAAATTCTGCTACTGCAACACGTACAGTAACAGTTAATGAACCATCAACTATCACTTATACAATTAGTGATTCCTTAAATAAAGCAACTTTTGCAGATGGTATTAAAACTTATACATATACTGAAAACGATGGAACAGTAAGCGTTAATTTACCAAAAGTTTATGATGATGGAAAAGAACTTAATGTTGTTTGGACAGATACTAATAATGAATTAAAAGGGGAATATACATATTCAACAACATTAACTGCAACAGTTGATAGAACAGCTCCAGTTATTACATTAAATGGCGATAAAACAGTAAATATATTTGTTAATGGTACTTACACTGACTTAGGTGCTACTGCAAAAGATAATTTTGATGGAGAAGTTAATGTAACAACTACAGGTGAAGTTAATACTAGAAAAGCTGATACTTATACTATAACTTATACAGCAACTGATGCTAATGGAAATTCTGCTACTGAAACACGTACAGTTGTAGTAAACGAAGTTAAATTTGAAGGTATAAAAGTAGAAAGTGTTAATGCTAAATATGTTCGTTATCAAGACTTTAATGCATCAACACTAAAGATTATAGAAATGTACAACGATCAAAGTAAGAATCAAACAATTGAATTAAACAATTGTCGTACTAACTGGTATGGTAATATTGTTTGTTCAACAAATAATCGTAAAAATGTTACAATCAAAGGATTTGATACTGGATCATCTAACGTAGGAAATGGTAGAACAGCATCTGTAGAATACAATAACTTAACAACTACTTATACATATGATGTAAGATTTAATACACACCTTGGCCAAGAATATGGTAAAAATTATATTGAGTTTGATTTACCATACGGAATACCATACGGAACATATGTATCAAGTATCACTTACTATGCAGCAGATGGTTCTCAAACACAAATAAATCCTTATTCTAGTAGCGAAAATCCATTCAACTACGAATTTAATACACGTACAATTACATACTATATTACTGATACTGAATATAATTTAATACATGCTATGAATGGAACTAGTGATGCAGGAAATATGGTAGTAACATTTACCAACGGAACATCTTACAAATATACTGTAGTAGAAGCAAACTAATAAATTAATCAAACTTAAAAAATCAAGGTTTTCCTTGATTTTTTTTTACATTAATAGTAATCTAATAATAGGTGATAATATGGCATACATTAAATACAAAGAACTAACTAAATACTTTAATTTTAACAAAGAAGTAAATATAGATGATTTACCTACTTATGTAACTGATTACTTAAGAAAAGGGGAAGTTATTGTTAAAGCATATAAAACATCACGAGATAAAGGCGTATTTACTAATGAAAGAATGATATTATTTGATGTTAATCCATTAAATAATAGTAAAAAGATTCACATTATCCCATATACATCTATTTCAAGTGGAGCAATTCTTTTTAAGAAGTTAAGTGCAGCAATACTTTTATCATTTGATAGTGGTTACCAATTAAAACTTAATTTTGTATTATTAAGTAGTAAAGATAAAACAGAACTTCGTAAACTATTTTCTTATATATTTGAGCGCATTAAAGGATAATTCATTTTATCCTTTTTTTGTGCTATAATTTAATAGGTGATATAATAATGAGTAATAAAAAAATAGTGGTATTAGGTGGAGGAACAGGAATGTCAACTCTTCTTAAAGGATTAAAATTATTTCCACTTGATATAACGGCTGTTGTTGCTGTTAGTGATGATGGAAGAAGTACAGGTAGATTAAGAGAAGAATTCAATATAATCGCAGTTGGTGATATTAGACAAGTATTAACATCTTTATCAGAAACAGAACCATTAATTGAAAAACTAATGAATTATCGTTTTGAAACAACAAGTGATTTAAATGGCCATACAGTTGGTAATTTATTACTAACAGCATTAGCTAATATAAAAGGCAATTTATCAGAAGGAATAGCGTCACTATCTAAAGTATTTAATTTAAAAGGTAAAGTATTACCACTAACTGAAGAAAACGTAGTACTCGCTGGATTAATGAAAGATAATAGCATTATAGTAGGGGAACATAATATTACTGAATCTGGAAAAGGAATTAAAAAAGTATTTTATAAAGAAAAAGCCCATACTAATCCGCTTGTGTTAGATGAAATAAAAAATGCCGATTTAATAATACTAAGCATGGGAAGCCTATTTACTAGTGTTATTCCTAATTTAATTAATGATGATATGAAAAAAGCTTTAAAAAATAGTAAAGCTAAGATCATGTATGCATGTAATATGGTTACACAACCAGGAGAAACAGATAATTATACAGCTAGTGATCATATTAAAACCTTAAATAAATACTTAGGTAAAAGAAAAGTAGATATAGTTTTAGTAAATGATGGTATTATTGATCAAGATATATTGGAAAAATACAGAACTACTGAACAAAAAGATGAAGTAGAATTTGATAAAGAAAACTTAAAAAAACTTGGGGTACAAATTATTCATAATAACTATGTAGATACATCTCTTGGATTTTTAAGACATAAAGTAGATAAATTAGCTTTAGATATATATGCATATTTAATAAAATAGAAAGCTTATCTTTCTTTTTTTATGAAAAAAATTATTTTTTTCTTACGAAAAACAAAAAAATGTGTTATAGTTGTAGAGTTGCATAAAAAAAGGAGGAAAAAATTTATGAAAAAAGAATTAAATTTAGGTACTGAAAAAATTAATAAATTATTAGTAGCTTTTGCAGTACCATGTGTTATTAGTTCATTAATAAATTCAATTTATAATATTGTTGACCAAATATTTATTGGGAAGGGTGTAGGTACTTTAGGAAATGCAGCTACTAATGTATTATTCCCATTAATAATATTATTAAGTGCTATCGCATCACTAATAGGAAATGGAGGTGCAGCATACTTATCATTAAAATTAGGAGAAAAGAAAAATAATGATGCAGCTAAAAGTATAGGGCAAACTACTACTTTAACTATTATAAATGCTTTAGTATTAAGTATTATTTCTTATATTCTATTACCTAAATTAATTTATGTATTTGGATGTACTGATAGTGTTTATAAATATGCTTTAGATTATGGAAGAATAATAGTATTAGGTGCACCATTTATGATTATATATTCATCATTATCTAGTATTATTAGATCAGATGGTAGTCCAAAATATTCAATGCAAATGTTAGTAATTGGAGCAATTATTAATATAATCTTAGACCCAATTTTTATATTCTATTTTAATATGGGAGTTAAAGGTGGAGCATTAGCTACTATATTAGGACAAATTGTCTCATTTATAATGGCTATTCGCTATTTATTTAAAATAAAATCTGTTAAATTAGCAAAAAAAGATTTTAAAATAGATAAAGATATTTTTAAAATATTATCCCTTGGTTTATCTTCTTTTATTACTCAAATTACTGTATTAGTATTATTTATATTTATGAATAATGTTATGACTAAACTTGGAACTAATTCAAGATTTGGTAGTGATATTCCACTTTCTGTATATGGAATTATTTCTAAAGTAAACAGTTTATATATTTCTACAGTTATAGGTATATCAATCGGAGCTCAACCAATTATTGGATATAATTATGGAGCTGGTAATAAGAAACGTGTACAAGAAGTATTAAGAAAAGTATTAATCACTAACTTTACTATAGGAATTATCTTTAATATCTTATTTGTTTTATTCCCTAGAGAAATAGCTAATATATTTATTTCTAAAAGTGATCCTAGTTATAAATTATTTATAGATTTTGCGAAACTTATGTGTCATTCATTTATCTTAGTATGTGGTTTAAATGCTTTAGAAATGACAACATCTGTTTTACTTCAATCTTTAGGAAAAGTATTTAAAGCAACAATGCTTGCTTTTACAAGACAAATTATTCTATTAATACCAATTTCTTTGATTTTAGGTTTAGTCTTAAATATGGGCATTTATGGGGTATTATACGCAGGATTAATAGCAGATACTTTAACGTTTATTTTAGCTATATTTGTATTTATGTCAGAATATAAAATTTTAAGTAAAGATAAAGAAAATATAATTATTGAAGATGAAAAAGTTAATAATACATATAATGGTAAAAAGATTGTAATAACTATAGCTAGAGAATATGGATCTGGTGGTAGATTTGTTGGAAAAATATTAGCTGAACAATTAGGTATTAATTTCTATGATAAAGAATTAATTGCTTTAACAGCTAAAGAGTCTGGTTTAACTAAAGAATATATAGTATCAGAAGACGAAAAGAAAACAGCTAATTATATAGATAATAATAGTGATTTAATTTATCTAGCAGAACAAAAAGTAATAAAAAAATTAGCTAAAAAAGAATCATGTGTTATAGTAGGTAGATGTGCTGGTAATATTTTAAATGATAATAAAAATGTTTTAAAAGTCTTTATTTATAATAGTGAAGAAGGTAAAGTTAAAAGAGCTATAAAATACTTTGGATTAGCTAAAGATAAAGCTTTAAAAGAAGTAAGAAAGATAAATAAAAATAGAAGAAAATATTATAAATATTATACAGGTACTGAACTAGATAATATTAGTAATTATGATTTATGCTTTAACTCAGATTATTTATCTGTAGAAGAAATAGCTAATGAAATAAAAAATATAATAAGTAAATAAAATGAGATTAATATCTCATTTTTTTATTTTTATGTGCTATAATTAAATTAACATAGGAGCGTTAAATGATAATTAGACAAAAAGAATTAAAAGATTGTGAAGAGTGGGTAGATATCAATATAAATAGTTGGAACGAAAATTTAAAAGGAATAGTTTCTGATAAATTATTAAAGTTTATGATTGATAATAGAGATTCTAGAATAAAAAAAGATATTAGTAATTTTAAACAAGATAATTATAATTATGTTTTAGAAGAAGATAATGAAGTTATAGGAATTTTAAAATTAAAAAAATGTAGTAGAAACAATTATGAAGATTATGGTGAAGTACAAGTACTTTATTTAAAAACTAAGGAAAAGGGTAAAGGATATGGAAAAATATTAATTAATAAAGACTTTGAAGTATTTAGAAGTCTTGGATATAATAAAGTAATTATTGGTTGCTTAGAAAATAATCCATCTAATGAATTCTATAAACACCTAGGAGGAATTTTTATAGGACAAGAACCATGGAATGTTTTAGACGAACATTATATAGAAAATGTATATGAATTTAATATTTAGAATATTTTTATAAAGAAGGAGATAATATGAAAGAAAAAGTAAATATTGAATTTGAAGATTTATTTGTAAATTTATTAATTGTTTTTAGAAGGAGTGATATTAAATTAGACAAGGTATCATATAGTTTAATTGATACATATGCAACAACACTTTTAAATTATTTAACTAAAAAAGATATTGGTGTTAATTTTAAATTAGATAATGAAAATATTGATACTTTTTTAAAAGAAAATGCAACATATTATGAAGATTCTAAAACAGAAGGATCTATACTCATTTTAAAACAAATGCCAATTGATAAAATGATATTAAAACATCGATTTTATCTATCTAGTTCTTTAAAAGAAGCAATGTATAGTGATGAAGTAATTACTAGTACTCTTGAAGCATATATAGATGAATTAGTAAAATCTAAAGAAAATGATATAAATAAAGTTAAAGGTAAAATTAAAGATATTAAAGAAAATAAATAATCAGAAATGATAGTAATCATTTCTTGTTTTTTTATATTTTGTGCTATAATAACACACAAATAAGAGGAAATGTTATGAAGGATGACTTATATTATATTAAGAAAAAATATGGTGAACAAATGTCTCATTTATGTAGAAAATTATTTCCAACTATTTTAGAAGAAAAATGAAGAAATTAGATTTGCATATATGCCTAAATTAGAAACTGTAGCTTCAAACTTTATGGGTAAAGCAAAAGATGAAGTGAAGAATAATATTTTATCTAAAGTAGAAGAAATATAATAATTTGTTGTATATGTATACACTTCTATCTTTTTATATGTTATACTTTGGTTAACTAAAAGGATATAAGGAGCAAATATGGTGGAAAATAAGATAAAAGATGCATCAAATATTAAAAATTTAGTAGTAGGTAAAGCATTATTTCAAACTAGAATAGGAATCAACAATCATTGTAGTAAGTATCATTTGTTTGGCGGACTATGTGATATGGATAAATGTTTATATTGTGAAAACTGCTATTACAGAATAACATTAGAAACAGGTGAAGCTATTTCTAATACAGTTATTGATTATGATAAGTTAGAAAAAGCTTGTATTGGTAGTGATAGAACTAAAGAAATATTATTTTATGATCGTGTACCAAAAATAGATGATTTATTTAATTATCTATTTGATGATAATTCGCAGTATAGTTTTAAAAATATCGATAAAAAGAAAGTTAAATAAGCAAGGAGAATTAAAGTAATGAAGAACAAAAGTGGGTATCCAGTAAAATATGCAGTATTAGAACTTTGTGAGGAAACAAGAAATGGAAAAATAATTAATGGTTATATTGCATCAAAGTGTTATTTAGTAGAAAGTAGTATAGTATTTAATGATAATGGAACTAGTCATGAAGAATACAAAGTAGTATTCCCATATAATAACATTGAAGAATTCAAAAGATCTATTAAACATAATGAGGAATATAATGATATAGCTATTATGCCACGTCGTGATGCGTGTAATAATATATATCCAATAAGTATAGTAGATAATTTATATGATACATTAGGAAATGCAAGTGAAATTGCAGTAGAAAAAAATATTAGATATCTAAATTATTTAGAATCAAAGTATAATAGTATTTTAAATCCAATACTTAAAAGTTATTATAAAGAAAGTATTAGTGAATTAACTAAAAATTTAGAAATAGCTAAGTTTTATGAAGAAATAGTAGAAGAAAAAACAAAAGATATTGAAGTATCAAAAACAAGTTATAAATGTAAAATAAAATAGTTTAAAGTATTTTAAACTATTTTTTATATTAAAGTGTTGCTTTTTTTAAAATGATATTATATACTTATCTCGACGTTTTGCAAAAATTTATTTATTGGGGCATATAATGCTTAGGGGTACTACATAGAAAAATGTGGCTTTTTTGCGTTGTATAAGAAAGGAGGTATAATACCCAAATAATAGTTTTTAGGTGTCAAATTTAAATAGGAGGATGTATGAGTTTTATTACAGTAAGGAATCTCAGTAAGACGTTTAAAGTAGTTAAACGTGATAGTGGTCTAAAGAATGCTTTTAAATCCTTAATAAAAAGAAAAACGACTGAGATAAAAGCAGTAAATGATATTTCATTTGATATTAATGAAGGCGAAATAGTAGCCTATATTGGACCAAATGGAGCAGGAAAATCTACAACTATTAAAATGCTAACAGGAATACTTAGACCTGATAGCGGAGAAATAATAGTAGATGGATTCAATCCCTTCAATAATAGAATAAAGTACGTTAAGAATATTGGAGTAGTCTTTGGGCAAAAGTCTCAACTGTGGTGGGATATACCAGTAGAAGAATCTTTTCTTCTTTTAAAAGACATTTATAAAGTATCAGATGAAGATTATGAATTAAGAAAAGAAGAATTGGTTAAACTATTAAATTTAAAAGATATTTTAAAAACACCAGTAAGACAATTAAGTCTAGGACAAAGAATGCGAGCAGAAATAGCGGCATCTTTAATTCATGACCCTAAAATTTTATTTCTAGATGAACCTACTATTGGACTTGATGCAATATCCAAAGTAGAAGTTAGAAAATTCATAAAAGAAATAAACAAAAGAAAGAAAGTTACTATCATATTAACTAGTCATGATATGACTGATATAGAAGCTTTAACTGATAGAATAATAGTTATTGGACATGGTAAAAAATTATATGATGGTAGACTTCAAGATATTAAAAAGAAATTTAATAAAAATAAAAAAGTAGAAATTTTATTTAAAAAAATTTCTAATATTCCAGATATTAAATATACAAAAATAATAGAAAAAAAGAAAAATAAAATACTATTAGATGTAAATATGGAAAAGAATACCATTTCTAAAGTAATAAGAGAATAATCAAAAGTATGTGAAATAGATGATGTTAATGTAATAGATGAAGATATTGATAATATAATAGTTAAACTATATCAGGAATTTGATATATGAGAGCATATTACAGTTATTTTAAAAGTGAACTGATGGTAGGATTACAGTATCGTACTGCAGCTTTAGCTGGTCTATCAACTCAGTTCTTTTGGGGAATTATATTATCGTTTATTTATACAGCATTTTATTCACATGCTAGTTTAGCTAATTTTAGTATAAATCAATTAATGTGTTATGTTTGGCTAAATCAAGCTTTCTTTAGTTTAGTATATCCATCTTTAAATGACGGTCAGATTATGAGTCAAATAAAGAATGGTGGAGTAGCTTATGAGTTATGTAGACCATATGATTTATACTGGTGGTGGTATCTTAAAATGTTATCTAAAAGATATGCATCATGTATGTTAAGATGTTTACCTGTATTAATATTTGCAGTTTTATTACCAGTAGGATATAAATTAGTCGCACCAGTATCTATAATTTCACTATTACTATTCATAATATCTTTATTCTTAGGAACTTTAGTAATAACAGGTATAAACATGATAATACAAAGTATTAGTTTTTTTACAAACGAAGATAAAGGCATAGGAAGTATATTTTATACGTTTATGGCTCTCTTATCAGGAATTGCTATACCACTTCCATTACTTCCTGATATTTTAAACACCATTAATTACTTATTACCATTTAGATTAATAAGTGATTTAGCATATCAAACATATTCAGGAAGTATGGTATTAAGTAACGTTTTAATAAGTATATTTATGCAAATAATATGGATATTTATATTAATCTTAATTGGAAAATTAATTATGAAGAAAGTGCTTACTAAAGCATCTATCCAAGGAGGTTAATATGAAACTAATAAAAAATTATTTATCTATGCACTTAAAAGTTAGTCTTGAATATAAATCTTCATTTATATTAAGTTGTATATCTCAAGCTATTTATATGTTAGTAGAACTATTTACTATTTATGCTTTATTTTTAAAATTTAAATTGTTAAACACATTTGATATTAATGAAATGTTATTAGGATTTTCTACTATTTGGTTAGGCTATTCACTAGCAGAATTATTTGCAAGAGGATTTGATCATTTTGATAAGCTCATTGTTAGAGGAGATTTTGATTTATTGTTAATTAGACCAAGAAGTATTTTTATCCAAATATTTGGTAGTGATATATGCTATGAAAAGTTTGGCAGAACATTATGTGCATTATTAATTTATATTTATAGTGCTTCTAAAGTAATAACTAATCTAACACTACTAAAAATATCATTATTGATTACTATGGTAATAGGATGTTTTATATTAATTATATCTTTATTTATAATTGGAGCTAGTTTTTGCTTTGTAACAGTACAAGGAATAGAAGCAATTAATATAATAACTAATGGTACTAAGCAAGTAGCAGAATATCCGCTTAGTATCTATAAAAAACCAGTTAGAATGTTTTTTACATTCGTCATACCAATAGTTTTAATTAACTATTATCCAATAAGTTATTTAACAGATAAAACAGGGAATATATTATATGTATTCATGCCACTTGTAACAATCATTTCATTTATTATAAGTGAATATATATTTCACATAGGTATGAAAAAGTACTGTAGTACCGGTTCTTAATAAAAAAATGTAACAAATAGTTGATTTTTGTAGTACTATATAGTACAATAAAAAGCATAAAAAGAGGGGGAAAACAAGATGGATAAACCAAACGCATATTTACAATTGAAAGAAAACTATGAAAAATTATTAAGTGATTATGAAAAAATGATCAAAGTTCTCCAAGTTGAAAATGAAGAAGCAAAAAAAACAATAGATTGCGCACTTGCATATAAAGAAGATATTGATGTAGTTGAAATGTTTAAAATATTTGCAGATAAACTTGATAGCAATAAAAATCTAAAAAGAGAAGTTATAAAATTATTAGCAGAATCTATGATTGAAGCAGAAAGTGGAGATAAATGTTTTTCATATGAAACTTATTATTGGTATATGCTTCGATTATTTGGAAAAGAAAAAGCAAATCAAAATATAGATGAAGTTAATACAGAACGTATCTCAATTGAAAAAAATAAACAATTTACTAAAACCGATTTTTGTTTATAGAAATATAAAAAGTAGGGACATCCCTACTTTTTATGTTATAATTAACTTAAGATAAAGGTGTTTATATGTTTGAAGATTATTATTATGGAAAAATAGTTAATTGTACTAAATCAGGATATAAAGAAGTAGTAGGAGAGAATGGTATTAAATATATAGTTTTTTCTCTTCCTAGACTTGAAAATACTGGTTATACATTATGTAAAAAAGATAATTATAAATATATTGATATAAGAAATAATAGAAGAGTAGATAAATTCTATCGCTATGAAATGCTAGAAAAGTGTAATTCATATTTTAAAGATATAATACCGATTCAAAAAGCATTAAAACAATTTACTTTAAAAGAAAAACTCCAAATAATTAAAACAATTATTTTAATTGAAACAACAGCTAAATTAGGTAAAATGACTAGAATTGAGAAAGGAAAAAGCAATAAAGTATTATCAAAACAAGATAATATAAAAAAGTAGGTGAATCCTACTTCTTTTTTATGTACGTATTATTATTTTTAAATAAAGTTTCATTAAGCATATTTTTTAATAATTCTGAAAAGTACTGTGTAGAAAATGTTTCTTTAAATAAAAATTTTCTATTTATTAAACAAGCGTAATCTAATAAATTTTTTTCTAATTCTTTTTTAGTTATCATTTGATTTTTATAGTCTTCTAATAGTTTATTAGCATAACAGTTTAATAAGTATTTTCTAACTTCATCTCTTATTTTAGGTCTCTTAAACAGTAATGTAAAATAGTATTTAACATCTACATCTGTATTATATAAAAAGTTCATAGTATCTTCCTGAGAAGAGTAGTAAACTAATGTATCAACTAAAGTATTTAAATCAGCTTTTAAATAGTATCTTTCCATTTTATACTGGCTAATTATCATTTCTAATGCTTCAACTATTTTACGCTGTTCTCTATATACAAATTTATTCCCTTTTTGATATCTAAAATTTAATAGCTCGGTATAACCTTCATTAATCCCAGTCCCGACTGAAACTATTTTATTATTATATATAATAAAGTATTTTTTTAAGCCAGTTGCAATGAAAATATAATCATCAGTTTCTATAAAGTAACTACCTGTAGAATGGAATAATTCATGTGTTAAATTTTTAGGATTGAATGAATATAATGTTATAACATTTTTTTGAGCATCATATTTTCCATCTGCTGAAGTAAATATATTAAAAAATCTTTTTATTTTTAATTGTTTTAAATTGTTATAAAATAAAGCTAATTCTTCAGGAGTAAAAATTTCTTCTAATTTAATACAAAAATCTTTTACTGTTTTTGTATTTTTTCCAAAGTTGATTGAATTTATATCAAAATTATAATCGACATTGATATTTTCTTTTTCTTTTGGGGTAAATAATATATCATCATATGTATATTTTGGTTCTTTACTTGCTGCTATATTTTTACCAATTGTACCTGATAATAAAATAGAAAAAATATATAAATCTACAATATTCATATTATTATCCCCCTTCTTATGCCACTTATTATATATACATATTGTTAATAATTCAAGTATATTATTATTTTTTATGTTATAATCAATATAGTTTGAAAAAAGTTGATCAAAATAAACGCCGAAAAATGATTTAATAAAACCGTAATCAATTGGTATCCTAAACAGATGCCTTAGAAAGAAGTGATATAATTGATAAATTTTAATGATATCAAGTATGAAAGAATAGATTATGATAAAACTAGTATTATTATTGTTGATTTAATAGAGAAACTTACTAGTTGCAATGATTTTGATGAATATATTGAAATAGTAAGAACAATAAATAATATGCAAAACCATATCGAAGAAATGTATGATTATGCTGATATTAAAAATATGAGAAATGTAGATGATGAGTATTTTAAGAATGAAATAGAGTATTGGAATTCTATAAAAATAAAATTTGATTCATTATTTTTACCATTTTATAATGAATTAAATAATTCAAAATTTAAAGAAGAATTATTAAAATATTTACCATCTAATTTCTTTAAAATTATAGAATACCAATCAAGAATAACATCTGATGAAATAGCTGATTTAGTAAAACAAGAAAATGAATTAAAAATGAATTATAGAAATCTAAATAAAACTAAAATTGAATTTGATGGAGAAGAAAAAACTATTGGCTCTATAAGTGGATTATTTTCTAATAAAGATAGAAATATAAGAAAAAAAGCCCATGATACCATTAATGATTTCTATTATAGTAAGCAAAAAGAATACGATAATATATTATATAATTTAATTACTATTAGAAATAAAATAGCTAAACAATTAGGATTTAATAATTATGTAGAATATAGTCTTTATAAATTAAAAAGATTTGATTATGATTATAAAGATATAAACATGTTTAGGAATAATATTATTAAACATATAATACCTATATGCAGTATGATGAATGAGTACAAAAAGAAAGAATTAAAATTAGATGAATTAAAGTATTATGATACTGTTTTCTTTAGTAAAACACCTGAAATAAACGTATATGGAACTAGTTTATTAAGCAAATTAAAATATTCTTTTAGTGGGGTAGATGATGAATTATCAAACTTATTTAATAATATGGTTGATAATGATTATATTGACTTAGAAACAAGAGACAATAAAGTTAATTTTTCAATTACCAATTATTTAACTGAATCTTGTATTCCTGTTATAACTGGTAATTATAAAAATAATTATTTAGATGTTCAAACAACTACTCATGAAATGGGGCATTCATTTCAAAAATACTGTGCATCTATTAAAGATAAAGATTATATTGTTTCACCATTATTAAAATATCCAACCATGGAAGTTGCTGAAATATTTTCATACAGTATGGAACTTATTATGATGAAGTATGTAAGTAATTTATTTAATGAAGACGATTATAAGAAATATTGTTTTATCAAAATATATAATTTACTAAGTAATTTACCTTATATTTGTTTAGTAGATGAATTCCAAGAAAGCATTTATTCTAATCAAAATTTAAAAATAGAAGATATTAGAAAAACATGGCTTAAACTAGTTAAAAAATATCATTTAGAAGGTAGTAATAGTGGTCATATAAATCTAGATGCAGGTGGCTATTTTTATAGACAATCGCATATATATTTAGATCCATTTTATTATATTGATTATGCTTTATCATATTTTGGAGCTTTTTCAATCTGGAGTAAATCAAAAAACAGTTTAGATATTTTTAAACAAGTAGGAAGCATAGCATCATATTATTCCTTTAAAGAATTAATAGATAAATATAATCTACCTAATCCTTTTGATGAAAAAGTTGTGGAAGAAGTTTCAAATACACTTAAAAATGAATTAGAATTAAAAGAAAGTAAAATACATAGATAATACTTATTTAAAGTAGGAGTAAAATCCTACTTTTTATGTTATAATTATTTATAGATTTAAAGAAGTTGAGTAGGATGAATGAAAATAAAACTAATATAAATTGGTTGGTGTTTATTTAGTCTAAGATTTAGTAAAAGAGGTGATTATATGATTTTAATAGATGATATAGATAGTGCATTTGAATATTATGATTTAGATGATAAATATAGAGTTAGATGTTATAAATGTGCAAGTAGTATTAATTCAAATAAATTATTTTTAGATTCATTTAATAAAATGTATAATCTTTTAAATAATGAAGATTTTTCCAAAATAAAAGAACTTTGGAAATATAAAGAAGTGAATGAACTATTTCCAAATCATATTGATCCTTTTGTTACTAATTTAATGATTTTATTAAGTTATAAAACAAGTCAAGCAAATATTATAAAATATAAGTTAGATCAAGAACAAATTGGTATTAATAAAAATAGAATAAAAGAGTGTTTCGTAAATGATTTAGAAAGAAGAAATTATGGCAGTGTTAGAATATCACAAATGTTATGGGCTTATTATTTTGTTAGAGTTAAATTAATTGAAGTTGGTAGATTACAATATGAATTATTAGAAACAATTAATGATGAATCAATTATAAAAATACATATTCCTGGTTGTAATAAATTAGATTTCGACAAAGTAATAGATTCTATTGAATTGTCAAAAGAAAAATTAAGGGAAGTATTTCATATTAATAATATAGTTTTTAAATGTAATTCATGGTTGTTAAGTAATCAGTTAAATAAATTAATAGATAAAAATACAAATATATATAAATTTTATAGTTTATTTGATGTTTTAGATGGTGAAGAATGCACTCATGATTTATTAAACTTTGTATTTAATATAAAAGAATGTAATAATTATAATGAATTACCAGAAGAAACAAGTCTTCAAAAAATAATAAAAAATGAATTAATTAATGGTACAGTATTTAATATTGGAATTGGTACTTTAAAAGGAGTTGATTCAAATGAATGAAAATAAAACTAATATAAACTGGTTGGTGTTTATTTAGTCTAAGATTTAAAATGAGGTGAATAAAATGGAAAATATAATAATAAACGATTCCAATTTAAATAATGATGAAATTCAAAAATTTGGAAATAAAGTAAGAGCCATTTTATTATCTGATAATAAAATATTAGTCTCGCATTATGGTGGAGTTATTTTATTACCAGGTGGATCAATTGATAAAGGTGAAACAGCAGATGATGCTATTATTAGAGAATTAAAAGAAGAAACGGGAATTGTCTATGATTTGAATAGTTTAAAAGAGTTATTATTACTTGAGTTTTATCAACCTAATTATCCAACTAGAAGAGATGAGGTTATAAATAGATTAGTTAGAACTAAGTTTTATTTTGGACAATATAGAGGTATTGATTTAAAAAACATTAATAGAACTGAAAATGAAATAGAAGATAATTTTCATTTAGATTTAATAGAGTTAGATGAGTTTGCTTCGTTGACAAATGAATCTTCTGATAATCCAAGAAAAAAATATTTTGATAGGGAGAATCAAGAAGTAATAAGGGTATTAAAAAAAGTTAGAAATTAAAGGAGAAAATCCAAATGAATGAAAATAAAACTAATATAAACTGGTTGATATTGATTTAGTCTAGCCATTCATGAAACTCCTATAAAATAAGGAAAAACAAGTATATGCTTATTACATAATTTAATAAGACTACGTAAAATAAAGATAAAAAATAATAAAAAAGTATCAAAAATAGCATAGTATTTGATACTTGGTATTGACGGTTAATCTTTTAATAATTAGATAGAAATATCTGATTATTATTTGCAGAGTTATTTACTAAAAAAATTTTTTATGATAGAATATAATACAATTTATTTGAGGTGAAAACTATATGGAAAGAATTAATCCTATCGATATAATTTTAAAATTTATTGATAAAATGGGCTACTTGAAAAATGAACATGTATTAGGTTGTTTTTTCTATGGTAGTTTTCTAACTGGATTTAATAATAATACTTCTGATATAGATTTACATATAATATTTGATAATGATGATCCTAAGCATTTAATTCGTGGTAACAATTATATAGATGGAATCAGAATTGAATATTTTGAAAAACCTATTAATGATTTATATCTTTCTGTAGATAATGACTTCAATAATCAAAATAATGCACTACTATCAATTGTTGGTACTTCAAAAATAATATTTGATAAAAACGGTGAATTAAGTAAATTACAACAATATACTTTAAATAAGTTTTCTAAACCTTTACCACCACTTGATGATGAAGATGCTAGAGAATATGTTTCAATTTTGAATAATCGTATTGAAAAATTAGAAAATGCTGCAAATGATAATAGTCCTTATTTTTATCATTTATATCACTTAACAATTGAAAAAATAAGAAAGTATTATCATAGATTAAATGGCATGCCTGAAGTTCAAACATCGAAAGTATTTAGAGTTTATACTGACGAAGAATACAGAAAATCATTTTATAAGAATAATATTCCAGAAGATGAATTTATTTCAATGTATTTAGATGCTATATGCGATACTAGTATTGATATTCAAAGTAAACTTACTAAAGTTAAAAATTTATATAACTATTCAAAAAGAAATGTTTCGTTAGATGAGAATAATTATCAAATTCTTATAAAATCTCGAAATAATAATATTAAAAGATAAAAAGCAGGGTTAAAAATCCTGCTTTTTATGATATAATTTTAATAGTGTTAAAAGGAGTTGATCCAAATGAATGATAATAAAACTAGTATAAATTGGTTGGTGTTTATTTAGTCTAGCCATTCGTGAAACTCCTATAAAATAAGGAAAAACAAGTATATGCTTATTGCATAATTTGATGAAAATATATAAAATAATGATAAAAATAACTAAAAAAGTATTAAAAACAGCATAGTATTTGATACTTGGTATTGACTGTCAAATACTTAAAAAAAGAGGTAATATTTATGGAAGAAAGTTTATTAATAAAAAAACTAGAACAAAATACAAAAGAAAGATATGGGATAAAAAATGTTAGTTATGAAGGATTAAGCAAAGAAGCCGTTAATGAGATAATGCTTGGAATAGAGTGTGTATATGAAAAATATCCACTAATATTTCCAAAAATTGATGCTATTGGAAGTGAGAAATATATTAAAGGTTATTTAATGAATCTTGGTTATAATGTAGAAAGTTCAATCGAAAAAGCAAATATTTCAAAAAGAGATGCAATGGCATGTATAGCTGGCCAAAAAACTTTATTTTCAATTTTTAATTTGAAAGGTTATGAATTTATAACAATAGCATTTGGACCTAATCTTGATAGATTTATTAATCCCGAAACAGATCATGAATATGGTGATATGCTTAAACTTAAGTCTATTACCACCCATGAATTAGGACATGTACTTTGCAATTTGTTGTTTTTAAATAATGATGCTTCTTTAAAAAGAGAGTTAATAAGTATAGATCCTACTAAAGCAAAGCTATATGAAAATAGTTTAGATGAAGCAGTTGCTTATTCTTTTCAAGCATATATGTGCGGAATAGAAAATGATCTTATAAACACTGTTGTTTCAAAAATAAACGAAAAATATGCTGAATTAGAATTGAAAGAAAATAAAAGACACAAATAATACTTAATTAAAGTAGGAGTAAAATCCTACTTTTTATGTTATAATTATATTGATTTAAAGGAGTTGATCCAAATGAATGATAATAAAACTAATATAAATTGGTTGATAGGAAATTATGCAATATATTTTAAAAAAACCCATAAAATAGGGGTAAAATAGACATTAAGTAATTACATTTTTTTAGTAAAAATTACATCAAATAGCGAAAAATATACAAAAATACCCTAAAAATGGCTAAGTATTTAAAGGGTGGTGATTGGACGCAACACTTGATGGAAGAGGCGGTAAAATGAAGAAAAAACTAAAAAGTACATTTTCAGATTCATTACGTTTATCAGATGATGTTATAGAAAGACGTTGTATTTGTCTATATCATGGTATAAGATTTGATGCTATTAATAGATTAGAATCTATTTTTCAAACTGGTTATATATTACCAAGTAATAAAGTTAAAAGGGATTTTGTATCATATGATGGAACTTTTAAATATTTATATATAGATAATGATAGTGATGAAAATTGTAATATGGGAAAATATGTAAGTGTAATGCCATATGAGGATGATTTAGAATTTAAAGTGTTTGTTAGAGAAAATTTATTTTTTGCTATTAAAGGGACAATAAAAGCCTTTGAAACTACACACGTTTCTTATGATGAATATTGTGATATAAAAAATAAAGATGAATGTGATGATTATTATAGTTATGCTTTTAATGAATATTTTGTTGAAAATGGTATATCCTTAGATGATGTTATTTATATTGGAATAGATTCTAGCTACTTTAATGGTAATTATGATAAAATAGTTGAAGATGTTATTAATTTAATTAATGTCTATGAAATAGATATACCTTTCGTTGATGAAAGAACAAATAGTGAAATTTATAGATTAAATAGTAAAGAATTAATTAAAAATAAAAGGAGTTGATCCAAATGAATGAAAATAAAACTAATATAAATTGGTTGGTGTTGATTTAGTCTAGCCATTCATGAAACTCCTATAAAATAAGGGTAAAGTGAAAAATAGATCTTGCATATTCACACTAAAATATATATAAAATTAATGAAAATTAGTGAAAATAATATGATTTTAAGTAAAAATTGTTTAGGAATTGATATGGTGAGAACGGCTAGTCAAGACAAATAAAAAATAGGGGATGAATATATGTCTTTGCAAGAAATACTATTAACAGATGATATAGTTAAATCTA
>CAMPBR010000005.1 GCA_946639185.1 uncultured Mycoplasmatota bacterium
AACCATGACCCATAGGTCCACGAGATTGATTATAACGTTTGATAACACCTTGGAAACCTTTACCTTTACTAACTCCACTTACATCAACGATTTCTCCTTTTGTAAATAAGCTAGCATCGATAACTTGACCTAAAGTATAATCATTTACGTTTACTCCCCTGATTTCTCTTAAGAAGCGCTTAGGTTCAGTATTAGCTTTGTTTGTGTGTCCAACTTTAGCTTTATTGCTAACTTTGGCTCTAACAGTTTGAGCTCCTAATTGGATAGCATCATAACCGTCTTTTTCAACTGTTTTAATTTGAGTAACAACATTAGGTTCTACTTCAACAACAGTTACAGGAATTAATTTACCATTAGTAGTAAATACTTGAGTCATTCCTATTTTTTTCCCTAAGATTCCTTTCATAATTTCCTCCTATTAGTTTTTTTCTACTTTCATTTGAATATCAACACCGCTTGGTAAATCTAAATGAGCTAACGCATCAATAGTTTCCTTGCTAGGATTTTTGATATCAATAAGTCTCTTATGTGTACGCATTTCAAATTGTTCACGACTATCTTTGTATTTGTGTACAGCACGTAAAATAGTGAATTTTTCAATTTCTGTTGGAAGTGGTACTGGTCCACTAATTTCTCCTCCAGATCTTTTAACAGTTTCAACTATTTTCTTTGCAGCATTGTCTAGAATTCTATGATCATATGCTTTTAGTTTAATGCGAACTTTATCTTTTGACATTTTGAATCCTCCCTTCGCCTATATCTAGTATAGACTTGCTCCGTGTAAAAACCTGACTTCCCCAAATAAATTATTAACAACTTATCCTGGTGTATCAGCAACCTCACACATCTAAGCAGCCACACAGTTAAAAGTATACCACAAAATATATAAAAATTGCAAGTGTTTTTTTCAAAAAACTTTTTATTATATATATATAATAAAGAAAAGAAGCATAGCTTCTTATTCCTTTATTAGTACCTTTACTTTGTTACCTTGATCTACTACATATGGTTTAAAAATATTATACATCTTAGTGGCAGCGGCGTTTGGTAAATTAACACAGGCATGTGAACCATTTGTTTTATAAGTTTCTTCACCATATTCATCAGAATCTCTCCATCCGAAGTATTTTCCTCTATCATCATATCCACGTTCACTACTATGGTAACCAATCTTTCTTTTGCCTTCGAAAGTCATCATGTATTCAACATAAGAACGATAAGTTGCTCCAACTAAATCTCTATGATCAGTAATTTCATTAGGTTCATCACCTATATAGAATATTCCAGTAGGAGTTGAATGCTTAGGTGGCTTACCTGTTACTACAGCTGTTGATAATAATAATTCATTATCTTTATATACTTCTGTTACTTGATCGCTTATATCAGTTATTGAATAAATATCTTCAAATAAGCTAACATCATCCTTATTTATATAACCAGTGATATCTTCGTTTTCAAAATAATATTTATCATCTGTTTCTTTTTCATTATATATTCTAACAGTTTGTTCTTTTTTTATATCTGCAATCTTATTACCATTTGCATCGTATATATCTGCATCTTCTTTGGTATATCCTAATTTATCAAATGATTTTCTAAAATCAACTTCATTATCTAATACATAACAGTTTTCATCATTATATAACACTTCGTAATATCCATCAGACTTACCTAGTGTTATTAAAGATTCTTTTTTTCTTAATACGCCAACTGTTTCGCTATCTTCAGTAGGCTGTTTTTTTATATTTAATCTATTTCTTGCTACTACTGTATCATAAGACTTAGCATTTTTTTCTATTTCTTCATCCATAGTTGATACATCAACAGCATTCTTATGTACATAAGCAAGTTTACCTCTATATAAAACTTCATAATAATTTTCATTATCTGTAATTAATTTTAAATGATCTCCTGGTTCTAAGATACCAACTAAATTACTACTAGTATCTGGACCACTCATAATGGCAACTTCATTTTCTTTTGCTACTACTATATCTCTAATGCCTTCGAATTCAAAAATATCTATTACTTCATTATCACTAGCATATACCTTTTCACTAGATAATCCTACTAATGTAAAAGTATTTATCATAGCCAATTTCATTAATTTTTTTCTAACGTTTAAGTTTCTCATCTTGTTCCCCTCTTTTTAAAACGTTTCATATTATACATCTAATTAACTGAAAAGTCAAACAAAAAAAGGAACAATCGTTCCTTATAGGTTTTCTTTTAAACAAAATGCTGCATAAATAGGCACATATCTAACACCTTTTTTATGACTAAAGTTATCTTCTGTAAATCTAATTGCTTCTTCAATTTTAAATTTATTCATAAATAATGATAGTGATTTAGCTTTAGATAAATTCTTATTTACTATCTCTATAGGTATTATTTTACCATTTCTTGTTTGTACAATAAATGGTACTTCTGCTTTTCCATCTGATTGATAGTAATATAAATTATATCCACAAGATACAATTGTTGATGCTAAATTATTTTCATATAAAATATATTTAATACTATCATCAGTTAATACACGCATCTTAGATAAGTGCATCATACTAAATAATACTCCTGTATCATTTAAATATAATTTAAAACTTTCTTCATCTTTACATTTACTTAAAGGTGGTTTTGCTTCGCTAATCTTATAACATTTATAAGCTATTCCATTATTAGCTAAAAAGTTAATAGCATTTTCATATTCCTTACTTCTTCCACCATTGCGCATTAATCCATATTGGAATTTACGATTTGGTTTTAATAATTGATATGGTAGTATATTTAATACATCATTGCTACGAGTTATATCAATTAAATTATCCATACTAAGCAATTGTTCTTTATATAAGGATAATTGTTTTTCATGAATCATTCTTAATTTTAAAACTGATTCTTTATTTAAACTTGCTTGTACAGCTTCAGGAAGTCCTCCTGTCATCAAATATTCTTCATAGTATTCCATAGCTATAGAGTGAAAAGGCATAGCTTTACTATTACGATATGAAGTTTTAATAAAGTCTATTAGTTCTAAATTACCAATGGCTCTTATGTATTCTTCAAAATCCATTGCAAACATATTCTTGTACTGCAATTCTTCTCCTTTAAACACATTTAGTTTTTCTTTTAAAGAAGTAATCATTATAATATGATAATCATTATCTTCTTTACCAAATTTTTTTATAGCTTTGACAACAGTTTCATCAACTACATTATCAATAATAATTAATGTATCGTTTTTTAAAATTGATTCTCCTGTTAATAATGATAATCTAGATATTATTCTGTCTATCGTATTTTCTTTTTTTACAATAGTTAATAATTCTTGATTATTGTCACTATTGATATAAGCTACAGTCTTATATTCTTTTTCACCAAATTCAATAGCTGTATATGTTTTTCCAATCTGTCTGTTTCCGTATAGTAATAATGGTTTTCTAGCAGGTTCTTTTTTCCATTTAAGTAAATCGTCATATATTTTTCGTTCCATAAATAGTGTCCCCCTCTCATTATTATCAATTTAATTATAAATCTATATTTTTATATTGTCAAATAAAAGAGTTATATTATCTTATATAACTCTTTTGAAATTCTAATCTTAATTTATCAGCTACTGTTGCAATAAATTCTGAATTAGTTGGTTTAGCTTTATCGATATCTACGCTGTGACCAAAAACATCTTCCATTAAGTCCCAGTCTCCTCTATTCCAACTTATTTCTATCGCATGTCTTATAGCCCTTTCAACCCTTGATACTGTAGTAGAAAATTTACTAGCTATACAAGGATATAATTCCTTTGTTATTCCACCTATCATTTCTGGCTTATCATACAATAAGGTAATTCCTTCCCTTATATATTGATATCCTTTAATATGTGATGGCACTCCAAGTTCATGTAGAACTTTAGTTATTGATATCTGAAGATTATTATAGTTAACTTGATCTTTCAATCCAATATTTTTTTCTTCTTTAAAACAATCAATTATCCTATTTTCTAAATCTTGTAGTTCAAATGGTTTAAGTATGAAATAGTTTACTCCCAATTCAGAAACTTTACGTATCATATCACCTGCACTATATGATGTTAAGACTATTACTTTTTTGCTAATATCTAATTTTTGCATTTCTATTAAAACAGATATTCCATCTTTCTTTGGCATAATTAAATCAAGTAAGACGATATCATAATCATCTTTATCCTTAATCATATTTATACCTTCTAGTCCATCATGTGCTTCTTTTACTACCTTAATACTAGCGTGATTATTAAAGTACTCCTTAATCATGCCTACTAATTCGATGTTATCATCGATCATAAGTACTCTGATATTTTTCATGGTTTCTCCTTTCGTACTCCACGCAATTTTATTATACTATTTAATTCTACAAAAAGAAACAATGAAATTTGATAACATCTGTCGAATACTGTCAAGTTTTATTAATTATCAGCAAACTTCGAAACAATAAGTAATCCTAAGGCTAATAATGCTAAAAATGCTACTAACCAAAACCAAGGGCTTGCATAATTATCTTCTACAAATTGTGTAGCCTTATCAATCCATTCAGTTATTACGTTCATTGTATTCATATATACCTCCTATTTTTTTATTTTTTTATTATTAATTGGTATTCTTTCCTGTTCAATATTTATCCATTCTTTTATAGTTCCATCATTAAAGTGTAAATATAATTCTTTAATAAATGATGAAGAATAATTAATAGCTCTTTCAAAAATATAAGCAACTTCTTCAGCAGTAAAAGCAGTTTGATAATTAAATTCAATAATGCATAGATCATCTAAAAAGCCTTTTATCTGTACTCTTTGCATCTTAATTAAATCATCAGTTAACTTTTCACTATCTCCCCATTTAATCAACATACTCTCTCGTGGTGAAATTAATAATGCTGGATTTTTAAGAGGAATTGGCGAACTATCACAATATACTTCACCAAATTGTTCATAGAATCTCATATTTATTTCTCTTCATCATCTTGTGCTTGTTTTACTTTATCTACTATTCTTTCTAAAAAGCTTGTATTTTCTAACTTGCTTTCTATAGCTTTATTATAAACTTTTAAAACACTTTCAGCAAAATACTTAGAAGAGAACTTTTCAGAATTCTTAATTCCTTGTTGTCTTATTTTATTTAATAATTCTCTATCATTATAAAACTTAGTAATTATTTCTTTACATTCTTTTTTGTCCTTAAAAATCATTCCATCTTCTTTATCAATAATAGAGTTTTCAAAGCTTTCATCTTTTATGCATACTGGAACACTGCCACTAGCCATTGCTTCTATTACGGTTAATCCTTGTGTTTCTGTATGAGATGCTGTTAAAAATATATCAGATAAGTGATAATAATATGGAACATCTTCCCAAGCAACTTTACCTGTCATTACTACTCTATCTTCAATATCATATTTTTTTATTATACCTTTATATTCATCAAAATCTGGTCCATCTCCAACCAATAAGAATTTAAAATTAGGTAATTTATCTTTTAATTCTTTTATTACATCTAATAAGAATATAACATTTTTTTCTTTTCCTAATCTTCCTATAAATGCTCCAACAAAATCATCTTCTTTAAAACCTAGTTTATTTCTTAAGTTAGATAATTTTTTTAAATCAAGTTTGTCTTTATAGAACCTTTCTATTTCAATACCAGTAGGTATTATATATATATTTCTATCTACACCATATTTTTCTTTAAATAAATTATATGTTTTTTTAGTAGGAACAATTAATTCACTAACTGTTTTATCACAGTAGAATAATGTTAAATATTCAACTATTTTTTTACTAGATTTATTAAAGTATCCCTTAGTTATATAATGTATGTAATCTTCATACATAGTATGATATGTATGAACTAGTGGTATATTTAATTGCTTAGATATTAGTCTTGCAAATGTTCCTATTGCAAACTCTGTTTGTGAATGTATTACATCTAAATTCCAACTTTTTATTTTATTAACTGCCCTAACTGGATATATTGATGTTAGTCTTGAATCATATATACCAGTTGGAATTCCAGGTACTTTTAATACATGTTCGTTTTCATCATATCGATAATGAAAATCTTCTAAATTAGCTGTTACTACATATACTTCATGTCCTAATTTTTCTAGGGCTTTTTTTAACATTACTTCACTAGTTACTAAGCCGCTTATATATGGAGAATATGTTTCAGTAAATATTCCTATTCGCATTTACTATCATCTCTTTTCATATGTATATTGAATAGTATACCACCAACTACCATTGGTACATAATATGATATTGTTCTCCAAATTAGTAATGATGCTTTTAGTAGTGATCCTTTGATAAAGTTACCAAAGAATTTAAAGTATCCATATTCAATACCACCACTAGCTCCAGGTATTGGTACAAAAGAACCCATAATAAGTACATAAGCACTAGATATTATTGTTTTAAGTGGTGTTACTCCATCAAGTGGTCCATGGTTTAATCCAAGTATTACAAAGAATGGCATAACATACATTAGAGCTAAATAAATTAAATTATAAAGAAATGTTCTAACACAAAGGAATGGATTATTTTTTAAATATTCAGTTCCTTCATAAAAATCATCTACTCTTTCATTCCATTTATTTAATGATTTTTCTTTATCTTTTACTATATGTATTTTACTTAATATAGATATTCCTTTTCTTACTAAGAAATGATTAAATTTATTACTAAAGCTTACTATAACTAATCCCATCATAACTAAAGTATTCATAATAAAACCTACAGTTACTAAATGTCTTAATAATGGAATAGATGTAAATATTTGATGATAATGGTTATACACAACAGCAAATATTCCAAATACTACTAAAGCAGCTTGATATATAATAAAATTTTGAACAATTATATTAGTGGCTTTAGTAAGTCTTATTCCTTCTTTTTTTAACATATAAATTTGCATTGGTTGTCCACCAGATGAAAATGGTGTGATACCATTAAAGAATTTAGTAATTAATAGCATTCTATATGATTTTTTTAAACTATAATCAAATTGATATTCTTCTATTATTTCTTGATAAGCTTTAGCTTCAAATAAAAGCGCTATAAAGAAACATAAAAGTGCTAGTAACAAATAAATAAGATTAGCATTCTTTAATGATTCCATAATAGCTGGAAAATCATCTTTTAAAACAAATACTAAAACTGTTAGAGTTATTATAAGCAAAATTATACTATTTTTCTTAAAGTTTTTCATATTTACTCCTTATTTTGTATTGCTTGTAATCCTGGTAAAGTTTTACCTTCTAGATATTCAAGCGTTGCTCCTCCACCAGTAGATGCATGATATACTTTATCCTTTAAACCTAAACAACTACTACAAGCAACTATGTCTCCACCACCTAAGATGGTTTTAATATTAGTATTAATCAAATAATTTAATACCTCATTAGTTCCATCTTGGAAAGGTTTTGATTCATAGTAACCTAATGGTCCATTCCAAAATACTGTTTTAGTATTAGCTAATTTTTCTTTTATTAAAGAAATTGTGTTACTACCTATATCTAAACCAATATCATCATTATCTAAACCATTTATATCTTTATTAACAAATTCTAGACTATTTATGTTTTTAGCTGCTTTTACATCTATAGGTAAAATAATTTTATCCACATAGTCTGTTAATATCTTTTTACAGAAATCAATATAATCATCTTCTACAAGAGAATTACCTATATTATACCCCTTTGCCTTTAAAAATGCAAAGGCCATAGCTCCGCCTATTACTAAATGGTCACATTTTTTAACTAATTCTTCTATTACTTTTATCTTATCTGATACTTTGCTACCACCCAAAATAACAGTATATTCTCTTTCTGGGTTATTCAAGTATTCTAATTCTTTCAATTCTTTTTCTACTAAAAACCCTACTCCACTAGGTAAAATACTAGCTATTCCTACATTAGATGCATGAGCTCTATGTATTGTACCAAAGGCATCATTAATAAATATTTCTCCTAAACTAGCATAAAAATTAGCTAAATCTATATTATTAGAGCTTTCTTTCTTTTCTTCTAAATCATAATATCTAGTATTTTGTAATAAGCAAATTTCACCATTTTTTAATTTATTTATCTCTTCTTTTATAACATCTTCTTTTAATGTTCTAACAAATACTACTTTTCTATTTAATAATTCACTTAATCTTTTAGCTACTGGTGATAAATCATTTTTTTCTAAATCAGCTTCTGTTTTTATTCTACCTAAATGTGATAATAATATTACTTTAGCATTATTATTTATCGCATATTTAATTGTTTCTAGACTTTCTACTATTCTAGTATCATCTACAATATTACCATTTTCTATAGGTACATTAAAATCTACTCTAATTATTACTTTTTTATTTTCCAAGTTAAAATCTTTTATTGTTTTCATATTATCACCATTTTCTTATTATTTATTTTATTATATCACATTTTTCTATTAAAAAAAGAGGATTAGTCCTCTTTCATAATTGTCATTAAATATTTAGCAGTTCTAATCATTTGACTCGTATACCCATATTCATTATCATACCAAGAAGCTATTTGTACTAATGATTTATCACCTAAATCGATAACTTTTGTTTGGGTAGCATCAAATACACCACCATGTGTATCACCAATTATATCGCTTGATACTACTTCTTCATCTGTATATCCAAATGAGTTAGTAGCATTTTCTTTCATATAATTATTAATTTCTTCTTTTGTTACTTTTTTAGATACAACAGCATCTAGTAAAGTAATTGATCCATCTGATACTGGCACTCTTTGTGCTCCACCTATTAATTTACCTGATAATTCTGGAATAACTAATCCAATAGCTTTAGCAGCACCTGTTGAATTAGGCACAATATTTACTGCTGCAGCTCTTGCTCTTCTAAAATTTCCTTTTCTATGTGGACCATCAAGTAACATTTGATCTCCAGTATAAGCATGAACCGTAGTCATAATACCACTTTCAATATTGGCTAAATCGTTTAAACACTTAGTCATTGGTGCTAGACAGTTTGTTGTACATGATGCTGCCGAAATAATTTGATCTGTTTTTTCTAATGTTTTTTCATTTACTCCAAAAACAACAGTCTTAACATCCTCACCTGCTGGTGCTGAAATTATTACATGTTTAGCTCCTGCATTTATATGAGCCATAGCTTTTTCTCTAGATGTATAAAAACCTGTACATTCAATTACTACATCTACACCTAATTCTTGCCATGGTAATAAAGATGCATCTTGTTCTTTATAAACTTTAATTATTTTTCCATCTACAATAATACTATCCTCAGTATTAGAAATCTTATCTTTTAATTCATATTGTTTTTGACAAGAATCATATTTTAATAAATAAGCTAACATATCAGGACTAGTTAAATCATTAATTGCTACTATTTCTACATTTTCTTCTTTTAAAAGTTGTCTAAAAGCAAGTCTTCCTATTCTTCCAAATCCATTAATTGCTACTTTCATCAAATCATCTCCTATTTTCATTATATATTTTTAGTTATTTATAAGCAATATATGTATAATAAAATGACATCTACTTTACATATTCATATATTATAATAGGTGATAATATGTTTAAACATATGCGACATAAATTCTTTTGTAGGTGTGAAGCATGCAAATTTAAAAGAAGAACTAGTCTTCTTTATATGGGTGGCTTATTTGCTTTATTAATTATATTATTTTGGCAAATACTATTTACTATTATATTTGTTACTAGATTCAATGCATTCTTAATACTTTTATTATTTGTTTGGATTATCATTGGCTTTTTTAGAATAATTTTCTAATGCTAAATAACTTTTTTCTAAATATAATATTAAATTAGATATTTTTTTCAATTTATCTATTTCATAATCATTAATATCTATTTTTTCTGGAATAAGTAATATTGAAAACAATAAATATTTTTCATCTTTAGATAATGGATATTTATGTTCATATATTGTTAATAGTTTATCGATATCTAAATTATTATAACTATTTCTATATAATACACTTATATCTTTTATTGGCAAATCTATTTTAGATTTATCCCAACTTATTAAATAAATCCCATTATTTTCTAGAACATGCTCTTCTTTTAAATTACCATGTATATATACATATCTTAAACTTTTTATTTTTTCTATTTCTTTATACCATTTTTCTAAATATTTTCTTGATAAGCTTATAGATCTATATATAAGTGAGACATTTCTTATTAATAAATAGTTTGAAGGTGTCATGTATATTTCTTCTTCTATATAATTTTGAGCATTTAAATAATAGTTTTCTAATTCATTTAGTTTGTTAATATTATTTTCATATATTTCTTTTACATAATCTAAATCCGTTGGTTTATCAAACGTCGTCTTTTGATGCAATAGACTCATTATATATACAGTATCTTCTATCTTTTGTTCTTGGGGAATTTCTTGTTCTAAAATATAATCCATTAAGCAATATTCATCTTCAACATTTGAATATATTTTAGGAAAATTATTAAATTCTCTAGATTCTAAATAATCATAAAAACGAGATTTTCTTCTCATTTTTTTTAATACATATTTATTATTTATTACTGTTATATTACCTATTTTCTTTATCTTATTTATTCTTATATTTAAACTTTTTAATAATTCTTCTTTAGTCATTACTACAAGGTATTATTAACTTAGTACCTAGATTAATATTATCTAAATTATTATAATTTGATAATTCTTCTCGGCTAATATTATATTTATCTAAAATTTGATCTATCGTATCACCTTCTCTTACAATATAAACATGATATGTGGAAAAAGTTTCTTCAGTATTTGTTAAATCAGATAAAACAGTTGAAATGTCCTTGTTTTCCACAACTTCCTGGTGATTATTCTCATCTTTTAAATCAACTAATTCATTTTCTAAATTTTCTATTGGATTCTCATATTCTACCTTTTCTTTTATTTCATCTATTTCAATCGGTATTTTAATATCATTTCTAACTTCTTCTAGACCATTAAGTTCTATATCAACAGTTACATTTAAACCCTCTTCATTTATTATTTCATAATTAAAATCACTAATAGTCATATTCAAATTCGAAGTATCATATTTTGAATCTATAGCTATAACACTTGGCAAATTAAAATTAAAATCTTCTTCTATAATACTTGCTTCTGTCATTTTATATTTTCCACTTATTATAAGATTACCTTTTAATTCATTATTTTCATTTAATTTCAAATCATGATTAACTTCAATACTAGTAATTTCAGCTATTCTTGTTTTAAAATTAATACTCTTAGTAAATGTTATTACTTTTTTCATAATATCCCTCTTTTCTATTTAATATTATGAATAAAAATTAAAAAAAAGACTAATTTTTTAGTCCTTTTCCAATTTGTTTAACACTCTTATATAAGTATTTTATATCTTCTTTTGGTAATTGAGTTTGATATGGTAAGTAGCTAACATTACTTAATGTTTTTATAATAGCCTCATCAGAAAACTTTTCCCTAAAACGATTAAGCATTAGATTTAGTGTAGAAATATATGTAGTAGATGCCATCATTGTACATAATCTATTTTCATTTTTTGAAATAGAAAATTTTAAATTTAAATAATTATCTTCTGGTTCTGTTCTTCCCGTAAGTATATTAAAATTATTAAAGTCATAAAGAACCATTAAATTAACATAATCATAACCCCAATATTTTTTTGGTAACAATCTATCTTTACATTCTTTTAAATACCATTCATTTATTAGGTACTTTTTTCTTCTTTGTGATATTTTTTTATATTCATTTAATCTAGTTATTATATAGTTAATATCATCTCTTATTTCACTATTATTATACTTAAAACGATATTTTTGAATAGCTTCATCTATTTCTTCTTGCATATTATCACATAATAGTGGTAAATCTTCATATTGCATTAAAGCAGATATTGCTTTAACAAAATAATTAAATTGCTCTTTTTGGTTTTCTTCATTATCAATATTAAATAGCCCATCTTCATTATTATTTTGAATTAAACAGTTTCTAATCAACAAGTAATCGGATATTTCTAGGATCATATTTCTTTCTACCCCTTTTTTTCTTAAATAGATTATTATATATATCAGTATAACGGTCTACTAAAATGAAATCAATCTCTTTTTTTATATCTTCTGGAATTTCATCTAAATCTTTTTCATTAGTAGTTGGAATAAATATTTTTCTTATTCCATTACGATGTGCTCCTATTACTTTTTCTCTTAATCCACCTATAGCTAATACTTTTCCACGAAGTGTCATTTCACCAGTCATAGCTACATTAGTATGGATACTAGTATCAGTAAGTAGTGAAAGAATAGTAGTTGTAATAGTAACGCCAGCTGAAGGTCCATCTTTAGGAATAGCTCCTTCGGGTACGTGTATATGAATATCTGATTTTTCTAATTTTTCATAATCTATATTAAACTTTTCATAGTTAGCTTTAATGTAGTCAAATGCAAGATTAGCTGATTCTTTCATAACATCACCTAAACTACCTGTTAAAATAATTTTACCAGTACCAGGGAAAGCTACAGCTTCTATTGGAAGTGTATCGCCTCCAAATGGAGTATATGCTAGTCCATTAACTACACCTACATGTTCAATAATATCGACATCTGTCCAAAAGATTTCTTTTTTGCCTAAATACTTTTCGATGTTGTAATCAGTAATAGAATAAAAATCTTTTTTACCAACCATCAATTTATCGGTTACAACTTTTCTTAAAACTGTAGCGATTTTTCGTGTTAAATCACGAACCCCTGCTTCTTTAGTATAATTTCTAATTATAGTTAAAATAACTTCCTTACTAAATTCAACATCTTCTTTAGTTAATCCATGTTCTTTTAATTCTTTAGGAATTATATAATTAGTAGCTATATCTAATTTTTCATATTCAGTATAACTTGATAATTCAATTACTTCTAAACGATCTCTAAGTTCATTAGGAATTTGATCATAATAATTAGCTGTAGTTATAAACATTACTTGTCCCAAATCAAATTCTTCTTCTACATAATGATCTGTATAAGTTTTATTTTGTTCAGGGTCTAAAACCTCAAGAAGGCTACTTGCTGGATCTCCATGAATGCCCTTAGTCATTTTATCAATTTCATCGATAATAAATACTGGATTAGAACTTCCTGCTTTTTTCATGCCTGAAATTATTAATCCAGGTTCTGCTCCAATATAAGTTCTTCTATGGCCAACAATTTCAGCTTCATCATTAATCCCACCAACTGAAATTTTAGTTACTTTTCTATTTAAACTATCAGCGATACTTTTAGCTAGTGTAGTTTTACCTACTCCTGGAGGACCAACTAAACAAATGATTGGGCTCTTTAAACTATTAGTATTTTCTTTTACTGCTAAGTATTCAATAATTCTACATTTAACTTTTTCAAGTCCAAAATGTGATTCATTTAATACTTCTCTTACTTTATTTAAATCTTCATTATCTTTAGTATATATACCCCATGGTAAAGATATTAAAGTTTCTATATAAGTACGAGTCATACCAAGTTCTGGGCTATTAGGATTCATACTTTCATATCTAGATAATTCTAGATATAGTCTATCTTTTACCTTTTTGGGACATTTTAATCGATCTATTTTTTTACGGAATGTATCAGATTCACTTTCTTTATCATTAACATCCCCTAGCTCTTCTTTTATAGTCCTTATCTTTTCTCTTAAAATATATTCTTTTTGACTTTGATCCAATTGAATAGTTAATTTTTCATCAATTATTCTTTCTAAATCAGCTATTTCTACATCTTCCTCTATATCAGAAAGTAATAATTCCGCTCTTTCAATGCTAGAAGTTTCAGTCATATATTTAAATTTTTTATCCATTGGCAACGGTAAATTAGTAACAACAAAGTCTGTAAGCTCACCTAAATCATCTATTTTTTCAGCATTAATTAAGAATTCTTCACTTAAATTACTAATTTCCATGTATCTTTCTATATGATTATACAAAACTCTTAAATAGGCTGTTTCTTCTTTTTTATCAATATTATTTTCGACTTCTTCATAATTGGCTTCTAATACTTCACCTTGAACATAATTAGCTATTTTAATTCTTCTTAATCCTTCAACAACTAATTTTGTCTTACCATTTGGTAAATCCATATGTAGCTTTATTACACCTAAAATACCAATTCTAGGTAAATCATCCATTTCTAGTTTTTTATTCTTTATTGATTGACTAACTATTATAATATTACTTGCATAATAGCTTTCTGATAGTGAAAATATTTTTTTATCAATTTTTGAATCAAAGTCCATTCTAAGTTCCGAAGTAGGTAAAATATATGCATCGTCTAGTACTAAAACAGGTAGATTATTATTCATATATTTCACCTCCTTGACTAATGCTTTTTATTATAATCATAAGAATTAAAAAAAGCAAGATTATAGGTGAAAATATTTTAGTTTTTTTCTCTTCTTCACAAAACGTAAATTTTATGTTATAATATGCCTAGAAAAGCGGTGATAAGTATGTTAAAAACGTGTGACATCATAGACGAAAAGAATAAAAAATTAAGACAAATTAGTAAGGAAGTTATCTTTCCTTTAACAGATGAAGATAAAGAAAATATTAGATTAATGGAAGAATATTTAGTTAATAGTCAAATTGATGAACTGGCAGAAAAATATGATTTAAGACCTGGTATGGGTATGAGTGCTGTTCAAATAGGTGTACTTAAAAGATATATCGTTATTGTTCATGAAGTATATGATGAAAATGATAAACCATATTTTGATAAATATATAGTAGTAAATCCTAAAATAATATCTAATTCTACTGAAATGATTTATGTAGAAGATGGTGAAGGATGCTTAAGTATTAATCGAGAAACTATTGGTATTGTTCCACGATATGCAAGAGTTACTGTTGAAGGATATGATATGGATGGTAATAAAATTAAGATTAGAGCTAGAGAAGAATTAGCTATTGCTTTCCAACATGAAATAGATCATTTAAATGGCATTTTATTTATAGATCATATTGATCCTAAAAATCCATTTAAAGGACAAGATATTTATAGAGCAATTTAAAAGACACAAATGTGTCTTTTTTATTTTAAAAAATGAATTTAATCGGCAAACTAATAGTAGCAATCGTTCCTTTATTAAGTTCTGATTCATATATTAAACTACCATTGTGTAATTGAATTATTTCTTTAGATAAACTAACACCTATACCTGTACCACATGGTTTAGTTGTATAAAATACTTCACATATCTTATTAATATCCTCTTTACTTATTCCTATTCCATCATCAATAATTTTTATTTTTAAATCTTTATCTAACTCTATCATTAATTTAATATTTTTTGAACTCGCTTCATATGAATTTTTTAATAGATTCATAATAACCTGTTTTAATTTATCATAATCGCCATATATAATTAATTCTTTATCAATATTCTTTATTTCAAAATTGATATTTTTATCATCAAAAACTAATTTAATAGTTTCCCCTATATCATCTATTAATAAAGTAACATCCATTAATTCCTTATTTATT
Organism: uncultured Mycoplasmatota bacterium; assembly: GCA_946639185.1. Taxonomy (GTDB): domain Bacteria; phylum Bacillota_I; class Bacilli_A; order RF39; family UBA660; genus Alloscybalousia. Next base: position 15,566 of record CAMPBR010000005.1, read on the forward strand.
TTAATTCTTTTTAAATCTAAAAAGTCATCCATAATAGTTAGAGCCCTTTTTATTTCACTTTTTATAATTGGAATATACTTTTCTAATCTTTCTTTATTATTTATATCTAACATATCTAGATATCCTTTTGAAACTGCGATAGGATTTTTTACTTCATGTGCTAAGTGAAATAAAGTATTACTTTCTTCTTTTTTTATTAAACTATTACTAAATAATCTATATATTAAAATACATATAATTATATAAGATAATAATGTCAATACTAATATATTATTTTTATTTAATAAATAAAAATATATCAAACTAACTAAAAATATCTTTAAATATAAAATTATATTATAATTTTTTTCTAATTTATTAGGAATTAATACTATTATTAAGCATGTTGCAATAAAAAAATACATATTATAGCCTTCTTTCTAAAACTATTATATGTATTTTATTTGTCGAACTTTGTCGAATTTTAGTGAAATATATATTTTATTTTAAATTATCAATATATTTCTTTAATTGTTTACTTTCACTACCTAATATTATTTTTAATTGATTATCTATTTCAACAATCCCTTTAGCGCCAAGTTTTTGAATTGCTTCTTTATTAACTAAAGATACATCTTTTAAAGTAACTTTAAATCTTGATAAAGAAATCTCTGTTTTAATTATATTTTCCTTACCACCTAAGTATTCAACTAATTTATTTAACTCCAAATGAGCATCTTTCTTCATTGATTTTAAGATTGCTAAAAGGATAATTAAAAATACTACTATGATAATTAAGTATTCAATATTACGCATTTTCATCACCAATATAAGTATACTATACTTATAAAAAAAAAGAAAGAAAAAGTATCTTTCTTACTCTGATGGCATATCTGGTAGTGTATGTGCATCTGAATCATCATTATTATTACTGTTATTATTATCTTGTGGTACTTCAATATTTACAACATAACTCTTAGTATCACTACATAAAATAGCTCCACTACATGATTTAACATATATTCTTTTACCATTATATTCTGGTGTTACTTCTATAGCTGTTGCTACTTCTGTTGGATCTGTAGTTAATCCATAATAATAAGTATTACCAGAAATATTATCACTACCACCGAATGTTAAAATAAAATTATTTGTATGTAAGTTGCCACTAGCTATTCCGTCAGATGGCGTGATTGTTGGTACTGGTGGAGTCTCTTTATCAATATTAACTATTTCCCTATTACTCCATCCACTAACATTACCAGTTTTATCTACTACTCTATACCATATATAAGTAGTTCCGGCATCTGATATAGTAACAGTATTACTTGTAGTGCCTGATGGTGTTACAAATCTAGATGGTTTAGTACCTGATGATGATTTATAGTATTCATAGTGTTTTACATTAGAAATATCTATTCCACTATTTTCTACAGATATTTCTACATCTGTTGGTACCCAATTTTTATTACCGCCTTTAATTGTAGGAGCATCTATTACAACAATACCTATTTCTGTATCTTCGCCTAATCTCACACAACCAGTTGGTACATCACTTAATTCATACTTGGAAAATTCAACATTATTTTTATCATTACAATTTAGATAATAATTTTTTATATAATTTTTTTTAGCATTTTTAGTAAATGTTATATAACCGGTACAATTTATATCTTGCTCTTCTATTAATTCTTCTTCTATTAACATTTGGTAGTCTAATATAAAACAATTAGCATCAGGATTATTAGTGAATTCACCTCTATATCTGGATTTATACATATTTGCTGCTTGTTCTAATAATTTCAGATGGGTATCCATTTCTTGCGAAGATTTAGTTTCCATTATTCGCATTACTGATGGAATTGCTAATGTCATAATAACACCCATTAAAACTATAACAACTAACATTTCAATTAAGGTAAATCCTTTTCTATTCATATACAATCCCTCTATTCTCCTAAAGTATATCATAATTATACTCTTTTTACAAGAATAGATAATTTATAAAAATAGGTAATCATAATACACCAATTTAGGTATTTATGAATATTTTATAATAGATAATTATCAAGGAGTATATACTACCTATCTTATTAATTTTTCCAATAATTATCAACTATTCACGAAAGGAGGAAAAAGGCATGTGTCCAGATAATAATGAACAAACAAATACATGCTGCATAGCTAATATTTTAGAAGTTATAGTAAAACTTCAAAACCGTAGTGAAAAATTTGATTGCTTTGGAGATGGATGTGATAGACCATATCTTGGTCCAACACCTTCAACTGTTTGCTACAATACTAGACCTATAAACTTATATCGTTGTAGTGATGGTGAGCTATGGACTTTCCCATATACATTAAATGGTACTACAGGAGAGAGTAGTGTTCTTAGATGTGAACAAGTAGATGGATGTTGTGCTACATGTCGAGTATTAGCACCTAATCCAGATACTACCGCTACAGATGTTCCATATGTAGCTACTGATTCATTTGTTACTGTTAACTTATCTTGCTGTGGAGCATTAACATGCTTACCTGATACTTTTATAGCTTGTAGTTAAAAAAGACCGCATTAGCGGTCTTTTATAATTATATCTTCTATTTCTACAATAGGTATTTCAATTTCATCTTCCGTTATTAAACTATTTTTTATTTTTCCTATAATCTTAGTATCATATTCTTTATTTTTAGTCTTAATTATGACACCAATATTAAAAACATATCTACTGCTTTTAAATAATTTTTTTATTTTTTCTTCTACCGCTTCTTTTTTTACTTTCTTACTAGTATTAATTATCTTTTTATTATCACTAGCATAATATATCTTTTCATTATGAATATGTTCTTTTGAAACATCTTTTTTAAAAATTTTAGGTAATCTATTTTCCATATTAAAATCCTTTCAATAAAATATATTCATAGTAATAATATTTATTCTTTATTTCCATAATAATATAGAGGGATAATTATGTTAAGAATTAATAAAGTATCTATAAATTTAAATATTTTAATATTTTTAATACTGTTTATGATAATTAGCACTATTACTATTAATAGTAGTATGCTTTATCTTCCCAAATATTTAGGTAATTTAGCTTTTAAACAAACTTTATGGTACATACTAGGATTTTTTATAATTGGTATTATTATGTTATTACCAAATACTGATTACAAATACCATTATTTTTTCTATTTTCTTAATATTTTGTTGTTATTTATACTGTTAATTATTGGTACTCCAATTAATGGAAGTAGGTGTTGGTTAATACTTCCTGGGATAGGTTCAGTTCAACCTAGTGAATTTATGAAAATTTTTTTAATTATTACTTTAAGTAACATTATTTCTAATTGTAATACAAAGAATAAGATTACTTTGAAAAATGAGTTAATAATGCTTTTAAAAGTGTTTTTAATCATTTTATTACCAACTGTTTTAACTTTTTTAGAACCAGATACTGGAGCAGTAATAATTTATTTTATAATTACTTTATGTATATTATTTATTTCTCCGCTTAGAAAAAGATGGTTTATTATTTTACTTATAATTATTTTTTTACTATTTAGTATTTTTTTATATCTATATTTTTTAAAACAAGACTTATTTATAAATATATTTGGAACAAATTTATTTTATAGAATTGATCGATTACTAGATTGGAAGAATGGTACTGGAATGCAACTTGAAAATTCTTTAACTTCTATCGGTTCATCTGGTACTATTGGGCATGGATATATGAAAACGCCTTTATATTTTCCGGAATCAGGAACTGATTTTATCTTTGCGGTATATGCATCTAATTTTGGCTTAATTGGCTCAATTGTACTTATTCTTTTATTATTAGCATTTGATTTATATTTAATTAATTTATCTAAAAAAATCAATAATACTACAGATAAGTATATAATTATTGGTACAATTGGTATGATTGTTTATCAACAAATACAAAATATTGGTATGACTTTAGGTATTCTTCCCATAACTGGTATTACTTTACCTTTTATAAGTTATGGTGGTTCAAGTTTAATATCATATTTATTAATAATAGGTATCATTTTAAAAATATACAGTAATAGTAAAAAAATTATAAATTAAAAAGGACTAATTGAAGCCATAATAAAATACACCTCCTTTCGGAAGTGTATTTTATCACTTTTATAGAACTGCTCTTTTTATTGATGTCTACTCTAAGGGATGCAGTTCAATTATTTTTTTAATACTTCTTCGTATACTGTTCTTAATTGTTTACCAATATTCTTCATATTTCTTTCTTCTACTACTTCATTATAATTTTCAGTTAAATCCGGTAATTCTTTATTTAAAACTTTTCTTATTTTTTCTTCAAATTCATCTATATCTTTAGCCTTATACATGTTTTTACCTTCAACTAACCATTCATCAAATATAGGAATGTTTCTTACTATACTAGGAGTTTTACAAGCCATAGCTTCAATTATTGGAATTCCTTCAGTTTCTTCTAACGTTGGAAATAAATATAAATCGCATCCATTAAGTGCAGCTCTAATCATATCTTTTTCAACATATCCAGCAAATATTAAATTATCTAATTTAGTATTAACTGCCTTTCTTACAGGTAAAGTTGCGGCAACAAGTGGACTATATCCAAACCAAATAAATTTATATTCAGGCATTCTTTTAGCTAATTCAACAAAATCAACTATACCTTTTCTTTCAATATATAAGCCTATACCAACTATTACTTTATCATTATCGGAAAATCCATATTTTTCTCTAAATACTTTTCCATATTCTTTATTGTTTTCAAAAAAATCTAAATCTATACCATTAGATATCGCATATATTTTTTTATTTTCTAAACCTTTATATCCTTCTAATAATCTTTTAGAATATACTGTTGGTGTAATTATAATATCGCCTAAAGAATAACACTTAATTAGCCACCATTTAATAAGTTTAGATGTTTGTTTAGCTAATATAAAACCATTTTTATAATCTTCTTCTGTTGAATGAGCGTGATATACTATTTTTTTACCTTTTCTTTTAGCTCTTTTAGCTACAAAATATGATTTTAGAAACCATGTATTTATATGAAGAATATCATAATCATCTTTTGGATTTAACGTATATTCTATTTTTTCATCTTCTAATGCTAACATTTGGTGTTTAATTGCTTTTCCTAAACCACTTTTACCAATTGTTTTTAAACCTTCTGCATATAATAAAACTTTCATTTATACCACCACTTAAATTATATTATTTTTTATTTTTTTAAGCAAGAAAAAAGAGGAAAACCTCTTATTTATTAATCTTATATTTTATTTGTTTATAACCATCTAAATTATAATCTATTTGATCAATAATTATTTTTCTTCCTTCATCTGATTCTAATTTATCTATTTCATAAGTTAGAGTAACTTTATCATTATCATCTTTTTTTAGAATTATATTAATACTTTTCATATTATATACTTTTTTATTCTCGTTATATACATCAACAGTAAAAGTACTTAATTTATTAGTGTAATCGATTGTTGCATTTTCAAAAGATAGTCCATCTACCTTTTGATTTTTTAATGTACTATTTGGAGTAGCTAAGCTTTTTCCTATTCCATAAATTAATACTACAAGTACTATGGCAAATAGCCCCATTATTATTCTTTTTTTATTATTTTTTTTCATATCGATACGCTCCTTTACTATTGTATCTATAATTAGTGTATCACAAAATAAAAAAAGAAACAAATTTTTGTTTCTTTTTACTTTATACTTTAAAACATCCTCCACCAATAAATTCTCTTAATATTGAATCTTTTGGGATTTCTTCTGAAGAAATTGGTAAGAATAATCTTAAGAAATTTAATAGTCTTATTGCTTCATTATAATATTCTGAATCTGGATCTACTGAATATAATAATGGTTCGACAAATGTTTTTAATACACCTAACTCATATATCATAGCTGTATTAAAAGTATAATCAGCTTCATCTTGATATGGGAAAATATATTCTTCTTCCCCTTTTCTTACATTTGGCCAATCTGCTAAAGTATCTTCTACACTTCTACCTCTAGTTCTATTATCCCTTATTATTCTTCTTAATAATCTATTATCAGTAGTAGAGATACGTACATGATCATCTACATTTAATTCATTTAATGCTGATAAATAAACACATGCTTTATTAGCTTTAGGAATATGTTCCAATACTTTTGGATTTAACGCATGAATTCCTTCTATTAATAAAATACTATTTTCTTCTAACTTTAATATCTTATTATATTCTTTTTTACCTAGAATAAAATTAAATGTTGGAAGAGTTACTTGTTCATTATCTAATAATTTTTTTATTGTATCTTCAAATAATTTTAAATCTACTGCTTCTAATCTTTCAAAATCTAATTTTCCGTTTTCGTCTTTAGGAGTTTCTTCTCTTTCTACAAAGAAATCATCCATAGATAACATCAATGGATTTTTACCTAAACTTTTTAAACATAAAGTTAGTTTATTTGTAGTAGTTGTTTTACCTGTTGATGATGGTCCTGCTAATAAAACCACTTTAGTTTTTGGATTAGATATTATTTTCTTAGCTAATTCCATTAATTCATTATTTTTATTTAACTCATCTATTTTTATTAATTCATCTATTTTGCCACTAGATACTTTTTTATTTAAATCCACTACTGTAGTTAAATCTAACTTATTTGCCCATTCTCTTGATTCTTTATGAAGATTAAAGATATTATATCTTCTTTCGAATTTTTTTATTCCATCATCCATAAATACTGTTGGGAATCTTAATACAAATCCTTTTTCATCTAAATATGTTAATTCAAAGTGTGATAAAACTTTTGTACTTATAGGCATTAATGAATAAAAATAGTCATATAAGTTTCCTAATTTATATAGTGTTAAATGCGTAGAAGTATTATATTTCATTAAATCTGCTTTAGTCTTATACCCTATTTTATTAAAATAATCTATAGTTTCTAATCTAGAAACAGTTAATTTTTGAATAGGTAAATCCTCCATTACTACATCTTGCATATAGTTTTCTAATTTAGTTATATCTTCTTTAGTTAAAGATATACTTGGCTCTATATATAATCCTTTATCTAAAGAGTGTTTAACTTTGATATTAGATTTACTTCCAAATAATTTTCTAAATGCATATACAGTAAGCATAATTAATCCATTCAAATAGATTTCATTTGCTCCTCTATCCATTAAATCAAAAAATTCAATATTACATTCTTTTGTTATAATTTCAGTTAATTCTGTATATATTCCATCTACTTTAGCTACAATTATTTCATATTTATAACTACCAGTAACTTTTTTAGATAATTCTTCTAAAGATATACCTTTACTAACAGTCATTTCTATGTTGTTTACAATTATTTTTATATCCATATTATCAACCCTTATCTATTCTTATGTAATTATATCACATTTTGTCTAGCGAAAATAGTATAAATTTCATTTTTTTCTACTATTATAATTATAGGTGATAATTATGAATTTAGTACCAGTAGTAGTAGATAAAGATTTAAATGGTGAAAGAAGTTATGATATTTTTTCTAGACTACTAAAGAATAGAATTATCTTACTTACTGGAGAAATAGATGATAATTTAGCTAGTAGTGTGGTAGCTCAACTATTATATTTAGATTCTATTAATAATGATGATATTAGTATTTATATTAATTCTCCAGGAGGATCAGTTACAGCTGGTATGGCAATTTATGATACTATGAATTTTATTAAAAGTGATGTATCTACAATTTGTTTAGGAATGGCAGCATCTATGGCTGCGTTTTTGTTATCATCTGGGGAAAAAGGAAAAAGATATATTTTACCAAATAGTGAAGTTATGATACATCAACCTCTAGGTGGAGCTAGCGGTCAAGCAACTGAAATAAAAATCGCAGCAGAACATATTTTAAAATTAAGAGATAAATTAAATCTAATTCTTTCTAAAAACACTCAGCAAACTCTGGATAAAATTAAACTTGATACTGAAAGAGATAATTTTATGGATAGTAATGAAGCATTAGAATATGGAATTGTTGATAAGATAATTGAAAAAGAACACTAATTAAAGTGTTCATCTGATTGCTTTTTTATAATCATTTAATTTTGAATTGGCATAATATATTTGATCCTCAACTCTATTAAGGTTAAAGTTTATCCATTTGTTCCATGTTTCTTCTCCTGGTTCAACTACCATTGCACCAAGCTTTTCACGATATTGAATTATATAATCTTTGTATGCCCTACTATTATATAGTGCTGGTGATTTTAAATTAATATCAAAATTATTATTAGTTAACTCAAACATTTTCATATTTTGTAGCATTCTACCAAAACGAGTATTTCCATCATCAAATAATTGAAGAGCACCAACTAATCCATGTAAAAGAATTGGTTTAATTAGCGTATATTGGTTATGAAGATTTCCATTATAATATACTATTAAATTATTAATAGCAGTATCAATATCTTTGTAATCAATAGTGAAATATCTAATTGTAACCTCACCATTTTTACATCTAGCTACAAATGCCTCATTATCAGTTCTATGGTCCTTTTTTGCATACATACTAGAACTAGTTCCCTCTAATAATCTTTTATGGGCATTAATAATTTTATTTTTATTTATATCCATTGATGGAAAATCATTCAAAAAATAATCCATAGCACATTCTTCTTTAGTCATTAAGTATAAAGCTAATAAATATGAATCCTCTTTCTCCAGTAATTGAGTATCCATGATTTCTTGAACTTTAATAGAATCTAAATATTTTTTTTGAATATTTTCCGGTAAAGAATAAATATTATTTATATATTCTAAATATTTATCTAAAATTTCTAATTCTCTTTCTATACAATAGTCATATATAACTAAATTCTTTACTTCCTCAAATAATTTTAAACTTGCGATGGGATATACCCCTTTTGCTCTTAACTCATCAATATTGTGATTATGTACATTGATTTGATCTAAATTCACGTTGCATCCTCCTGAATTACTAATTCTTTTTTAATTTCTCTACCAATTCATTTATTTTTCTAAATCTATGATTTAATCCTGATTTAGTTATTGGTTTTCTTGTTTCATATGAAATAATTTCTGCAAGTTCTGTTAAAGATACTTCAGGATATTTTAATCTATATTCCATTGCTTCTTTAGTTTTATCATCAAGTAAATCTAGAGCAGCATTTTCTTTTAAATATTCTATTTGTTCTATCTGTTTAACAGCAGTTGCTACTACTTTATCCATATTAGCTTGTTCCATATTATTAAGTCTATTAGTCATATTTTTATGATCTCTATATATTCTAATATCTTCATAATATAAAACTGCATTGTTAGCATTAATAATACGTAGGAAATCTCCTATCTTTTCTGCTTCTTTTATATATACCATATAACCTTTATCGCGGGTTATTATTTTACTATTTAGTTCAAATAGATTTAATAAATCTTTTATAACATATGCTTCAGATTTTTCTTCTATTAAATATTCTAAATGATATCTAGCTGTTTTAGGATCATTTATACTTCCTTTGGATAAAAAGGCTCCTCTTAAGTAAGCTCTAATATCTTCTTCTGTTCCTAGAATATATTCTTTTGGTTCATCGAGTATTTCACCATTTTCATCAAATATTGATAAATCTTTTAAAATAAAATCAATTCTATCATTTATTGTTACAAGATATAAATTATTCTTACTAAAATTAGCATTTTTTCTTGTTTCTATTTCACACGTTACATCATATATATCTTTTATTAAGCTATATATTCTTTTAGCAACAGTAGCATTTTCTGTTACTAGTTCAATAACATTTTCATCACAAACACCATTATTTCTTAAAAAACCAGAAAGTTCCGCTATACTTTCACTTCTAGTATTTTTTATTCTTGATATTTCTTCTTTTATAGTTGTAGTGAAAGACATAGCGTCACCCCCCTTAAAAGTTTATTTCTTTTGCTTTTTCTTCATATAAATTATCAAATTGTGTTCCTTGTTTTCTACAAATAACTATCATAGCTATTCCTACTATTATCAGTACCATAGATACTAATTGAGCTACTTTTATGCCTCCTAGCATTAAACTATCAGTACGCATTCCTTCAATTACTAATCTACCTAGTGAATACCATACTAAATACATTCCAGATATTTCACCACTTTTAATATACTTATATTTTCTAATCATTAAAAGAGCTATAAATCCTGTTAAACACCATATAGATTCATATAAGAAAGTTGGAACTCTATATTCACCATTAATATACATACCATCTATTACAAATTGAGGAATTTGCATACTTTGTAGTTTAGCCAGAGTAGTTATTCCTCCATATGCTTCACTATTAAAGAAATTCCCCCATCTACCAATTGCTTGTGCAATTATTAAACCTAAGGCACAAATATCTAATATCTTTAGCGTTGATACTTTATATTTTTTACTATATAAATAAATGTTAATAAATCCTGCCAGTATACCTCCATGAATAGCTAATCCACCGTTCCATATTTCAAAAATTTCTATAATATGATCTTTATAATAAGATAAATTAAATAATACATAGTAGAGTCTTGCTCCTAAAATGCCATATATTACTGTATAAAAAATCAAATTAACTACAAAATCAATATTTATTCCTTGTTTCTTACTTTCATGTATAATAATGCAACTAGCAAAAAAGGCTGCTAAAATTATAAAAATGGAATACCAATATATTTGTATAAAGCCAAAATCGTATGCGATTCTATCCATTATTTTTTTAACCTCCTTACTATAGGTTTGATTATTATGTTGTCTATTAATAAGTTCATAATAGATATTAATATTGAAATAAAGAATACTGTAAATATTCCCGTTATTTTAAAGTGACTTCCTAATATCCAATCTGTTAGTTTTAATATAAATACATTTATAAAAGGATAAAATAATCCTAAGGTCAAACCGGTAAGTGGAATAGTTAATCTAACTATTATTGGTTTAATTGTTTTATTTAAAATAAATACTATTAATGTTGCTAACATACCATATGTATATAAATGTGCATCATCTATTGAAAAACTTTCAAAGAATGTAGCTACTAACATAAATATTATGGCATAACTTATATAGTGTAATAACCAATTAATTATATTAACTATTTTATCCTTTTTCATGTTTATCACCTAACTATAATATATTTTTTAAGAATCTTCCTGTTTTTGATTCTTTTACTTTAGCTATTTCTTCAGGTGTTCCTGTTGCTACTATAGTACCACCATTATCTCCACCATCAGGTCCTAAATCAATAATATAATCAGCACATTTAATAACATCTAGATTATGTTCAATTACTATTACTGTATCTTTATTATCTACTATTTTATCAATAATTGCAAGTAATCTTTTGATATCAGCACTATGAAGTCCTGTTGTTGGTTCATCCATTATGTAAAGTGTTTTACCAGTTGGTTTCTTTTGAAGTTCTTTAGCAAGTTTTACACGTCCTGCTTCTCCACCTGATAAGGTTGTTGCACTTTGTCCTAATTTAATATATCCAATTCCTACATCTTCTAGAACTTGAAGTTTATTCTTTAATTTTGGAACGTTTTCAAAGAATTTTAAAGCTTCAGTAACACGCATATTTAAAACATCAGCTATATTCTTATCCTTATATTTTATTTTTAATGTTTCACTATTATATCTAGTTCCATGACACACTTCACATGGAATGTATACGTCTGGTAAGAAATGCATTTCTATTTTCTTAACTCCATCTCCTCGACAGGCTTCACATCTTCCACCTTTTACGTTAAATGAAAATCTATCTTTACCAAATCCATACATTTTAGCTTCTTTAGTGGTTGTAAATAATTCACGAATATCATCAAATACTCCAGTATATGTTGCAGGGTTAGAACGTGGAGTTCTACCAATTGGATTTTGTGATATTTCTACTACTTTATCTATATTTTCTAAACCAGTTATTTTTTTATGTTTACCTGGTTTCAATTTTGATTTGTAAATTGTATTGTAAGCGGCATTACATAATATTTGATTTACTAAGGTTGACTTACCTGAACCCGATACTCCTGTTACACATGTAAATGTTCCAAGTGGAAATTTAACATCAATATTTTTTAAGTTATTTTCAGCTGCGCCTTTTACCTCAATAGCCTTTTTTATACCTTTTCTTCTTATTTTTGGTACTTCAATACATTCTTTCCCACTTAAATATTGACCAGTAACACTATTTTCGTTTTTCATAACCTCTTCTGGTGTTCCTGCTGCGACAATTTCTCCACCATTATCTCCAGCTCCTGGTCCAACGTCTACCAAATAGTCACTAGCTAGCATTGTATCTGTATCATGTTCAACTACAATTAAAGTATTTCCTAAATCGCGCATTTCTTTTAATGACTCGATTAGCTTTTCATTATCTGCTTGATGAAGACCAATACTTGGTTCATCTAACACATATAAAACGCCTGTTAATTTTGAACCGATTTGCGTTGCAAGTCTTATTCTTTGAGCTTCTCCACCTGATAATGTTCCAGCAGAACGCGCTAATGTTAAATACTCTAGTCCAACATTTTTTAAGAAATCTAATCTTGATTTTATCTCTTTTATTAAAAGATTAGCTATTTCTTTTTCTGATTCTGTTAATTTTAGATTATCAAAGAATGGAATTAATTCTTTAATACTTAAACATGTAACTTCATAAATATTCTTTCCACCAACTAATACTGATAAAACACTATCCATAAGTCTAGCTCCATTGCATGTTTCACACTCTGTTTCCATCATATAGTTTTCTAACCATTCTCTAATCCAAGTACTAGTCGTAGACATATATCTTCTTTCTAGGCGATTAATAATTCCTTCATAGAAGTCTTCTTTATCTCTTTTTATTCCACCACGAGTAGAATATTTAATTCTAATTAATTCATCGCTACCATATAAAATTAGATCTTGTTCTTTTGATGATAATTTATTCCATGGTTTATCCATATCTATTTTATAATGATCACATAAGCAAGCAAGTTCCATAAATTCAATTGCTTCTGGATCATCTGTCAAAGTTTTAATAGCTCCATCATTTAATGATTTAGTACCATCTGGTATAACTAAATCTCTATCCATTCTTAGCTTTAATCCTAATCCTTTACAATCAGGACAGGCACCAAATGGAGCATTAAATGAAAACATTCTAGGTTCAAGTTCAGGTAAACTAAAATCACAGTAAGGACAAGCAAAATTTTCTGAATATACTACTTCTTTATTACCAACATAATCTATTACTACCTTACCATTTGATAGTTTAATAGCTTGTTCAATTGATTCGGCAAGTCTACTTCTAATATCTTCTTTTAATACTATTCTATCTACTATAACGTCAATGTTATCTTTTTTATTTTTATCTAAAGTAATTTCTTCAGATAAATCATAGTTTTCTCCATTAACTCTAACTCTTACATAACCACTTTTTCTTAAGTCATCAAACAAGTCTTTATGTGTACCTTTTTCTCCATGAACAACTGGTGCCATAATTATTAATTTAGTCCCTAATTCTTGTTCTAAAACTTTATCAACTATTTCATCTAACGTTTGACTAGTTATTGGTACGTGATGATTTGGACAGTATGGAACACCAATTCTAGCAAATAATAATCTTAAATAATCATAAATTTCAGTGACAGTTCCAACAGTAGAGCGAGGATTCTTTGAAGTTGTTTTTTGGTCGATTGATATCGATGGTGATAATCCTTCTATAGAATCTACATCTGGCTTTTCTGTCCCACCTAAAAATTGTCTAGCATAAGCAGATAAACTTTCTACATATCTTCTTTGTCCTTCTGCATAGATAGTATCAAAGGCAAGAGATGACTTACCTGAACCTGATACTCCTGTCATTACTATTAACTTATTTTTAGGAAGTTCTAAATTAACATTTTTTAAATTGTTTTCTCTTGCTCCCTTAATTATAATTTTATCCATAATATCACCTTTTCTAGTCATATATTATAGCATATTTTTTATATAAAAAAAATACACAAGCAAAAAAGATAAAAGAACTTAAAAAGTTCTTTTATCTATATTGTCTTTTTCTTTCAAAATCAGGATCTTCACTAGTTAATTCATCTAATTCTTTTTTAGTAAATTTTTCATCAATTGATAATCCGTATTGACTTAATTTTTGATTATATATATCAAGATATTTTTCTTCCATATCATCTTGACTTAATAATTTTTCTTGATTTAAACCAAGAGTTTCATAAATTCTAATATTCCAAATCAAATGCTTACCACTAGCTGTATAACATAAAGCTGTTGCCATAGCTGTTTTATCAAAGTTTTTCTTATCCTCATCCGTTATCATATTACTAATACAAAACTCCTTAAAAGTTTGAAGTAATACTTTTTTATTTAATTCTTTCTTACCATCAATAACTTTAAAATCATCTTTGATTAGTTTATATTCTCTTTGTATCATTATTATCCCTCTTATCACACTACCCAAAACTTAGGCTACCTTTTTTAAAACTTTTACCTCTTGTTTCCCAGTATTTTTAAGTGCTTTGTTAATAGTAGAATCACTTACTATACCAAGTAATGGTTCTACACTTATTATTTTATAATATTCCCCATATTTTTTCAATGGTTTGTATGTAGGTATGTTCTTATTAGCATCCATTTTTACTAGTTTTAAAGCTACTACTTTAGATTCTATAAATTGTTCATTTTCGTATGCAGTTGTATTTATTGTTTCTACATGTCCTATATATACATTTTTATATAATGCCATAATATCACTCCCTGCCCTAAACACTTAGGAGGAATATGATACTAAATTTTTATTTATTTGTCAATAATCTATCTTTAAAACTACATCTCTTACATAACTCTTCTGTAACTTTGCGATTGCAGAAACCAATTTTCATAGCTTGATACCTATTACTATTAATAATATTCTCTAAATTTTCCTTATAAATATTACCCAAATTAATTACACCATCACTATCTAAACAACATGGAACTACTGTACCATCTACTAAAATTGCTAATTGATCTTTTAGTGCATAACATGTTCCAATTTCATTATAATAATCATTATCTAATGATGGCCATACAAACTCTTCTTGCTTATCTAAATATAAATCATCTCTTAATTTTATATGATTATTAACATCAGTTGTGGATAAATTAAAATGTTTTAAAACATTATCCACAATAACTGGGGATTTTTCATCTTTTAAAGTCCAATATCTTAAAACTATTATCTTATTTTTTAACTTATCAACACTATTTATAATATTTTCTAAATAATTAGCTTGCTGATTTTCACTATGTAGAGAAATATTTATTTGTCTTACGGCTTCATGATTTAAGATATCCACTTTATCTTTAAGTAATGTTCCATTAGTAGTTATATTAACATGTTTATTATATTTAGATGCGATATCTAATAGTTTTTTTAAATCTGGGTGAAGAAGTGGTTCACCTTTTACATGTAAGTAAATATAATCTGTGTAATCATTTATTTTTTTTAAAATACTTTCAAATTCGTGGGGAGTAATTGTTTTCTTTACTCTATGATCAATACTGCAAAATGAGCACGATAAGTTACAAATATTAGTTATTTCTATATATATTCTTTTAAATTTTTTCATACTACAACTCACTTTTTAATTCAAATAAAGCATCTCTTAATTCCATAGCTCTTTCGAAATCTAAATTACTTGCAGCTTCTTTCATAGAAGCTTCTATTTCTTCTATCATATTCATTAATTCTTTCTTATCCATCTTCTTAGATTTAGCTTTAGCTTTACTATCAACTTTATTAGATATGACTTCTCTAATCTCTTTAATGATTGTTTTTGGAACAATTCCATGTTCTTCATTATATTTTTCTTGGATACTTCTACGTCTAGCTGTTTCTTTAATTGTTTCATCCATACTATCAGTTATTTTATCAGCATACATAATACAATGACCATTTGCATTTCTGGCACATCTTCCTACTGTTTGAATTAAACTTCTAGTACTTCTTAAGAATCCCTCTTTATCAGCATCTAAGATAGCTATTAAACTAACTTCTGGAATATCTATTCCTTCACGAAGTAGATTTATTCCTACAATACAATCATATTTACCTTCTCTTAAGTCATGAATAATCTGCATTCTTTCTAAGGTTTTAACTTCACTATGTAAATAAGCTACTTTAATATCAATATCTTTTAAATAATTAGTTAATTCTTCGGCCATGCGAATAGTTAAAGTAGTTATTAAAGTTCTTTCGTTTTTAGCTATTCTATCTTTAATTTCACCAATTAAGTCATCAATTTGTCCTTCACTTGGTCTAACTTCAATAGTTGGATCTAATAATCCAGTAGGACGAATAATTTGTTCAACAAACTTATTATTTGCTTTTTCTAGTTCATAATCACCAGGAGTTGCTGATACATAAACTACTTGATTAATCTTTTTTTCAAATTCATCAAACTTTAGTGGTCTATTATCTAAGGCACTTGGTAATCTAAAGCCATAATCAACAAGATTTTGTTTACGAGCTCTATCTCCATTATACATTCCTCTAACCTGTGGAAGTGTAACATGTGATTCATCGATTACTAATAAATAATCTTTAGGAAAGAAATCCATTAATGTAGTTGGAGTTTCTCCTTCTTCACGTAGAGACATATGTCTAGAATAGTTTTCAATTCCTCGACAAAATCCAGTTTCTTCTAACATCTCTATATCATATTTAGTACGTTGTTCAATACGCTCGGCTTCTAATAATTTATTATTATCTTTAAAATATTCTACTCGTTTTGTAAGTTCACTTCTAATTCTTTTAATAGCTTCAATCATCTTTTCATCACTAGTAACAAAGTGACTTGCAGGGAAAATACTAATTGTTTTTTTATCTTGCGTAATAACGCCAGTTAAAGTATCAATTTCAGATATTCTATCGATTTCATCTCCAAAAAATTCAATTCTATATCCTTTTGTATTAGTATTAGTTGGGATAATTTCTAAAACATCACCTTTTACTCTAAAAGTACCACGTTTAAAATCAAAATCATTTCTTTCGTAAGTCATTTCTACAAGTTTAGCCATAACTGTATTTCTTTCAATTGTATCTCCTACTGCTAGACTTAACATTTTATTTTTATATTCTTCTACTTCTCCAATACCATATATACAAGATACACTAGCTACCACTATAACATCATCATATGACAAAAGAGATGATGTGGCATAGTGACGTAGTTCATCTATTTCATCATTAATAGATGAATCTTTTTCAATATAAGTATCTGTTGAAGGAACATATGCTTCTGGTTGATAATAGTCATAGTAAGAAACAAAATAACATACATGGTTATTAGGGAATAACTCTTTTAATTCAGAATATAATTGTCCTGCTAGAGTTTTATTATGAGCAAGTACTAATGTAGGTTTATTTACTTCTTTAATAACATTAGCAATAGTAAATGTTTTACCAGTTCCTGTAGCACCAAGAAGCACTTGATCTTTCTTACCAGCTTTAATACCACTAACTAATTCTTCTATTGCTTTAGGTTGATCTCCACTAGGAGAATACTTTGATACTAAATTAAACATACTATCCCTCCTTTTTCGAACTTATTATAGCATTTTATAAAAGAAAAAGGAAGAACTATGTTCTTCCTAAACTACTCATAAGTTTTATATCAATATTTCATGATATTGTTTTAAATTACTAAATTGTTTTTATATTAATATTTAATTACTAAATATCTTTAATCCTCAAGTCCTTTCAAATTTATTTATAATAGTGGGAGTATTTTATATATAAATTTTAATTATTACTATTTTATTTTATCTTTTTTTATTATATTTATTACCTATCACTTCCTTTCATGTATATAATTCTAGATTAGAAATGTGAAAATTAAATGTTTTTTACATGAAAAAAACAAGAAAATTAATAAATTTTCTTGTTTAAATCTAAACCATATAATTGAAGCTTTATGGCTATAGTAGTTATTTCACTATCAGAAAAGTTTAGTTCTTTTAAATCTTTTCTTTTCTTGCTCCATAAATCTTCTACCGTTATAATATCGTTCTCCTTTAAAAGTTTAAGTGCTTTAGTATCTAAAGATAATTCTTCGATACCTTTTTCTAAGATTTTTTTCTTTTTCATACTGCCTATTTTCCCCCATAAACATATTATTTGCTTTTATGTCTTACTATTATAACACTAAAATATTTTTTTAGTAAGAAATTTTTTATTTTTTTTCTTAAATAAAAAAAGATAGTCACTAGACTATCTTGAATATTCTAATTATAGAATTCTATAATAGCTTGGCATCTTGCATCAACACCATTATTTGAAGCTCTAACATGTACAGTAATTGAGCAAAAATTATATCCATCTGTAGTTGAACCATTATTATATCTTTGATTAGTATTTATACTAATAGTACTATTTCTATCTATTGAATAAGCTGCTACCGTACATACACTTGGAGATGATTTTGTTATTAATTCTTTTATTTTAAAATATTTATATGCTTGATAATAGTCACATGTAGAATTCAAAACACCTCTTCCTTGCTGACTATTAGAAGCTGTAGTCGCCCATAATTCAACAGTTTGTGTATTAGAAAAAGAAGTACCAGTACCGGTAATTAATGTCCCATCTGCTTTATATGCTTTTTTTCCTTCTGTTATGTCTTCTGTACTAGTTATAGTAGATAATGATACATCTACTAATTCATCCGGTATTTTAGCTACAGTTATGTTATTATTTAATACCTTTCCATTTGTTAATAATATTTGTTCTTGTCTTGTTGGGGTTATAGATACTTCTCCATTATAAGTTGGCTTTACCTTGGTATATAAATTATCTATTTTATCTTTGACTGTTACATTATCATTATAATAAATCTTATCAGCACCTATTTTAGTAGCTGCCATTGCAAAAGTTCCCGTGATGATAGTTCCTAAGATGAATCCCATTAAATATTTTTTCATATTCATCAACCTATCCTATTATTGATTAAATTATATAATATTTTCTTTTTTGTTGCAATAAAAAGATAGTCAAATGACTATCTTGAATACCAATATCTATATGTTCCACTTGGGAAACTAATTACACTTTCAGAACCTTTATATCCATTCTTAAACATGTTTTCTGCAAATGATGAATAAGAATTCCAATTACCACATTGGTTATCTCCCCATAATCTACATGGATATACCTCTAGATGTAAATGTATTCCAGTTACATTTCCTGTTGCACCCATATAACCTATTATTGTATCAGGAGTTACTTTCATGCCATCATAAATATTTGCATATCTATCAAGATGAGCATATGTAGCGGAATAATATGTTCCTCTTAAATTATAATAAATAGTTACATTTAGAGCCCCATCCTGATCACTCCATTTTTTTTGAATTTGACCAGTTCCTATAGAATAAATTGGTGTATTTCTACCATCTGGACTACCTAAATCTATTCCTTTATGGAAATTATAGTAACAACCACGTTTAGCAGTACAGATATGTCTATATCCTGTAAAACTGGTTACATATCCCTTTCTAATTGGTCTTTGGAATATCGCATTTGATGCAGTTGTTGCACAATCTCTACCAATAACATCACTTCTATTTTTACATCCTTGTTCTTTATATGATTGAGCAATAATTTTTTTTGCTTTTACTTCATCTTCAAGACTTGGAGATTCTGATAAAAGTGAAACTTTAGTTTTATTTAATTTAGCTATTTCACTATTTAAATTTTGAATTTTTGTTTCAGACTCTTTTTCTCTTGCAGCTAATTCAATTTTTCTTTCTTCATTAGCCTTGATTAAAGCTTCTAATTCTTTTACTACTTGATCATTATATTCAGTTATTTGTTCTACTACTGACATACGATATACGACATCAGTAATTGAATTACTTCCAAATACATAATCTAAATAAGCATTTTCACCTTGACTCATTTGAAGGTAAGCTATGACACTTTTAGTTTGTTGTTTTTTATTATCAATTTCTGCATTAGAATCAGCAATTTCTTGTTGTAGTTTAACTGCTTCATCTTGCATAGCTTTTATTTCCTCTTGTAATTTTCTTATAGAAGCACTATCTGTATTTATTTTACCTTGTGTATTATTAATAGAATTTTGATTATTTCTTAGGTCAGCCTCTGCTTTAGATAAATCATCTAAAATTTCTCCATAAGTTACAGCAAATACTTTAGTTGGCGTCACTAAAACTATTGTAAGCAGAAAGGTAAATAAGATTTTTTCTATTATACTTTTTCTTTTCATAATTACACCTTTAAATATTTTCTTACAGCTCTATAACTACCAATCATACCAACAACTACACCAATTACTAATACTAATCCTGATAATTGATAAATAAATGGTTCTGGTTCTACTAATTTTATAAGTGGTGAATATAATTGACCATTAAAGTGTTTATATCCAGCAAAATATCCATATATTATTACTAGAATTGGAATGATTGAACCAATTAATCCTAATACCATACCTTCAATTACAAATGGCATTTTAATAGTAAAATTACTTGCTCCTACCAATCTCATGATAGATATTTCTCTTTTTCTTGAGAAAATAGTAAGTTTAATTGTATTTATAATTAAGAACACTGTTACAATAATTAAAGCTACAACAGCAAACATAGTTCCTTTATTAATTACTCTAAAAGCATCTAAGAATCTATTAACCATTGTTTCACCATAGTTTACTGAATCTACTCCATCAATAGCTTTAATCTTTTCAGCAGTATCACCTATTTCAGTTATATCTTCTACTTTAACTTGGAATGTATCCTTAAGTGGATTATCTTCTTCACTCCAATCCTTCATAGTTGATTCTAGAATAGAAGATGATATTTCCATTTCTTCTCTTAATTGTTGTTTTGTTTTATATTCAATAGCTGATACGTTACTTAAATTATCTAATCTTTGTCTGATAGCTTTAACTTTTGTTTCATCTGCTTTTCTATCAACAAATACTACTATAGTAACATCTTCTTTTATTACTTTAGTAAAGTTATTAACATTAGCTGTTCCTATTAAGGCAACTGCTACTATTATCAAAGTAATAGTTATACATGATATAGATGCAAGTGATAAAGAAAAGTTTCTAAATACACTTTTGAATGCATCTCTTATACTTCTTCCTAACATTCTAAATGGCTTCATTATTATACTTTCCTTTCTCTACATCGCTTACTAATCTACCGTCTTTTAAAGTAACAACACGTTTCTTCATTTTATCTACAATAGCTTTATCATGTGTTACCATAACGATTGTAGTATCAGTTGTATTATTAATTTCTTCTAATACTTTCATTATTTCCATACTCATTTCTGGATCTAAGTTACCTGTAGGTTCATCGCATAATAATAGCTTTGGATTATTAACTATAGCTCTAGCTATAGCTACACGTTGTTGTTCTCCACCAGATAATTCATTTGGGTAGTTTCTAACTTTTCCTTTTAATCCAACTACTTCTAATGCCTTTAATACCTTTTTATTAATTTCTTCCTTTTTAGCTCCTATTACTTCTAAAGCAAAAGCTACATTTTCATATACTGTTGCTTTTGGAAGTAAACGATAATCTTGGAATACAATACCTAATTTTCTTCTTAGTTTATATACTTTAGAATTCTTAAGTCTAGCTACGTTTAATCCTCCAATAATTATTTCACCTTTGGTTGGTTTTTCTTCTCTATATAACATTTTTATTAAAGTTGATTTTCCTGATCCTGTTCCTCCAATAATAAAAACGAAATCACCCTTTTTAATTTTTAAATCTAAATCATAAACAGCTGTTACACCGTTTTTATATTGCTTTGTTACATTTTTAATTCTAATTAACTCCATGATTCACCATCCTATACTAGTTATCATTATATCATACTTTTGTCATATTTTAAAAAATATTTATTACTTTTAATGTCAATTTTTGGAAAGAAAAAAAGAACTATCCAGTTCTTTTAAGTATTGTATTTATAATAAAACAATGAATTGTTAAAATAAGTATTGAATTGAACACTTTTTCTATTCCTAAAAAACTCCCTAATAAAATTATTATTATATTCACAATAAAACTACTTATTGAAATTCTTATTTTAAAATGTTTAGCGATTAATTCACTAAATATGGCCATTCCACCATTACTAAAACCAACTTTATAAACAATGCCTGTGGTTAATCCTGATAATATTCCTATAATTATTGAAGTTATCAACAGATTTGTGGATAAAATATAAATGTTTTTAGTTATTCTTATAAATAATGGATAAATAAGTGTTGAAATAATAGCTCCTGTTGCTTGAATTTTTCCAATATATAAATAATCAATTACTAACAAAGAAATGGAAATTATTAAAATTATATTTGATGGTTCGATATTAAACCAATGATTAATAATGATAGAAATTCCTGCTAATCCTCCAGTTACTATTTTATTAGGAAACTGAAGAATATTAAAATATAATGCAGATATAAATAAGCTAATTATTAAAATAAGATATTTTTTTAACATATTTCCTCCATAAAAAAAGTAGCTATTGCTACTCTTATTATGGATTATTTTTGTTTTAAATATGCTTCTATAAAATCATCTATTTCGCCATCCATTATCTTTTGTACATTGGATGTTTCATAATTAGTTCGATGATCTTTTACCATAGAATATGGATGCATAACATAACTTCTTATTTGTGAACCAAATTCAATATTTTGATATTCTCCTTTTATTGAATTTAATTCTTTTTCTTTCTTTTCAAGTTCTATTAAATATAATTTAGATTTTAGCATTTTCATAGCTGTTTCTTTATTTTGAATTTGACTTCGTTCATTTTGACAAGTAACTACTGTCTTTGTTGGTAGGTGAGTAATTCTAACTGCTGAATCTGTTGTATTAACCCCTTGTCCACCTTTACCACTAGAACGGTAAACATCTATTTTTAAATCTTTTTCATCTATTTCAATATTAATGCTATCATCAATCTCAGGTATAACATCAACTGATGCAAATGAAGTATGACGTTTATTAGCAGCATCAAATGGTGATAGCCTAACTAAACGATGTACTCCCTTTTCACATTTTAAATATCCATAAGCATAACTTCCTTTTACTTCAATAGTTACACTTTTAATACCAACTTCGTCTCCTTCTTGTTCATCTAAGATTGAAAATTTAAAACCTTTACTTTCAAAATATCTTAAATACATGCGATATAACATATTAGCCCAATCACAAGCTTCAGTTCCTCCTGCACCAGAGTGTATTTCAAATGTACAATTATTTTTATCATATGGACCACTTAAAAGTAATAAAACAGATAACTTATCTAGTTCTTTACTCTCGTTTTTGACGTCTTCTTCTAAATTATGTAATAATTCATCATCTTTTTCAACTAATAATAGTTCGATTAATTCCAAATTATTAACATTAGAAGTTTTTAATTTTTGTATATCTTGTGTCAAGTTCTTAAGTTCAGATATATCTTTTAATACTAAATCAGCTTCTTCTTTATTATCCCAAAAAGTAGGACTAGACATCTTTAATTCTAAATCTTTTAACTCTTTCAATTTAGAATCAATGTCAAAGTGACCTCCAAAGAGAATCTATTTCTTCCTTATTTTCCTCTAACATTTTTTTTATTTCATTAATATCCATAATATCCCTCATTTACTAAATATATTATATATGATTTTTAAATAAATTAAAAGTTTAATAAAAAAATAATTATCCACCACCTTTGTGGATAATTATTTTATTTTTTCAAATTCAGAAACTTCACTTTCAAGTAATTTATTGTACACATATTTTACTATTGATAACATCAAAAGATACCGCATAGTGTAATGAATCTTTATTTTTCTTGGGCCAATAAATATAAATAAAAGTATTCATCATATGCCATATTATCACCTGCTTATTTAGTATTAAACGATTTATCATTATCAACAATATTATTCATTTTAGCTTCAAGCATTTCTTGTTGATTTAATTTTTTCTCATTTATCATATTATTCTTATAAAATTGAAATTCGATTTCGGAAGTTAATCCTCTCTCTTCACAAAATTTTTGCTTTGCATCTATTAAACTACCATCAATACTTTTCAAAATATATTCTTTAGCTATTGGTAATAATGTTAATACTGGAACTTTTTCTAATTTAACTATTTCATCTGTTTCTCTAAGATTTAATAAATCTTGTTTGTTTTCTAGTGGAATATTATCTAATTTTTCAAAAATAGCTCCTGTTTCAGCGTCTATATTTATATTATAGAATACACCACTATTTTTAGCTATTTGATAATATATCAATTCTCTTACTTCATTGTTTTCTATTCTATTATATAATTCTAATAATAATTCCTGTGAAAAAGTCATTAAAAGTCTTTTCAATTCTTCTTTTTTTGGAGCATTTTCCTCCTGAGCTTCTTGAACTTGCTTATTAAACTCAATATCAAACTTTTTCTTTTCAAATTCGCTCGGTTCACCATTTTTCATTAATTCATTAAATTTAATTTCATATTTTCTTAGTAATGATCCTAATTCATCATAGCTTGAATATTTTTCTATAAAGTTTTTAATCGTTTCTTCGTTTTTTTTAATAATCATGTTATCACTTCCTATTTTGATTATAGCATAATCATTATATATCACAAGCTAATTATAAAAAAAACGGATTTTCATCCGTTCTTAATCTTTTAATTATATTTAAAAAAGACTTACTAAATATTTTTTTATCTTCGATTATTTCTTTATGTAATTCTCCATTAGCAGTTTCTTGTCTTTCAGATATTTTCTTTCACAATTTTATTTTTTCTTTCTAGTTAAACAAATACCTATAATTGAACCTATCAAAGCAAATGGTACTATTCTAATAAATATCCATATAAAAGCATGTATGCTAACTCCTAATACTGCCAATTCAGGATCATTATAATCCCATTCCATATAAGTATTGCCTATTACAAATATTCCAATAATAGTTATTAATAGTACTGCAAATAAAGCTATAAAAAAATAGTGCCAAATTTGTCTTTTATGTTCTTTGTTTTGTGCTAATTGTAAGTTAATTATTTCTAGTTTTTCAGCTATTTTTTTTAAACTATCTGGATCTTCTTCTATAATATTTTCACCTAGTAATGTACTAACTGGTGTATCAAATACTTTAGATATAGAAATTAGCATTTCAGCATCAGGCACTGATAATCCTTGTTCCCATTTTGAAATTGTTTGTCTCACAACATTTAATTTAACACTCAATTCTTCTTGAGAAAGTCCTTTTTGCTTTCTTAATGTTTTAATATTTTCTTTTAACATTTTTATTTCTCCTTTCTTCAAGATCATTTTATTATAAGTATATCGTTGCTACAAGCAATGCTTTTTAACATTTATATCTATATTATAACATATGTCTTTTTTTATTTATAAAAAGAAAAAACTCGTAAAATTACGAGCTTTAATTTACAACATTGTATTTTAAATCAGTTACCTTTTTTGTTTTAAAATCATATTTAAAATATGCCATTTTATTTTCAGTATTCTCTCCTTCTTTTCTTACTCCTGTTCCAAAATATAATATATCATTTAACATATATGTAGGAATTGGCATTACTCTAAATATTAGATCATTAGGTAATTGAGCTAACATATTTTTTTCTCGTTTTAAGAAATCATCATATGATTTATAATTAATCTTATCAAGTTCATTTTTATATTTTGAATTTTTATATTGCTTACTTACCACAACATTGGTTATATTTTTTCCACTGCCACACAGATTTTAGTTTGTGGCTTTTGACGACACTTTCGGGCTTTTGAGGACACTTAGGAAATCTAGCAGAAGGTATCTAAAATTT
>CAMPBR010000006.1 GCA_946639185.1 uncultured Mycoplasmatota bacterium
GCTAAAACAAAGAACTAGAAATAGTTCTTTTTCTTATTGAATTTTATTAATTTTAGATATATAATAAAACCGTTTTTGTATAAAAGGAGAATTAACATGAAAATTAGAGAACTTGAAGAATTAAGAAAAAGAAGCGATGCTCTTACAGAAGAAATTGATAGAAGAGTAAATACAATTAATGAACTTAGTAAAGAATTAAGTTTAGAAATTGATAAAAATAAAGCTAATGAAATAATGGAAAACATTGATAGCGAAAGTGTTAGTTTAAGAAAGGCTAAATCTATTAAAAATGGTTTACATTTTCCTTTTCCTCATTCTTTAATAGTACATTTTAATAGAGAAATGTTAGGTAATGAAATAGCTAAATTAATTACCGAGATAACTGATAAAGAATTTGTTTATCAAGAAAATTATTTATATAAACAAGAAGATTTATCGCAATATGGTATAACAAGTGGTATTAATACTGTTAGATATAAAGTTTTTACAATTGTTAATAAAGAAACTATTAATAATCGTGAATATATTGAGTATTATGATGTTGAGTCAATGCTTGGAAAACCAATAACAGATAATAATTTAGTTAGTTATCAATTTGATTATTATGATAAAGAAAAAATGGTGATTTATACTCATTACCATTTTTAACAGTTAATAGTTTATATGATACTGTTAGTGAAAATGATGTTTTAGAATATCAAAAAGGTAATACAGTTATGGAATTTATAACTAGTAGTGAAGATAATGATTATGATGCTGTTATTAAGCATTATACTAATTATCGAAATAGTTTAGAAAAAGCTATTAGTGATTTTATAACTGTTGTTATTATAAAAGGATTATATTTAGAAAGAAAGTTAACGGAAGAAGAAATAGCTAAAATTAGAGAAAAGTTTATTGAATTATATAAAAATGATTATTTCTTTAAGAATTTTGAAAATTATTTATATGATATAGATGATGTAAAGGTTATACAAAAAAATATTGAAAAATAAGGAAAAATATAGTAAAATAAAAGTATCTTCTAGGAAAGAAGAGTAATTAGTTAATAGTTTGTAGAAAGAGTATGGTTGATGAAAATACTTAGCTTAACACTAATGAAGACACTTATCTATATAGAAGACGGTAACTCCGATATAAGTTTTAAGAAGAAATTAAGGTGGCACCACGGGGAAACTCGTCCTTTGTAAGTGCTACCTTTTTATTTTGAGAAAGAAGGTATAATATGATAACTAAACCTAAAGGATGCCATGATATTTATGGTATCGAAGCAAAAAAATGGAATTATGTATCTAGATTAATTGATGAAGTATGTAGTCGATATAATTATAATTTTATTCGTACACCAATATTTGAATCTAGTGAAGTATATCATAGAGGTGTAGGAGAAACCTCTGATATAGTTACTAAAGAAACATATGATTTTGTTGATCGTGGGGATAGAAATATGACACTACGTCCAGAAGGAACTGCTGGTGTTGTTAGAAGTTATATTGAAAATAAAATGTATGGAGATGCTACGCAACCTACAAAACTATACTATAATGGAACAATGTATAGATATGAAAGACCACAATCAGGAAGAGATAGAGAACTTACTCAATTTGGTGTTGAAGTGTTAGGGTCTGATGATCCTATGATTGATGCTGAAGTTATATCTTTAGCTGTTAATATTTATAAATTAGTTGGATTAAAGCAAATCAAGGTTAATATTAATTCACTAGGTGATAAAGAATCTCGTGATAATTATAGAAAAGCTTTAGTTGAATACTTTACTCCATATATTAATGATATGTGTGATGATTGTAAGAATAGACTTGAAAAGAATCCACTTAGAATTTTAGATTGTAAAGTTGATGCTGGAACAGAAATAATGAATAATGCTCCAAAGATTCTTGATTATTTAAATGAAGAAAGTAAAGAAAGATTTGAGAAAGTTCAAAAATATTTATCTTTATTAGATGTTGATTTTTGTGTTAATCCAAGTATCGTAAGAGGACTTGATTATTATGATCATACAGTATTTGAAGTAGAAGCTGATATTAAAGATTTTGGTGCTCAAAATGTAATAGGTGCTGGTGGAAGATATAATGGTCTTGTTAAACAATTAGATGGGCCAGATACTCCAGGTATGGGTTTTGCTAGTGGACTTGGAAGATTAATGCTAGCTATTGAAAAAGAAGGAATAGAACTACCAATAGATGATAGCGTTGATTGCTTTGTTATGTATGTATCTGAAACTGAAAAAGATTATGCTACTACTTTAGTTCAAGAACTTAGAATGAATGGATTTAAAGTAGATACAGAATATACTGGTAGAGGATTAAAGGGACAATTTAAACAAGCTGATAGATTAAATAGTAAGTTCTTACTTATCTTAAATGATGAAGATTTAAAAGATAACTTAATTCAAGTTAAGAATAATAAAACTAAACAAGAAGAAAAAGTAGAACTTGATTATTTAATGTATTATTTAGATGAACAATTATCTCAAGAAGATGAATGTGATTGCGGTTGCGGATGTGACTGCGGTGATGATGACTGTTGTTGTGATGGAGATTGTCATTGTGGAGATAATTGTCATTGCCATGATGAAGATTAGGAAGTGTATTTATGAAAAAATATAATAATACAGATTTTAATATTAAAAATGTTGGAGAAAGTGTTGAATTATATGGTTGGGTATCTCGTAAAAGAGACCTTGGAGGATTAGTATTTATTGATTTAAGAGATAGAAGTGGTATTATGCAACTTGCTGTAAGACCTGAAAATAAAAATTATGAATTAGCTAGTTCTCTTAAAAACGAATATGTTATTAAAGTAGTTGGTAAGATTGTTGAAAGAGAATCAAAAAATTTAAATATTCCTACTGGAGAAATTGAAGTAGACGTAGATGAACTTACTTTAATTAATAAAGCAGAAGAAACTCCATTTGAAATAAAAGACGATGTTAATGCTAATGAAGATACTAGATTAAAATATAGATATTTAGATATTCGTAGAAATGAAATTAAAGATAAGTTAGTAACACGTAGTAAAATATGTGCTGCTTTTAGAAATTATTTTAATGAAAATAATTTTATTGAAGTAGAAACTCCAGTGTTATGTAAGTCAACACCAGAAGGAGCAAGAGATTATTTAGTACCATCTCGTACTTTTAATGGTAAGTTCTTTGCTTTACCACAATCACCTCAACTTTATAAACAATTATTAATGATTGGTGGTATTGAAAGATATTATCAAATAGCTAAATGTTATCGTGATGAAGATTTAAGAGCTGATCGTCAACCTGAGTTTACGCAAGTAGACGTTGAAATGAGCTTTGTTGATCAAGATGATGTTATTAATATGGCTGAAGGAGCTATTAAAAAAGTATTTAAAGATGTTAAAGGTATTGATATTAGTCTTCCACTTAGAAGAATGAAATATGATGAAGCAATGGATAAGTATGGTTCTGATAAACCAGATTTAAGATTTGAAATGGAAATTAATGATATTTCTGATATCTTTAAAGATACTGAATTTGTCGTATTTAAAAGTGCTTTAGATGATGGTGGAATAATTAATGCTATAGTAGCTAAGAATGTAGCTGATAAGTATTCTAGAAAAGATATTGATAATTTAACTGATTTTGTTAAAACTTATAAAGCTAAAGGACTTGCTTGGTTTAAATTAACTAATGAAGGAATAAATGGAAGTATAGCTAAAGTATTAACTGATGCTAATGTTAAGGATTTAACAGAAAGATTATCTTTAGAAGAAAATGATTTAGTATTAATAGTTGCTGATAAATATAAAGTTGTTAAGACAGCACTAGGAGCTTTAAGATGCAAGCTTGGACGTGATTTAGATCTTATTAAGAAGGGTGATTATAAACTTCTTTGGGTAACTGATTTCCCATTATTTGAATATTCTGAAGAGGAAAATAGATGGGTATCTTGTCACCATCCATTTACTATGCCAAGGGCTGATGCAATGGATAATTTATTTACTGATCCATCTAAGTGTTATTCAGTTGCTTATGATATTGTTATTAATGGTTATGAAGCGGGTGGTGGATCACTAAGAATTCATGATGGAAATATGCAAGATATTATGTTTAAAGCATTAGGATTTACTGAAGAAAGAATTAGAGAAAAATTTGGTTGGTTTGTAGATGCCTTTAAATATGGAACTCCTCCACATGGTGGATTTGCCTTAGGTTTAGATAGATGGACAATGTTACTTACTGAAACTGAAAATATTAGAGATGTAATAGCATTTCCTAAAACTGCTAGTGCTAGTGATTTAATGTGTGAATGTCCTAATGAAGTTGATAGTAAACAATTACAAGAATTAGGTATTAAAGTAGATATAAAATAAAGAGTGTAAACTCTTTATTTTTTTCTTTTTTTATATCTTTAATTATGCTATTATTAGTATAGTAGGTGAGTGTAAATGTTTGGAAGTATAAAAGCAATTGATAATAACGAAATAATAATAGAAAATATTTCCCATAAAACAATATCTAGTTTAATGAATTGTCATTTAGTATTAGAAGAAGGCAATAGAAAAATTGTAGCTGAAATAATTTTTCTTGATGATAATATAGTTAAGGCATTATTAGTAGGAGAAATAATTAATAATAAATTTGTAGCTGGAGTTATTAAAAAACCTAGTGCTAATTGTAGTAGCAGAGTTATTTCTTATCAAGAATTAGAATTAATATTTGGAGAAAATAAATTAAATAAGAATAATTTATTTTTAGGAAAATCAGCTATATATAATGATTTTAATATTTCTGTTCCACTTGATAATTTCTTTGCTTTTCATAGTGCTATTTTAGGTAATACTGGATCAGGAAAGAGTTGTTGTGTAACTAGTTTATTTCAAAATCTATTCTTAGGAAATGTCGAAAGACCAGTAAATGCCCATATAGTATTATTTGATGCATATGGTGAATATATTAATGCATTTAATGGACTTAATAATAATGGAATGAATTTTAAAGTATATGATGCATCTCATATGGAAAATAATGGTGATATGTTAAACTATCCAGCTTATTTTTTAGACGTAGATGATTTAGCTTTATTATTACAATTAAAAACAGCTGATCAAATACCAATATTAGAAAAAACTTTAAAATTAGTAAAGATTTTTAAAAGTAATAGTGAACAAGTAAAACAATATAAAAATAATATTATAGCTAATACTATTCAAGATATTCTAACTAGTGGTAGAACATCAACTCAAATTAGAGATCAAATAGTAGCAGTATTATCAAGATATAATACAGAAACTTTAAATTTAGAATCAGTAATACATCAAGTTGGTTATGATAGAACTTTAAGACAATGCTTACAAATTGATAATCAAGGTAAAATGTTAGCTATATATGATGTAGCAGTATTTTTAGAACAATTTGGTAGAGTAAGTTTAGAAGAAGTAAAAATAGATGAATGTATACCATATAGTTTAGAAGATATTTATTATGCATTAGAATTTGCATTAATTAGTGAAGGTAATATAACTAGTGATATTGCATATAAACAAAATAATATTTTAAAATCAAGATTGCACTCTATTATTAATAGTGAAAAGAATTATATATTTAAATCCAATGGATATATATCTAAAGAAAATTATGTTAGTGATTTATTACATAATACACAAATTATTGATATTAATTTAAGTGGTTTAGATGATAGATTTGCTAAAGTTATAACTAAATTATATAGTAGATTATTCTTTAAATATACAACAGATGGATTTCAAAAAAATAATTTATCAATTAATATAGTTTTAGAAGAAGCTCATAGATATGTTCAAAAAGATAGTGATATTGATGTTCTTGGTTATAATATTTTTGATCGTATAACTAAAGAGGGTAGAAAGTATGGAACTCTTTTAACGTTTATTACTCAAAGACCTAGTGAGTTATCAGAAACGGCATTGAGTCAGTGTGCTAACTTTGTAGTATTTAGAATATATCATCCAAAGGATCTTGAAATTATTAAGAATATGAGTACTAATGTTTCTAATTCAAATTTAGAACAAATTAAATCTTTAACTCCAGGAACTGGTTTAGTATTTGGCAGTGGCTTTAGTATTCCAACATTAGTTAAGTTTAATTTACCTAATCCACTTCCAAATAGTACAAGTATTGAAGTTTCAAAATTGTGGTATCAAATAGAACAATAATTTATTGTTCTATTTTTCTTTTTCTTTAATATAATAAATTATCCAACAAAAATTTGACAATGTCTGAAAAAAAATGTAAAATGGAAATACGTGTAAAAAAAGGGTAAGGGTTGAATTGCTAAGAAAGGAGAGTCATCATGCAAAATTATGTTTTTGAATATTTAAATGAAAATGAATTTAAAGTTAAAGAACGTACACTACGCAAATACAACAAACTTGCATATAAAAAATTAGTTTTTGATTTTTATGAAAATTTAAAATCTGGTAATTTTTTAGGTGAGGTAGTAGAAGCTAAAAAGAATATTACTAGCTATGAATTAAAAGTACCTACTGATGATTATTTCGAAAAAGTTCATGGAGAAATAAGATTACATTATACAGTATATAATGATAAGAATGTTATATTATTAACTAATATAACTCCAGAGGATATTTTAGATGAAGCACATGCTAGTGAGCTTGAAACTTATAAGGGTGTTATTATATCTAAAAGTAATCCAGAAAAAGATATTTTTAAAGTAAATTTATTAAACTCATTAAAAAAATAAAGAAATTTTTAAAAAGATATTGCACGACCGCTCTAAATATGGTACTATTAAATAGTCGTTGGACCCTTAGCTCAGTTGGTTAGAGCACGCGGCTCATAACCGTGCGGTCGTAGGTTCGAGTCCTACAGGGTCCACCATTTTTTATATTTGCGGGTATGGCGGAATTGGCAGACGCACCAGACTTAGAATCTGGCGCCGAGAGGCTTGCAGGTTCAACTCCTGTTACCCGCACCATATTTATGAAGCAATAGACTTTGAATAAGTCTATTTTTTTTGTACCTCGAACCTACGAATTCACGGTTAATAAGCCTTTTAGAAAATAGTGCTCAACCAACTAGATTTAAAAAAATAAAATTTTGTTAAAATTCAAAAAGGTCGTTTAATATCTTTTTAAAAATCAACATTTTGCTTTAGAAAAATTAATATTTGGAATGTAAATGGTTTTTATATCTTATTTTGTGCGGTTTGCATGCTTTTTTTATTTATAGTATCATGTTCGAAAAGGAGGTGATACTATGGATGAAAATTCTACTAAATTAATATCTAAATTTACTAATATTTCTAAAAAAGGTTGGATAAAATCAACTGGTAATGGATGGGGAAGTATTGGCTTAACTTTTGAGCATGAAATAGGGAAAGAGCCAGATAGTAAATATTTACCGGATTTTGAAAATATTGAATTGAAATGTTCTTCAAGATACAGTAGATATCCTATGTATTTATTTGCTGTTGCTTTTGATTCAAATGAAAATGAAATTATTAAACTTGCTAATAAATTTGGATATCCAGATTCTGATTATCCCAATAAAAAAGTATTATTTAGAAAAATTGAAAATGTCATTATTTCTGGAAATAAGTATAATTTTTTCTTTAAGGTTGATAGAGCAAATGAACGAATTTATTTAGAAGTATATTCGCCTTTAGGAGATTTGCTTGATAATTCAGCATATATTGAATTTTCTACTTTAAAAAATCATTTTGAAACAAAATTAAAAAAAATAGCTTATATTAATGCTAGTAAGAAAGTGATTGATAAAACAATTTATTATCGTTATTATAATTTAAAATTATATAATAGTAAAAGTTTTGATACGTTTTTAGATTTGATTGATAAAAATATTTTAATAGCTACTTTAATTGCAAGAGTAGGTAAATGTGGTGAAGATAAAGGTAGATACAAGAATAAAAGTATTGTTTTTTCAATTAGAAAAGATAATATTGATAAACTTTTTGATTGTTATTATGATTATGAAACAGATATAAAAAGAAGATATGATATGATAGGTTATAATTTTCAACCTTTTGAAAACAACCAATTTTATATACAAAAATAAGAATGATTTTTTGTTTACATAATTCTTAAACCAATATATAATCTTTATAGAATATGGAGATGGCAACATGGGATTTGTAAATTTAATACTTGTTTTAATACCAATAGGTATTTTTATATTTTTAATTAAAGCAAGTAATAGTAAATGTGAATTAAAAAAGATGATACCGATCACCTTAATATATATTATTATAACTATTCTTTTATTTATTTTAATAAGTAATATAAGCATGGTAAAAGAACAAATTATTAATAGTTCAGTTTCTTTTCAAGATAGTTATGTAATATTATTATTATCAGCTAGTTTATCACCAATTTTAGTAGCACCATTAGCTGTATTTATGGATAGAGTAAATGAAGCTAAGGTAATAAGAAAATTAGAATCGAAATATCGATTTGAAAAAATAGAGTATTTTAGAGAATTAATAAAAAATATACCAATAGCTATGTTAGGAATAATATATAATCCTAAAACAAATATAGATGATTTAATAACAGCTACAATTATTTCTATTAATAATAATGAAACACGCGAACTAAAACAACATGAATTATTTATAAAAGAACAATTAAGAGATAAAAATAGATATGAAATAAAGGATATTCATAAAATTTTTAAACGTTATTTAATAGAAGATTTAGAAAAAGATTCTTATTTATCGAAGAAAGAAAATCGTGATTTACATAATACTGATTTTGTAGAATTGATAATAGCTACATTAATAATTACAGAATTAATAGAATTTATGATTCTAGTATCAAAATCGTCATTTGGTTTATTTTTATTTATAGGATATTTTTTATGTTTTGCACCAATTCCATTTATTAAATGGTTAATTAAAACTAAGAAACCAATTATTAGAAATGAAAAGGGATTAGAATTAAAAGTAAAACTAGCTGGATTAAAAAAATATTTAGCTGATTTTACTACTATTAGTAATAAAAATATAGAAGAAATAAAATTATATGATGATTATATCCTATATGCAATTATATTTGATTTAAAAGGTACTTTAAATGAAGAAGGAAAAGCTTTATATAATAAGTTTAAGATTAATAAAGGTAAAAAAATAAAAATAATTTTTACTAAAAAAATAAAAATAACGTTATTTATTTTTATACTTGGTTTTAGTCCTTTATTGATTAGTACTATTATTCAAGGTGATTTAATTAGTATTATAGCAGCAATAATTATAATGCTTATTTTCTTATTAGGCTTTATACTTTTGGGAATAAGAAAAGAATAATTAAAAAGATGAGTTTAACTCATCTTTTATTTTATTATTTTGTTTTTTATTAAATTTGGAATAGTATCAGATATGTACCAACAATCTTCGTTATTCATCCAAAAATTAATTAATTCTTCATGGAAAAATTCCCTACGATCAACTTGTTTTACTTCTTCATTACTTTCTTTTTCAATTTCTAATAATTTTTCTACTAGTAAATCTTTATCACACTTAACAGATATTTTTCTACCTTGAGCAAGTTTAGAAATATTATTTCTTAATTGTTTTTTTAATACTAATGAATTAACTATAGTTTGCATTCTAAATAATTGTTCTTTAGTAAAATTATACTTGTCATTAATACATGCATTAAGTGTATATATTATATTTTGAATATCTTCTTTGTTTATTAAATTGCTTTCTAATAGATATTCAATAATATCTAATTTTTTATCAATCATATCATATCTTTTATAAAATGTATTATATTTATATTCAATATCTTTTAATGAACGAATCCAAAAATCTAATGTTGTATATCCACTATCAAATGGTTGAATATGTAAGTTTACTTTATAATTTTTTATAATTAACTCAAATAAATCCAATCCTAGGTTTGATGGGTTTTTAGCTAAATTATTTACTATGTTTTCTTCTCTTTTTCTTTTCTCAAGTGCTTCAACTACAGTATACTTTTTTATAGCGTTAATATCAAAATCTTTATCTAATCGATAATTCTCTTTAGCTAGTATCATTAGCTTTAATGTTTGTAACGCATTAGGATTATATTGATTAGCTAAATATATTCCTAATTCATTTAAATTATTTAAGTCTTTTGTTTTATCATTTAGTATAGCGATACTACTTTCTACATAACAGTTTGTCATAAAAATATCCTTTCAAAATCTTTTTTATATGTAAATTATAACATAAACAAAACAACATATAAATAGTATTTGTGGTTTATTGACTATTAGTTAATTATATGCTATTATATGTAACTGTTAGGGGGAATACGTGATGAGAGAGTTTGGAGTAGAAGAATTTTTTTTATTAGCTAGTGCAATGGGTTCTGAAGATGCTATTGATTTAGTGAATAGAAAAGGTCAATCTGATGTAGTTTG
Organism: uncultured Mycoplasmatota bacterium; assembly: GCA_946639185.1. Classification (GTDB taxonomy): domain Bacteria; phylum Bacillota_I; class Bacilli_A; order RF39; family UBA660; genus Alloscybalousia. Next base: position 10,418 of record CAMPBR010000006.1, read on the forward strand.
TGATCATTATTTAGCTAAAAATATGAATCCAAGTAGAGAGTATTGGGAGAAAGTTGGGTTTACTTTTGATGATAATGATTCTGATCAAGTATTAATTAAAGCTACGTTACCTGAAGGTTGGTCATTAAAGAAAGAAGAAATATATCATACTTATATGATTGATGATAAGAATAGAACTAGGGGATATATGTTTTATAAAGCAGCTTTTTATGATAGAGATGCTAGAATGAATTTATATACTAAGTATAGTGTTAGAACTAATTATTTAGAATCTGGAGATACAGAAATATATTTCGGAAGTAAGGATGAAAAATTATATGTAGCCGGTATTATTACTAGAGGAGATCCTATTCGTTTTACTAAGGAAGAAAAATTACGAGAACAAGCTAGACTATGGGGTAAAGAATATTATCCTGATTATCAAAATCCATTAGCATATTGGAATGATGAAAAAAATAAGGTTAAAAAAAATAGCTAGTTATATTGTAAAAGAAATAATTATATGTTAACATAAACCTAGAGGTGTTAACATGAGTACAAAAGTAACTAGATTAGAAGTTAGACAAAGAATATTTAGTCAAGAAAAACCATTTTGCCTTGTAGATATAAATAGAAGACTTAATAAAATAGAAGAAACAGATTCGGAATTAATATTAAGCGTTTTAGATCAAATGTTTGATGAAGGATTAGTTTCTTATGGAGAATTACCTGAAAAACAAGGTAATACTAATTGGGCATTTTTTGTAGATAATGATATTATGGAAAAACCTGTAAGGAAATAGATTAGTCTATTTCTTTTTTTGACTTTTCATATTATAAATGATATAATTTCTCCAGATTAAGGGATGAGGTTATGAATTTAAATTATAATTTAGAAATGGAAAAGGAAATAGATAAAATAAAAGATAGTGGTAGTGTCCCAACTCTTTTACTACATAGCTGTTGTGGGCCATGTTCTACTTGTTGTATTGAAAGATTAGCTGATTATTTTAATATAACTGTTTTTTACTATAATCCTAATATTTATCCAGCTGAAGAATATTATAAGAGAAAAGAAGTAGAACTTGAGTTTATAAAAAAATATTCAAATGTTCATAAGATAGATTTCTTAGATTGTGACTATGAACCAGAAAAGTTTAATGAAGCTGTTAAAGGATATGAAGCTTGTCGTGAAGGAGAAGAAAGATGCTATAAGTGTTATAATCTTCGTTTAGAAGAAACAGCTAAAGTAGCTAAAGAAAATAATTATGATTATTTTACTACAACTCTTTCTGTTAGTCCTCATAAGAATAGTAAATGGATTAATGAAATTGGTCTTAATCTTGGAGAAAAATATAATGTTAAATACTTAATGAGTGATTTTAAGAAAAAAGATGGATATAAAAGAAGTATAGAATTATGTAAGAAATACTGTTTATATAGGCAAAACTACTGTGGATGTATTTATTCACTTTTTGAAAGACAAGAACAAGAAAGGGATAAATTAAATGAAAATAGATAAAATTGTAGTAGGTAGTTTATTTGAAAACTGTTATATTGTTAGTATTGATAATAAATGTTTAGTAATTGATCCAGGAGATGAAGCAAATAGAATTATTGATTTTATTGGCGATATGGAAGTGGTTGGTATTTTAGTTACACATAATCATTTTGATCATGTAGGGGCTTTAACTGATATTAAAAATAAATATAAGGTAGATGTATATGATTTTTCTAATCTAGAAGAAAAAGAATATAATATTGGACCATTTACTTTTAAAGTTATATTTAATCCAGGACACACTAGTGATTCTATTAGTTTTTATTTTGAAAAAGAAACTGTTATGTTTGTTGGTGACTTTATTTTTAAAAATAGTATTGGTAGATGTGATTTGGGTGGCAATTATCAAGAAATGGAAGAAAGTATTAATAAATTAAAAGAATTTGATTTTGATATTACTTTATATCCAGGTCATGGAGATAAGACTACTTTATCTTATGAAAAGATGCACAATCCTTTTTTCTAGGGATTGTGTTTTTTTGTGTTTTATGATAACATTTTAATAGTAAAGATAAGGAGAGGTAATATGGAATTTGATGTTGTTTTATTAATTATATTAATTGTTGCAGGTGTATGTTACTTTAGAAGATTAGATAGTAGTGTATACTTTATTGCAAGTGTAGATATATTTTTTAGAATTCTTACATTTATAAAAAATAATTTGGGTGTAAAAGAAATAAGTGAATTTATTGGTAAATATTTTCCTGAAAGTATTCCAGCTATTATTTATAAATATACTGATGGAGTAGTGAGTGATATACTTGTTTGGGTATATGTAATTATGTTTGGTATATTCTTATTTTATACACTACAAGTATTATGGAAAAAAAGATAAAATAAAAAAGTCGATTTCGACTTTTTATTTTTTTATTAAAATTTTCTATATAATCCTATGACTTTTCCAAGTATTGTACAGTTAGGTAAGATAATAGGAGCCATATAATCGTTTTCAGGCTGAAGTCTTATATGATCTTTTTCTTTATAAAAGGTTTTTACAGTAACACCATAGTCTTCAGTCATAGCAACTACAGTTTCACCATTGTTAGCTGTATTTTGTCTTTCTACAATGATTATATCTCCATCATAAATTCCTACATTAATCATTGATTCTCCACTAACACGAAGTGTAAATACTTCTTTTTTCTTTGGAAGTAAATCAACTGGTAAATTAAAGAATTCATCTGGCATTTCAATAGCTTCAATAGGGTTACCAGCTTGAACTTTTCCAAGTAGGGGAACACTAGCTACTTTTTCATCTTTTTCTAAGTATTCATTTTCTACTAATAATTCTAATGTTCTATTCTTGGTTGAATCTTGTTTTAAATATCCTTTTTCAATTAATTTTTTTATATGAAAGTGAGTAGTGGCACTAGAATTTAATCCAACCATAGCTCCAATTTCACGAACAGTAGGTGGAAATCCATTTTTTGCTATCATTCTTTTAATGGCGTCTAATATATCTTTTTGTCTATCAGTTAGTTTATCCATACAATCCCTCATTTCTAAATACAGTTTAACACTCTAAATGTCAAATGTCAAACAAATGTTCAAATTATTAAAAATATCATTGACACAAACAAGTGTTCGAGATAAGATTGAATTATGAAAAGAAGGGAGAGAAAATTATGAAAAAAGATTTAAAATTAATTACAATTATTTATGTAGGAGTAGCTATTCTAACTTATGCTTTAACACTTAGAATAGATAGACTTGAAAGTGTGGAGGATACAAAGTATCAAACTAAATCTATAGTATTAAAATTAAAGTAATATGTGTTATAATAATTATTAGGTGATAATTATGAAGAAAGTAATCTTAGTAGATGGAAACAATTTATTATTTAGAAGTTATTATGCAACTGCTTATACAGGAAACGTTATGAAAAATTCTAAAGGTTTCCCAACTAATGCAATATATGGTTTTATTAACATGATAAACAAAATCATTACTGAAGAAAAACCTGAATACATTATGATTGCTTTCGATAAGGGTAAAACTTTTAGACATGATAAATATAAAGCTTATAAAGATGGTAGAAGTGAAACACCTGATGAGTTAAAGATGCAATTTCCTGTAGCTAAGCAAATTTGCGAAGCTATGGGAATCCATTACTTTGAAATAGATAACTATGAAGCAGATGATATTATTGGGACATTTTCTAAAGTCGTAGATAATACTGAAGGATATGATGCTACTATCGTATCTAGTGATAAAGATTTGCTTCAATTAATTACTGATAAAGTTGATGTTAAACTTTTAAAACAAACTGGCTTTATTAGAATGAATAGAGAAGTATTTAAAGAAACATATGGAGTAGAACCAATTGGTATGATTGATTTAAAAGCACTTATGGGAGATTCTTCAGATAATATTCCTGGTGTTAAAGGAATAGGAGAAAAGACAGCTATATCATTACTTACTAAATATGGAACATTAGATAACTTATATAATCATTTAGATGAGTTAACTCCTAAGACTAAAGAAAAACTTGAAAATGATAAAGAAAATGCCTATATGAGTTATGATATTGCGACAATTTATAAAGATGTACCAATCAATACTGATTTAGAAAATATTCATTATAATGGAGTTAATGCTTTAGAATACATGAACATATTGGAAGATTTAGAATTTTATTCATTAATTAAGAAAATGAATTTAGATAAAGATTTAATTAGTAAAGAAGAAAAAGAAGAAGAGAAGAAGAAAGAAATAAAAGTAGAAATACTTGAGAGTGTAAATAATTTTAAAATAGACGGTGACTTTGGCTTACATCTTGAAATACTTGGTGAAAATTACCATAAAGATGAAGTTATTGGAGTAGGAATATATAATGATAAGTTAAGTGTTTTTATACCATTTGATTTATTAAGAGATAATCCTAATTTATTAGAAACAGATTTTAATATGTATACATATGATTTAAAAAAAGTGTTATACATATTTAGAAAATATAATATTAGTATACCTAAATGTAGTTATGATGCGATGATAGCTGGATATTTACTTAATTATAATGTAAAAGATGATATTTCATATCTTGCTCGTACTAAAGGATATATGATTGATTTTTATGAAGAGACATATGGTAAGGGTACTAAGCTTCATATCCCAGAAATGGAAGTTACTTCTAAAGATTTAGTAGAAAAAGCTAACTTTATCTATGAAACATATGATAAGTTTTTAAATGAATTGAAAGAAGAAAATGAACTTATGTTATTTCATAATATAGAAATGCCTTTAGTTGAAGTGTTAACTGATATGGAATTTACTGGTATTAATGTAGATAAATCTTATTTAGAAGATTTTGGTAAAAAATTAGAAGAAAAGATAACTAAATTAGAACAGGAAATATATAAATTAGCTAATCAAGAATTTAATGTTTCTTCACCTAAACAATTAGGAGTAGTTTTATTTGAAGATTTAAAGATTCCTTATCCTAAAAAGATAAAGGATAATAATTATTCTACTAGTAAAGAAATTCTTGATAAATTAACTGGTGAATATGAAATAGTAGATAAGATACTTGAATATAGAATGTTAACTAAACTTAATAGTAATTATGTAGGTGGTTTAATTAATGAGATTATGGATGATAATAAGATTCATACTATATTTACTCAAACTTTAACTAGAACAGGAAGATTATCATCTATTAGTCCAAATCTTCAAAATATTCCAATTAGAACTGAAGAGGGTAAATTAATTAGAAAAGCTTTTTTACCTGAAGCTGATAGTGTTTTATTATCAAGTGATTATTCACAAATAGAATTAAGAATGTTTGCAAGCTTTGCTAATGCTGAAAATTTAATACAGGCGTTTAAAGATGGTAAAGATATTCATGCTCAAACTGCATCAGATATATTTGATGTACCAATTGATCAAGTTGATAAAAATATGAGGAGAAATGCTAAAGCAGTTAACTTTGGAATTTTATATGGGATTAGTGGCTTTGGTTTAGCAGAGGATTTAGGAATTGATTTTAAGAGTGCTAATAAGTTTATTGAATCATATTTAGATACTTATCCAGGAATTAGAAAATATCGTGAAGATGTTATTCGTGATGCGGAGGCTAAAGGATATGTTAAAACTATTATGAATCGTAAGAGAGTAATAGATGAACTTAATAATAAGAATTATATGATTCGTGAACAAGGAAGAAGAATAGCTTTAAATACACCAATTCAAGGTAGTAGCGCAGATATATTAAAGAAAGCTATGGTAGAAATATTTAATGAGTTTAAAACAAAAAATTTAAAGAGTAAAATGTTAATTCAAGTACACGATGAACTTGTATTTAATGTTTTAAATAGTGAGTTAGATACTGTAAAAGAAATAGTAAAAAGAATAATGGAAAATACTTATACATTAAATGTACCATTAGTTGTCGATATAGAGGTAGGTGCTGATTGGTATGAAGCAAAGTAAGATAAAGAATATTAATATTGGGATAGTGTCATGTGGTAGAATACCCATGTTAAAAGACAATTTATATTTAGTAAAAGTTCCCAACGAATTAAAAAAAATAAGGAGTAAAGAATTATATATTAAAGTGAAAAGGTGATAGTATGCCAGAAAAACCAGAAGTGATAACAGTAACTAAAAAGTTAGAAAAGAGATTATTAAATAGAAAAATAATTTCTGTAAAAGTATATTATGATAATATAATTGATTATCCGAGTGTAGAAGAATTTTGTAGCGAAATAAAAAATCAAACTATTAGAAGTTTTTCTACTCGTGGAAAATGGATAGTAATAGAATTAGATGATTATTATCTACTTGCTCATCTTAGAATGGAAGGTAAATTCTTTTATCGAGATATTAATGCTCCACATGAAAAACATCATCATGTAGTATTTAATATTGATAACCAAGAAGAACTTCACTTTGTTGATGTTAGAAAGTTTGCTAGACTAAAGTTAATTCCTAAAGATAAAATAAATGAGATGCCTCCTTTTACAGAACTTGGACTTGAGCCTTGGGATAAGAATTTAACTGTAGAATATTTAAAAGATAAATTAAAAAATAAAAATATACCTATTAAAACAGTACTACTTGATCAATCAATTATAACTGGAATAGGTAATATTTATGATGATGAGATTCTTTTTATGTCAAAGATTAATCCACTTACTAAAGCTAAAAATCTTAGTGATACTGATTTAGAAAATATTATTAAAAATACGATTACTGTTTTAGATAAAGCTATTAGTGAGGGTGGAACTACTATTAGAAATTATACTAGTGAAGAGGGAGTAACTGGATTATTTCAAAATAATTTACTTGTTCATACTAAAGTTGGAGAAGAGTGCCCTAGATGTAGGAGTATAATAGTAAAAATTAAAGTTGGTGGGCGTGGAACATATTATTGCCCTAAGTGTCAAATAGAAAAATAATTTATGTAAAATATAAATTATTTTTTTCTTTGTATGATATAATTAACCTAGAATAGAGGGATAATATGAAAAAGGCAATTTATTTATTAATTATAACAGTTTTATTACTTATACCTAATAGTGTATATGCACTTAATGAAGTAAATGTATATTTCTTTCATAAAAAAACATGTGATATATGCGAGCAAGAAAGAATATATTTACAAGCTTTAAAAGATAGATATCCTAATATGCGTATTTATTCTTATGAAGTATCAGATGAACACAATTATGAATTGATGCAAGAAGCAAGAAGTATATTTAATGATACACGTACTGGAGTTCCTTATACAGTAGTAGCTGATACTCCATATCATGGATTTAATCAAGGAATGAAAGGTAATATTCAAAGAAGCGTTTATTTATCATCTACTAATAAATATGAAAATAAAGTAGGACAAATGTTAAACCTAACTTATAAAGATGATTTAGAAGGAACAGTACAAGAATATAAAGAAAATTCTGATTATGTTATTGAAGAAAAAGGAGAAAATGGAACTCATCCTAATTATACTGAAACTTCTTCTACTTTTAAGAAATATAGAGCTAGTATTATTTTGATTGGATCTGGTTTAGTATTATTGATAGTTTATTTAATTTTAAAAATAGTAGAAAGAAGGAAATATTAATGAATATATATATAATCTTAATAATTATATTTAGTATTATTTTAATTGGAGCAGGATTAGTATTTTTTTACTTTGTATTAGATGAGAGAAAAGTAAAAGAAGTAGACAATGAATTACTTGTAAGACTTGGTAAGAAATATACTAAAGAACAATTTGAAAATGTTTTATTTGAAAGATATACATCAATTATTAGTGGAATACAAAATGATAGTTACAATTTTTTAAGAGATGCAGTATCTGATGAAGAATATAATAAAATATTAATGCAAATAAAACAAAATAATGATCATATGCAAAAAGAAATAGTTGAAAACATTAGAAAAGATTTTTCTAAATTAATTAGTTTTAAAATTAATAATGACTTAGAAGTGGTTAAACTTTGGGTAAGTTATACTGATAGTGAATATACTATGGCTAAAAGACAAGTTGTAGATAGTGATGGCAACAATGTAATGCAAGATGTTATTATTAAAGGAGATAAGAATAAAGAAATTAGACATGAATATATTTTAACTTTTGTTAAAGGTAGAAGTAATAATGAAGAAATCTTATGCCCAAATTGTGGTTATCAAACAGTATTAATGCTAGATTCTAAATGTAATAGATGTGGAAGTGTTATTGTTCCAAAAAAATTACATTGGGTTTTAGTAGATAAAAAAGTAACTAATTTAAGTAAGATAAAATAAAAAGAAGTTCAATTTTTGAACTTCTTTTTTAATATAATTCATTTTTTAATAAATCAATATTTTCATTCATAATAGTTATGTAATTTTTATCTTCATCACGTTCACTATCTGTGATACTATCAAGTCTTCTATAAGTATAAGTTTCAACATTTGTGGATTCAATTATATTTTTAACTGTATCATTGTTTTCTGTATGTTCTAAAACAAATATATGTTTAACAGTACCGTTATTAATTAAATTAGTTACATTTTTAACTGTTCTATCACTAATTGATTCATTAGTATCATCTAATGAAATAACTTCAAATCCATATTTTTCTAAATATTTTAAAGCATCATTATTAACTATAATAGTTTTTCTAGTAGCATTTTCAGCAGTTAATTTAATCTCAGCATCAAGTTCAGATAAAATAACTTTTAATTCTTCATACTTTGCATCAATTTCTTTTTCTAAATAACTATTAGTCATATATTCTTGTAAACCATCTTTAATATTTTGAGCAATCATTAATAAGTTAGAGGGGTTTAACCATAGTTCTGATATATCATAATTATATTCCATTCCAGAGGCACTATCTATTATTAATAAATTTTTGTTACTATCTAGAAATTTAATAGCTATATCTTTATCAGTAGATAAACCATTATAAATAAATAAATTCTTTTTACTATAATCACTCATTTGCTTCTTTGATAGAGTATAAGTAGTAGTATCAATTCCATCTGGATAAATAGAAGTAACATTTGAATGATCTTTATATAGATAACTAGTTACATATTCAATAGGATACGTTGTAGTAACAATATTAATTCCTTCTAGGTTATCTTTTTTAAAGCATCCTGTTGATAGCAGAATAATTCCTACTAATAATAAAATTTTAAGTTTTTTCATAATCAATCTCCTTTTATGGTACTGGATCATATCCACTTTTACCTTTAGGGTGACATCTAAGAACCCTTTTTATTCCTAAATACATACCTTTAATACTTCCATATTTTCTAATAGCTTCTATTGTATATTCACTACAAGTTGGAGTAAATCTACATAAATTGTGACTATTAAAAGGAATTAATTGATAAATTTTAATAATTCCTACCATGAAGTATTTCATATAATCACCATATATAATTTTACTATTAATTTAATTGTTTTTCAAGTATTTGTATTTTACATTTTTTTAATATCCTCCTTGTTTAAATATAAAAAAAAGTATATAATATATATTAGGATATGGTGAATTGTATGAAGAAAAAACTTATGATTACAATTTTATTTTCATTTATAGCCATAGTAATTTTAGCAATCGTAGCTAGTTATGCTTTATTTACAATAGATATTACTAAAAACAAGAATTTTAAATTAGCTATTGGTAATTTAGAATTATCTATAAATGATCAAGGTAATAGTTTTACTGATGGGAAGATAGTAGTAGACAATATGATACCTGTTAGAGATAGTATAGGTATGGCACAAGATGGTTTTACTTTTACACTTAGTAATACTGGTACAATTGATGCTAATTATTCTATTTATTTAGATGATGTAGTATTATCCACTTTACCAACTGGTACTGATGGTAGACTTGATAATAGCTTAGTAAGAGTAAATTTAACTAATATAACTAATAGTACTTCTCATACTTATACATTATCAGAAATTAGTAATAGATTATTAGAAACGGGTACTTTAGAAGTTGGGGATAGTAATAGTTATGTATTAAGAATGTGGTTGGCTTATACAGCTGGAAATGAGGCTCAAAATAAATATTATGCTACTAAAGTTAGAGTAGATAGTGTACAAAAAAATAGTGTACCGATTACTTCTAATGTTCCTACAATAGATTCTTGCCCAGGATGTGTTTACACTTATACTACTGGTCCTTTATATTATAGTGGAACACCAACGACTTTAACATCAAGTCAATATCAAGAAAACTATATGGATGTAGTAAGTGAAACTAATAAGAACCATTTTTTAGGTTTGATATTAAACGATTCAAGTACAATAACAAAAGCATATGTTTGTGTAATTAAAGATAATGTTCCATTCTGCTTGGAAGGCTCAACAGATGGCTCATCATATCTAGCAAATAAGACATTATTAAATAGTTTATATGGACAATATGATAGTAGTACTGGGTTAGGTTGTTTGGATAGGGAATCTAACGTTGTTTGTGATAGCTCTATTAGCGTATATGATGATGGTGGTGTACTTGTTACTGCTGGAAGTGATAAATGCGGTGTTAGCAAAAGTGGTAGTGTATACTGTAGTGAATAGTATTTACTATAAATAACTAATTAAAGAAAGTCATGTACTTTCTTTTTTCTTTATGTTATTATTTAAATAGGTGGTAATTATGGCATATTTTTATAGAATATATTTTAATGACGGACAAGTTAAAAATTTTACTGATAAAGAAGTTGTGGGTAAAAATTTACCTGATTTAGATAAATTCTCATTAACACAAGCATTTCAAGTTGACTTAGAAAAAGGTTGCCAAGATGTTCAATTATTTAATTCAAATATTGATAGAATAACAATAGTTCATAAAAAAGATAAAGGTAATCCTACTGAATATTCAATACTAGGTAAAAATCCTTATTTTTATGATGTATATGATCATTTATCTGAACAAGAAGTTTGGGGATATAATCATAATTATAAAGTTAATAAGGATATTATTTCTAATGAATCTGAAGCTTATAGAGATATGCGTACTTATCTTCTTGAACAACTTAAAAGAAATTCTAGAGCTTTTTTTACGGAAATTTATAAATATGATGATAAATTTAAAGAAGTATTAGTTAAATATGCTAGTTCTTATAGTAATAATGTAACAGAAGAAGAAGAGTATCGTAATATTATTGAATTAGAAAAAGATGTTAGTTATTATTTATCTTTTTATAAGAATTTTCGTAAGTTGGCAGTAAGAAGATATAAATATGAAAAATATGGTAATTATCCAAAACAAACGTATAGACCTGAAGCTATAAAGTTTACTAAAGAAGAATTAGAGGCTCGACAAAGAATTTTAGATCAATTTTATGCTGAAGCTGATAGTATTTCTAATAAACTTAATGAGTTTAATGAAAAATATGATGAATTTATTGAACCAGGTGAGTATGATCAAATGACAGGTGGCTTTGAAGGTAAAGTAAGATGAAATATTTAGAAGATTTTTTAAAATATATAGATTTTGAAAAAAATGATTCAGAATATACTACTATTAATTATGAATCAGATATAAAAGAATATTTAGAATTTTGTAGTAATAATAAAATTGATTATAAAAATATTTCATATAAACAAGCTAGAAACTATATAAATTATTTATATGAAGAAAGATGTGATAAAGCTTCTACTATTAGTAGAAAGATTAGTGCTTTAAGAACTTTTTATAGATATTTAGAAAGTAAAGATATAGAAAATTATTCTTTTAGTTTATTAAAACTTCCTAAAAAAGGAAAAAGATTACCTAAGTTTTTTGAATATAATGAACTTGAAGAATTATTTGATGTACCTGATACTAATGATTCTTTAGGACAAAGAGATAGATTAATACTTGAACTATTATATGCTAGTGGTATGCGTGTTAGTGAATTAGTTAATATTAAATTAAATGATATTAGTTTTGGAAGTAAGACTATTAAAATACTTGGTAAAGGTAATAAAGAAAGAATTACATATTATAATGATATTACTAATAAGTATTTAAATAAGTATATTAGTAATGGTAGAAAAGAATTAAATGTTAATAATATAGATTATTTATTTTTAAATTATAGAGGTGGACATTTAACTACTAGAGGAGTAGAAAAAATACTTAATAAGATTATTGATAAAACAGCTTTAAATAAACATATAACTCCCCATATGTTAAGACATAGTTTTGCAACACATCTACTTAATGAAGGATGTGATTTACTTTCTGTTCAAGAACTTTTAGGACATGCTAGTTTATCGGCAACTAATATTTATACGCATATTACTAATGATAGATTAAAAGATGTATATTTAAAAACTCATCCTAGAGCTAGAAAATAACTTTACTTTAATTGTGTAAAATTGAAGTAAAGTTTTTTTAATTCTATGGTAATAATTAAAAAGTGTTTGTTATACTATAGAAGTGTAGTAATGATAGGAGGGATATGCATGAAATACGTTTATTTGTTTAGCGAAGGTAATGCTAACATGAGAGAATTACTTGGAGGTAAAGGAGCTAACTTAGCTGAAATGACTAATATAGGGCTTCCAGTTCCACAAGGATTTACAATTACAACTGAAGCTTGTACAAAATATTATGAAGATGGAAGAGAAATTAATGAAGAAATTCAAAGCCAAATAAATGAATATATTGGCAAGATGGAAGAAATTACTGGTAAGAAATTTGGAGATAAAGAAAATCCTCTTTTAGTATCAGTACGTTCTGGTGCTAGAGCAAGTATGCCTGGTATGATGGATACAATTTTAAATCTAGGATTAAATGAAGAAGTTGTAGAAGTACTTGCAGAAAAATCTAATAATCCAAGATGGGCTTGGGATTGTTATCGTAGATTTATTCAAATGTATTCTGATGTAGTTATGGAAGTAGGAAAGAAATACTTTGAAGAACTTATTGATAAGATGAAAGCTGAAAAGAATGTTAAACTTGATGTTGAATTAACAGCAGATGATTTAAAAGAATTAGCAAGAGAATTTAAAGAAGAATATAAGGCTAAAATTGGTGAAGATTTTCCAACTGATCCAAAAGAACAATTAATGGGAGCTGTTAAAGCTGTATTTAGAAGTTGGGATAATCCAAGAGCTAATGTATATAGAAGAGATAATGATATTCCTTATTCTTGGGGAACAGCTGTTAATGTTCAATCTATGGCATTTGGTAATATGGGTGATGATTGTGGTACAGGTGTAGCATTCACTAGAGATCCAGCAACAGGAGCTAAAGGCTTATTTGGAGAATTCTTAACTAATGCACAAGGAGAAGATGTTGTTGCAGGTGTTAGAACTCCAATGAAGATTGCTGAAATGGAAGAAAAATTCCCAGAAGCATTCGAACAATTTAAAGAAGTTTGTAAGACTCTTGAAGCTCATTATAGAGATATGCAAGATATGGAATTTACTGTAGAACACGGTAAACTTTATATGCTACAAACTCGTAATGGTAAAAGAACTGCTCAAGCAGCTTTAAAAATTGCTTGCGATTTAGTTGATGAAGGAATGCGTACTCCAGAAGAAGCAGTATTAATGATTGATCCTAGAAACTTAGATACACTTTTACATCCTCAATTTGATGTAGATGTATTAAAATCAAATACACCAGTTGGTAAAGGATTAGGAGCATCTCCTGGTGCTGCTTGTGGTAAGATTGTATTTACAGCAGAAGATGCTGAAAAACTTGGTATTGGTGGTAAGGGAGAAAAAGTAGTACTTGTTAGACTTGAAACATCTCCTGAAGATATTACTGGTATGAAAGCAGCTCAAGGTATTTTAACTGTTCGTGGAGGAATGACTTCTCATGCTGCAGTTGTTGCTCGTGGTATGGGAACTTGTTGTGTATCAGGATGTGGTGATATCGTTATGGACGAAGCAAACAAGCAATTTACTTTAGCTGGAAAAACTTATCATGAAGGAGATATTATTTCAATTGATGGTTCAACTGGTAATATTTACGATGGAGCTATTCCTACAGTTGATGCAAAAATTGTTGGTGAATTTGAGCGTGTAATGAAATGGGCTGATGAATTTAGAACACTAGGTGTTAGAACAAATGCAGATACTCCAAAAGATACTAAAAAAGCTATTGAACTTGGTGCTGAAGGAATCGGTCTATGTAGAACAGAGCATATGTTCTTTGATGAAGAAAGAATCTTTAATTTAAGAAAGATGATTTTATCTGAAACAAAAGAAGATAGAGAAAAATATCTTGACTTATTAATTCCTTATCAAAAAGGTGATTTTAAAGCTATGTATAAAGAATTAAAAGGTTTACCTATGACAGTTCGTTATATTGATCCACCTCTACATGAATTTATTCCAAAAACTGAAAGTGAAATTGCTGCTTTAGCTGAAGCTATGAATATGACAGTAGAACATGTTAAAGATGTATGTGATGAACTTCATGAATTTAATCCAATGATGGGACATCGTGGTTGTAGACTTGCTGTTACATATCCTGAAATAGCTAAGATGCAAACAAGAGCTTTAATGGAAGCTGCAATCGAAGTTAAAGAAGAAGAGGGATTTGATATTATTCCTGAAATTATGATTCCACTTGTTGGTGAAAAGAAAGAATTAGATTTCGTTAAAAATATAGTTGTTGAAACTGCTGAAGAAGTTAAGAGAGAAAAGAATTCTAATATGGAATATCATATTGGTACTATGATTGAAATTCCTAGAGCTGCAATATTAGCTGATGAAATAGCAGAATCTGCTGAATTCTTCTCATTTGGAACTAATGATTTAACGCAAATGACATTTGGCTTCTCAAGAGATGATGCTGGTAAATTCTTAGGATCATATTATGAAAATAAGATTTATGAACAAGATCCTTTTGCAAAACTAGATCAACATGGCGTTGGTAAGTTAGTTAAGATGGCAGTAGATTTAGGAAAACAAACAAGACCTGATATTAAATTAGGCATTTGTGGAGAACATGGTGGAGATCCTCAATCTGTAGAATTCTGCCATAACATAGGACTTACTTATGTTTCATGTTCACCATTTAGAGTACCAATTGCTAGACTTGCTGCTGCTCAAGCTTATTTACGCCAAAAAGGGAACAAATAGTCCACTATAACGAACTATTTCTAACACGTATAATCGTTGATATTGATACGATTAAAAGGTATTTGACGAAAATAGAAAAATATAAAAAAGTTAGGGTTAAAAAACCACTAATTATAGATTTATATATTTAAGAAGATCAAAATTTTATAATTTTGGTCTTTTTTTTGAAAAAAAGTAGGCTTTATGCGACAAAAAATCACATAAAAAATTATGCGATATTATGCCGTAAATAAATCAAAAATCAATATAGGTATAAAATAGAATCAAGGTCATGTATCTTGATTCTTTCATTAGATATGCGAAAGGAGGAATATTATGAATTATGTATATCTAAAACCAGAACTTGAAAATCTTTCTCAAGGAGAAAGAATCTCTTTTGCAAGACAAATGAGAAGAATGACACAAGATGAGGTATCAGAAAAATTAGGATTAACCGGAGAATGTAAGAGAAGAAGCATGACTCGTTATGAAAGAGGTGATAGGATTCCAAAAGAAGATAGACTTTTAGAAATAGCTAAAATCTTAAATGTAAATGTTAAATGTTTAAAAGAATTTAACTTTAGAAATGATGAGGATATGATCTATATGCTTCTATGGATGGAAGAGTTGTACCCAAGAATGGATATAGATTTAGGTATATCAGAATATTTTTCAAACAGGAGAGATAAGATAATTCAAAAGTTTATGAATGAGTGGAAAGGAATGAGAAGAAAAAGACAAGAACATGAAATAACATATGATGAATATATTGAATGGAAATTTCAATATGAATTTAAAGAAGGAGAGGAAGATGAAGAAAATAGTTAAATTGGAACTATATAATATTGTTCCATTTGAGAATCATCCATTTATGGTAAAGAAAGATGATTCGTTTCAAGAATTAAAAGAAAGCATAAAAGAGAATGGATTATTAGAACCATTATTAGTAAGACCTAAAAAGGATGGTAGATATGAACTTATATCCGGACATAGAAGGAAACTAGCTTTAGAACTCAATGGTATAAAGGAAGCAAATTGTTATGTAGAAGATCTAACAGATGATGAAGCAATAATTAAGATGGTTGATTCAAATATTCATAGAACATTAATCTTACCATCTGAAAAAGCTTTTGCCTATAAAATGAAATTAGAGGCAATTAAGCACCAAGGTAAAAAAAAGCAACTTCTACACAAAGTGTGTCGAAGTTATCAGCTAGTAGAGTCGGTAAAGCAAATAATGATTCTAGAGAAAAAGTTAGAAGGTACATAAGACTAACAGAGTTAATACCTGAATTATTAAAACTTGTAGATGATGGATATTTATGTGATAGAAGAACATCTTTAGTATTAGGAATAACTACAGCAGTTGAATTATCATATTTATCAAGAGATATACAAAGACTGATATGGGCTACAATTGATTATGAGCAAACTGTTCCTAATAGAGCACAAGCTATAAGAATAAAAAATTTAGCAGAAAAGAAAAAACTGGATTTTGATAAATTAGAAAAAATACTATGTGAAGAAAAAGGAAATCAACATGATAGAATATTTTTTAATAAACAAAAAATAGAAGAAGTATTACCGCCTGAATTATTAAAAAGAGACAAGAGATATATTGAGCAATATATAATTGAAGCTATAATAAAATTTAATAATAAAGCAAATAAATCAGGACATTTTGACGGAATAAAATAATGGTAGTATAATGATTTTAGGAGGAATCAACTATGACAAAATCTAATATAAAAATAGATTTAAGTGGCTTAAAAAATCTACAAAATAAACTAAAAAAATATGAAAATCCAACTAACATAACATTACCTTATACGAATGAACAATGGGAAAAAATGACTGAATATGAAAAGCAACAAGCAAAAGAGCAAGCAATTAACGAATATAAGGATAAAATAATAAAGGATATAAATAAGTGATAAAATATATTATTGATAATTGGATGGCTCTATTAGCTTTATTAATATCTTTGCTGGCTCTCTTTAAAGATGTTATAAAAGATATAATATCATATAATAATAAGAAGAAAGACTTAAAGAAAGCAGATATAAAAATTAGATATATAAATAAACAATTAATAATATCAAATTATGGAAAGTCTGCTGCAAAAAATATCAAAATTTTTATCAATGATAAATCAATTTTTGATACCCCTTTATTCAATGTTTATGCCAAAGAAATGGACTTTTCCATTTTGACACCAGGAAATTCATTTGGTATTAAACATGTTGAAGTTTTAGGTATGGAAGTTAATTATAAAATTAAGGTTGTTTATGATGACGAACTAAAAAAGAATAATGAAGTAGAAGATGTTATTAATACACTTTAGAAAAAATGACTAGAACTAATCTAGTCTTTTTTATGGTATAATTGATTATAGGTGGTTATATGAAAATTTTAAGTTATAATGTATATGGAGTAAAGGAACCAAATTTACCAA
>CAMPBR010000007.1 GCA_946639185.1 uncultured Mycoplasmatota bacterium
CTTTCAGTTCCTTTTTTCATGAATTTAACGACAGATGGAATAACCACTATCATTAGTAAAGATATTAATAAAATAACGGCAAGTAATTCTATGATGGTAAAAGCTTTCTTGTTTTTCATATGCTATACCTCACTTATTATTAATATTATTTTACCATTAAAATGAAATTAAATGCAATAAAAAAGCAAGAATTTATCTTGCTATAAATAATCCCATATAAATCATAAATATTGTAAATATAGTAGTAATAATTATACCGTTTATTTGTTCTGTTTTATCACTCTTATATTTAACACCTAAAGCCATAGTTATTAAAAATCCTGCTATTAATCCTCCAATGTGATCAAAATAATCAATTCCTGGTACCATAAATCCTATAGCTAAGTTTAATATAATTAATGGTAGTATTTGATCTTTTAGAGTTGAACCTAAGTAAACACGATAATGATATCCAAAAGCAAGTAAGCTACCCATAACTCCAAATATCGCTCCACTAGCTCCAATACTATAATAACTATTTCCACTAAATGTAATAGACATTAAACTACCTAAAATTAATGAAAAGAAATATACAATTAAATATTTAGCTTTTCCTAGATAACTTTCAAGCTGTGTTCCTAGTATGTATAAAGCATACATGTTAAGTGAAATATGTAAGATATCACTATGTAAGAATCCACTAGTTATTAATCTATAATACTCTTTAAAATCGCGAACTAATGGTCCATATAACGAATATTTATCAATTAACTCTTTATCCATATTAAAGAAAAATTGTAAAATAAAAATAAAGATATTAATAGCCATTAAAGTATATGTTATATATGGAGTCTTTTTCTTAAATATTTCATCAGCATGTTCAGCATCTGTTTTATTTTTTTCATTAATATCATTAGTTATCTTAATAAATAATTCTACTCCTTCTTCACTATAAGTAAGTTTATTACTTAAATCAGGGAATTTCTTATTAAGAAGTTCATTATCAAATATATCAGAATCTTCATATAATGAAACAACATCCATTTTTTTAGCATTTTTTAAATGAACGTTATCTCCTAAATCAGTATATATACTAAGAATATTCATATTATATGAAAATATCTTTTTACTAATACGATTAGATATTTTTCTAGCTTTAAATTGATCAAATGTGAATTGTTCATCATTATGTAAATAATTAGATACAATTCTAATTATTTGATATTCATCTTTTAAATTTTCAAGCCATATTTCATCTTCTGCTCCTTGAAGGATTATAGGAGTATAATTTTTAACTGTTATAAAGTAATGTAATAATTTCATAACAATTAAATCTTTACGATTAACTATTGCTTCATTCATGTCATCACCTTCTAAAAACTAATTATATATTATTTTATTATTCTTGTATATCTATTTCTTCTAAATATTCTTTAAACTCTTTAGGTAAGTCTACTTCTTTTTCTATTAATTCATTAGTTATTGGATGAATAAAACTAATTTTTTTAGAATGTAAGAATTGTCCAAAAGAAGTAGTCTTTTTATTTTTACCATAAACTGGATCGTTATATATAGGATATCCAATATATGCCATATGTACTCTTATTTGATGCGTTCTACCTGTATCTAGATTACATTCGATTAAAGTTTGATTAGTATTTTTAAATCTTTTTAAAACTTTAAAATGCGTAATAGCATCTTTACTATTTATGTCAGTAACACACATTTTTTCACGATTATTAACATCTCTTCCAATTGGGGCATCTATTGTTCCTGTTGAATGAGGTATAATTCCATCTACTATAGCCCAATATGTTCTTTTTACTTCTTTTTTCTTTAACATATCAGATAATAATTCATGTGTTTTATCATCTTTAGCTACAACTAATAATCCAGTAGTATCTTTATCAATACGATGAACTATTCCTGGTCTTATATTGTTATTACTTAAAGTATTAAATCTATATAATAAAGCATTAACTAATGTTCCTGTATAATTACCAGGAGCTGGATGCACTACCATTCCTGATTTTTTATTTATAACTGCTAAATAATCATCTTCATAAACAACATCAATATCTATATTTTCTGGTTCAATATTAATAGTAAAATCTAAACTATCATTTACAGAAACACAATCATTTTCTTTAACAGTATAACTACTATTAACACTTTTACCATTTACTAATATCTTATCTTCTTTAATAAGTTTTTGTATCTTACTACGGCTTAAATCTAATTCAGTAGCTAAATAACTATCTAATCTTTCACCATTTCTATTTACTACTAATTCCATTCTTATCACTCCATAACTCAAATATTATAAGTATTATAATACTAACTACTATTCCTATATCAGCTAAATTAAATACAGGATAATAATAAGTACCAAATATTAATCCAATATAATCACATACACTACCAAGTACTACTCTATCTATTATATTACCGATAATCCCACCAATTAATAAACCATAGCTTATTTCTTCTATAAATGATAGTTTCTTATTTTTAATAAAAGAATATAAAAAGAAAATAACTATAACTCCAATACAAGCTAACATAATAGGATTATTCTCAAAAATACTAAAAGCTCCTCCTGTATTTTTAACATTAGTTATATAAAGAAATTTTGGTATTATAAATATCTCTTTTCCTAAACTAATATTACTTCTAATGATTAGTTTTAATAATTGATCTAATATAATAAAAATACTACTAATTACTAATAATCTCTTTTTCATAGTATCACCTGTATCCCACTAATTATAACACAAAAAGATGGATTTTCAAAACCCATCTTTATTATTATTTGATTTTATTTTATCCAATTCTAAATGCTGGAGAAACAAAAATACTTGATACATAAGACTCATATGCATCTGAATATCCAACACCATTTCCAGCACTTGCAATAAATAAATATCTATTGCTATCTTTCCCATATGCAGTTCTACTCCACCATTCTTGATGTGGATTACCACATCTACGGCAATCTTTTGTTTTTCTACCACCATTAGCATAAAAATCAAGTTGTCTTGTTGTATTTATAGCTGTATTTTTTGTTGAGTCTAATTCATCTAAACCTACAACCTCATTAATGTCAAATAAATATAATTTTTCAATAGTTACATAATTGCAGTTAGCATCCCTTGTAGACAATGTTGTATCACATGTAGCATCAGATCCATTGCCATGACTAGACACTACTATTGTATCTTGCATTACTGCTCTTAACTCACTTGGTAAAGCATTATAAACGATATTAGTTACATAATTATACATTTCAGTTGTTCCAGGATAACCTCCAACATTAGTATTTCTAATATCATATGAATTCATCCATATCATACCAAAACTATTTTCAAATTCCACCACGAAACCGCATGCTGATTCTGAAGTTAAATTAGGATTTTCTTTTAACGCATCTTCACAAGAAGTAATATTTGCTACTCTTAAATTAGTTAGTATAGTACTTCCACTAATTTCTATAGATATTGGTCTTGTATCACCTACATGATACCTATTAACATTACCATGTGTTACATTGTATTGAATTGTTGCCCATGAATCATCTCTAAAAGCATTGGCTGGTTCTACTGTAATACTTAAATTAAACTGATGAGTAGTTCTATTATCTTCTCCTCTTACTGTTATTATATAGTTATTTTCTCCTACTGTTAGGTTTTCTAGTTGTACACTTGTTGATAGTTTTTTTGTTTTACTTTTTTCTATATTCATTGAAGTTGGAGACTCAACTTTCTCTGCCGTTACTGTTGCATTAGGATTTTCAGTTTCAACTACTATTGTTTTTGTCATAGTAGTTTCCCCTTCTGGCATTATAGCTTCTCCTGTGTATACTCCATTTTCTAGTGTTAGATTAGAGTTATCTAATGATATAGATTCAATGTTAGTATTTTGTCTTGTTGCTACTCCACTTTCTCCTATATCATTTCCTTCTCCATATACATTTACTGTTAGAGAATATGATTTTCCGTTTAGTGGATAAGTAGAAGCGGTATCAGCTTTATGCCATACATAATTATCTCCTACACAATTTGCTTCTGTTGCTGCTACTCCTCCTATTTCTGTTACTGTTGTTGATGGTGTAGTTGATGTGTCTTCACAATATGCTTCTGTTGGTGTTTGAGTTATATAGTTAGCTGATGTATCTATCCACATTCTTAATCGATATGTAACACTATAATTAGTATCTCCTGCTAATACTCGTGATGTATATAATAGTTTTTCTGTAGCTGGTATATTTATTTTTAAATTAGTATATCCATTTAATTGATCTACTGTATTTAGTAATACTTGTGTTTCTGTATTATTTTCTACTTTAGTTAAATATACTTTTATTATATTATCTGGTAGTATATTTTCTCCTGTAGCTTTTCTTATTGTGATATCATATGGAATATCTACTGTTCTTGATGTTTTTGCATCGATTGTAAATTCAAAATAATCGTCCTGTGCTTTTCCTTGCACATCTGTCATTGGCATTACTTCATCTAGTTCTATTTTTCTATTTCCTTCTGTATATTTAAAATTGATTGAACCAGATTGTATTGTGTTTAATTTAGTACCAGTTTTAGAATAACTAAAGAATGCGTATGTTACTCCAACTGTTGTTAATATTATTCCTAAGATTCCTAGAACTGATACTAATACTTTTTTGTCTTTTAATAGACTCTTCATATTAGTATCCTCCTATTATTTATAATTAAATTATATTATACTTTTTTTGCTTTTTCAAGAAAAAAAGAAGTTTACACTTCTTTTATTCACATGTATAATTAGCTGCGGTCATTCTCTTTTTAACATTATCAATTTTTTCTAGATATTTAGCATTAGCTTCAATAGTAGTCATACCATCATTAATAGTAGTAAATGTTGATAAATCAAATTTATCTTTAGTTTCTACTTCTGTATCATTATAACTACAAGCAACTTCATAGCCTTTCTTTTCTACATATTTTAAAGCATTTTCATTGCATTCTGTTTTTAAGCTATTAAATTTTTCAGTTTGAGTAGTAAATTTGTAAGTAGTAGTTTTAGAACTTTCTAATACTTGTCCTTTACTATTATATTCAAATGTTTCAACTACTGTTATACTATAGTTTTCTAAAGCAGATGTTGCTGATGTACAAGTCAATGTAGTTAATTTATCTTTAACTACTTCTCCATCATCAGTTACTTTAGCTTTTGGGTTTTGTTTTTGTTGTTCTTTTTCAATTGCTCTAGCTCTTTTTTCTATTTCAGATAATCCTGCATCTTTTTTAAGAGTATCCAAGAATTCATTTATATATGGCATACCCATTATAAAAGCAAATAAGAATATAAATAATAGAACTAATAAAATTGATTTAACATCTTTTTTCTTTTTAACTTTTGGTTTTTGTTCTACTTGTGGTTCTATTTTTTCTTCTTGGATAACAGCATTTGGCTCTGTAAAAACCATTTGATCTATAGCTGGTGTTACCTCGCTATAAGTATTTTCTTCTATTGTTGGTTCTTCATAAGTATTAACTGGTTCTACTACTTGTTGTTCTATAGTAGCATTTGGTTCTGTAAAAACCATTGGTTCGATAGCTGGTGTTACTTCACTATAAGTATTTTCTTCAATACTTACTGGTTCTACTACTGGAGTAGGAGCTTCATATTGAAAACTTGTTTCATTTACCACACTATTTTCTTGATAATTATTTACATTATCTAAACGTGTAGCTCTATATCCTTCATTTACAGGTTCATTATTTATTTCAATTGTTGGTTCTGATATTTCTACTGGTTCTTGATATGTTTCATTAGCTGGTACATTTGGTGTATCAAAAACTATAGGTTCACTAGTTGGAATTACAACTTCCTCATTAGATTCAGTAACTTTTATTTCTTCATTATTCATGTTATTCTCCTCTTGCTCTACTGGTACTTGATATTCTGGCAGTTCAGTTACTATATTTATTTCTTGTTCTTCAACTGGAGTTACTTTCTCTACTTTTTCTTTAGCTACTTTTTTTGATGTAGTTTTTTTTGTTGAAGTTTTCTTTGATGCGGGTGTCTTAGCTGTTGTAGCTTTCTTAGTAGAGGAAGTTTTTGCCTTTTTAGGCTTTTTTTCTTCGCTCATACTTACATCCCCTTATCGTATTATGTATTAATTATAACAAAAAAAAAGTACTATTAAAAGTACTTTTTATGATTTTCTTGCATCTGCTTTCTTTCTAAGTTCAGTTTCAAGTATTTTCTTTCTTAAACGAATGCTAAGAGGTGTTACCTCAACAAGTTCATCACTATTAATATAATCAAGAGCATATTCTAGGTTAATTAATCTTGGTCTTTTTAATACTACAGTCTTATCAGCTGAAGCTGCACGAGTATTTGTTAAGTTCTTTCCTTTAACTACGTTAATAGCTAAATCGTTATCACGGTTACATTCACCAACGATCATACCTTCATATACTTCAGTTCCTGGTTCAACAAACATGATACCACGATCTTCTAACTGTCCTAAAGCATAAGCTGATGCTTTACCGTTTTCAGTTGAAACAAGTACTCCAAGTTTTCTTTCACCAATATTAACTGATTCTACTGGTCTATATTCTTTAAATGTATGGTTAATAATTCCATATCCTTTAGTCATAGTCATAAAATCAGTAGTAAATCCGATTAATCCACGAGATGGGATTACATAATTTAATCTAACTTGATTTTCGAAGTTAACCATATTTTCCATGATACCACCACGAACACCTAATTGTTCAATAACTGATCCCATAGCTTCTTCTGGTACTTCAATTTGTAAATCTTCAAATGGTTCCATTTTGATACCATTTTCTTCTTTTATAATAACTTGTGGTTTAGATACTTGAAGTTCATATCCTTCACGACGCATATTTTCAATTAAGATTGATAAGTGAAGTTCTCCACGTCCTGATACTAAGAAACTTTCTCCATCTATTTGTTCTACACGTAGACTTACATCTCTTTGTAATTCTTTATTTAATCTATCTTCAATTTGTCTTGCAGTTAAGAATTTACCTTCTTTACCAACAAATGGACTAGTATTAGTTCCAAATGTCATTTGAAGAGTTGGCTCATCTATGTGAAGTGTTGGAAGTGGTAAATTTTGTCCTTGATTACATAATGTTTCACCAACTGAAATATCAGCTAACCCTGCAACTGCTACTATATCTCCAGCCTCAGCTTCTTCAATTTCTAAACGTTTCATTCCTAGGAAACCAAATAATTTTTGAATTCTAAAATCCTTTTTAGTTCCATCTAATCTTATACAAGATACCATTTGTCCTACTTTAATTTTTCCATTATGAACACGTCCAATACCAATTCTTCCTACGAATTCATTATAGTCTAAAAGTGCTGGTTGGAATTGTAATTCTCCATTAGGATCTCCTGTAGGAGCTGGAATTTCATCAATAATTAAATCAAGTAATTCTTCAAATCCAGGAGTTTGTGTATTAATATCTGGATCTAAGCTACTTGTACCATTAATAGCACTAGCATATACTACTTTGAAATCTAATTGATCATCATCTGCACCAAGTTCAATAAATAAATCTAATACTTCATCTACTACTTGATTAACTCTTGCAGATGGTTTATCAACTTTATTAATAACTACTAAAGGTTTAACACCTGCTTCTAAAGCTTTCTTTAAAACAAATCTAGTTTGAGGCATTGTTCCTTCATAAGCATCAACAACAAGTAAAACTCCGTCAACCATATTCATAATACGTTCTACTTCTCCACCAAAGTCAGCATGTCCTGGAGTATCCATAATATTAATACGATAGTCTTTATAATTGATAGCTGTTGTTTTAGCTAAAATTGTGATTCCTCTTTCTCTTTCAAGATCATTAGAATCCATAGAAACATTAGTTAAATCTTCATTTTCTCTAAATGTTCCGCTTGATTTTAAAATTTGGTCTACTAATGTAGTTTTACCATGGTCTACGTGCGCAATAATTGCAATATTTCTTTTTTTCATAAATTTCACTTCCCTAATTACATACTCGCTAATTATACCATATTTCTTTAATTTTGTTAATAGTTTTTTTTATTTTTTATTTTAAAGAAAAAGTAGTAATTTAATTACTACTTTTATTCTTATGTTCAGGATATATAGTAACTATGCTACTATTGGTAAAATCAATATTTTTTATTGTTTTATCATAATCTTTTTTATTTAAAGAACGGTATAAATCTATTTTATTATACATAACTTTTCCATAAGTAATTATATCATCAACTATATTATCTGCTGTTAAGGTAATATCATCAGTCATCATAACATTAGATGATATCCATACTTTTTTCATTCTATTTATTTCTTCTTCTGTTATATTAACATCTTTTAATTCAGTTTTAATAGCATCTACCAATTCTTTAGGCTTCGTAGAATCTGCTTTAAAATATAATAATAAATAGTCATCTATTAATTCTCTTTCTACATAAAAATTAGTCATTAATTCTTTCTTTTTGATTTCTTCTCTAAACAAACTAGACAATCCAAACTTAGTATTTAACATTAATGCAACATATGCATTAAGTGTAAATCTATCTTTTTTACCTATAGGTATTTTAATACCATATCCTACTTTAGTATTAGATATATTAAAGTTTGTTTCTACTTCTTTTTCTTTTATTTTTTCTATTTCTTTTTCTTTTTTTACTTTAAATTTAAAATTAGTTTTAGCTCTTTTTAAAATTTTATTATTTCTTATTATATTAATAGCTTCATCTACATTAAAATTACCAGTTATTACTAAGAACATATTACTTGGTTGATAAAATGTATAATATGTTTTATATAATTCTTCTTTAGTTATTTTATTTATTGATTCTACGCTACCAGCTATATCTATTCTATGATTATCTTTATGTAACATAGCTTTTTTCATTTCTTCATCAAAGAACCATTCTATTTCATCATCATATTGTTTTATTTCTTCAGCTATTATTCCTTTTTCTTTTTCTACATTACTATCTGTAAAATAAGGACTGCCTACAAAATTTAATAAATAGTCTAAGTTTTCATTAAAAGCTTTATTTCCTTCAAAATAATATCTAGTACATTCATAATTAGTAGATGCATTAGAATATGTTCCTGTTTTTGATGCAAATGTAAATGGGTCTACTCCATCTTCTTGTTCAAACATTTTATGTTCTAGAAAATGAGCTATACCATCTGGTACTGTTATCATTTCCTTTTCTCCATATGGAACAAATGTAGTAGCTGTTGAACCATATTTAGTTACATAATGCATTGTATAATTCTTTTTATTAGTATAAGGAATTAAATATACTTCTAATCCGTTATCTAATTTTTCAAAATAAAGGGTTTGGCCTAATCCTTTTAGTTCTATTTTATCCACGTCCATTCACCCCTTCAAGTAAAAATATAGTATCTATTTTAACTTTTTTTGCTACATTTATTATATCTTCTTTAGATACTTTCTCTATTTCTTTTTTACGTTCATCTATATTTCCTAAATTTAATAAATCTTTAGCCATATAGGTTTCAACAATAGCTTCTTCATTATCTTCTATTTCATTTAACATTGAAATATAATTAGCTTTAGCTTTATTAATATCTTCTAAGGTAAAATTACCTTTTTTGATATCATCCATTAATTCTTTAATAAGTTTAATAGTTTTATCATAATTTTTTCTAGAAATACCTGCTTTTATAAGCATTAAATTATCTAATTTATTCAAAGATGAAGATATATGATAACATAATGAATTTTTTTCTCTAATTACTTGGAAAAATTTAGATTCACTACTTCCACCTACTATTAAATTATATATGGTTAATACATAATTTCTTTCATATTCTGATAAATCATATACTTTACAGCCTATAGATAATTTAGATTGACTAGATTTATTCTTTTCTTTTATTACTTTTTCTTTATTATTTACTTTATTATGAGTAATTATTTGATTTACTTTAGGACTTTTAAATGTTTTAAAGTTAAAATATTTTTCTATCAATTTTTCTGTATCATCATTAATATTACCAATAATAAATATATCTATTAGACTGTTATTAATTAATTTTTTATGATAATTTTTCATATCTTCTAAGGTAATCTTTTTTAAATCATCTAGATAACCTATATCACGATAAGAATAAGCTTCATTCTTGTCCATTTCTTCTAACATACGTATCATACTATACCCGGTAGTATTTTCTTTTATGTTTTCTATTTTCTTTTGATATGCATTTGATATAAATTTATATATTTCTAAATATCTATCTTTATCATTAAAATTAGGATGAAAAATTATGTCTGATAATAATTTTAAACTTTCTTCTAGCATTCCTTTTTCAGTATATTCTTCACTTAATATAGATAAATAAAAATTAGTCATATTATATCTACCAGATCTATAGCATCTAGTATATATACTAGCAGCATATAAATCTTGAGTTTTTAAAACTAAATCTCTTTTAGTTTTGTATTTATCAGTTGAAGATGTCATAAAATTAGTTAACATGTTTCTAATAGTTATATCCTCTTTTTTTATTTCATCTCTAAAACATATTCTAACATTTATTGTTTTAAATTTATCTGTTTTAATTAGATGAAGTTTATAAGCTGTTTTATCTAGTTTTTTATATTCCATAACTCACCTCTTTTTTTATTATGTTTAATTTTTATTTTTTTATAATGTTTTTAATGCAAGTTCAATCATACCCATAAAGTTTTTTTCTCTTTCTTCACTAGTTGTTTCTTCATGAGTTACTAAACTATCTGATATAGTTAATAAACAAGTAGCTTGTTTGTTAAAAATATTGGCATTATGAAATAGTGCGAAACTTTCCATTTCGGCACATAAGCAACCATATTTTTCATATAATTCTTTAAAATTATTATTTTCTTTATAAAATACATCACTACTATGTACTATTCCTTTATTTATTTTTATGTTATTAGTTTTCGCAATATTTTCTATTTCACTATTTAATTCTTTATTTGAATATAAAATATTATCTAAGCATCCATTTTGAGTTTTAGCATATGTACTTTCAGAATATGATCCTTCTACTAAAACAATATCATATAAATTTAATTTATCAGTATAAGCTCCTGCTGAACCTACTCTAATTATTCTATCTACATTATAAAACTTAAATAATTCATAAGAATATATACCCATACTAGGCATTCCCATTCCTGATGCCATAATAGTTACTAATTTACCATTATAGTATCCAGTATAAGCATACATATTTCTAACAGTATTTACTAATTTATAATCTTTTAAATAAGTTTCTGCTATATGCTTGGCTCTTAAAGGATCTCCTGGCATAATAACAGTTTTAGCGATTTCTTCTTTTGTAGCTTTATTATGTGGTGTCATTATATCACTTCTTTCTTTATTTTTTACTACAATGTAATTATATCAAAATTTTAAAAAAAGGAAAAGAACTAGTCAATATTAGACAAATATGCTACTATTAGTGTAAAGAGGGTAATAATTATGCGTTATAATTGGAATTTAAATGAGTTGAATACAAACCGTATTATACTTGAAGAAGTATTAAAAAATTTTGATGATGAAGAAATGAAAATGGGAATTAATGAATCAATTGCTTTATATAAGAACATGTTAAAAATGGTAAATAAGCATGGTAAAGGTGTTGAAGTATTTGATGACACTTACATGGACTTTGATATTACCGATGTTATTAATGAACTAACGAGTTCATATAATAAAAATAATTTTCACTACTTATATCCATTATTAAATAGTTTTTTTGTAATTAAAGATTGTAGATTTGATATTAAAGAAGCACAAGAAAAAATAATAATGACTAATGATGAGTTAGTAAATATCACCAAAGATTTCTTTGAAGATATGACTACTCCAAAAATCACTAAAAAATTTAATGATATTTTAGATAAAAAAGATAGAATACAAATCTGTTATGCTAGAGGTAATTCTAATTATGCAGGTTTAGCGCTAGTAGATGATATACTTCATAATAAATATATATTTATAAGTAGAAAAAACGAAATATTAGATTTAGTTTTATTACCACACGAAGCTTTCCACTATATTTTTAACGATGAAAATGTCGGACTAGCAAGATTCTATAATACTAGATATTTAAATGAAGTTGAAGGAATGTTTGCTAATATATTATTTGCAGATTATTATAGTAGAAATACATATAAAAATAATAATATCATAAAAGATTATAATAATAGTATCTATCAAGAACATATTGAGGATTTAGTAATAAGAAATACTCTTTTAGATTGTATTGATAAAAATAATAAAATAAGATTACATAAGTTAAATAAATTTTTAAAATCAGTATGTGAAAATTCCGATGATTTTAAAACTACTGATGAATTAGCACCATACCTAGATACACCACAATATCTAACTATGACATATTCTCTATCATATTTAGTAGCAATTGATTTATATTATAAATATTTAGAAGACCGAGAAGAAGCCTTTTATAATTTAGAATGTATTAAATATAATAAAGAAACTAATCAGGTAATAAGTATCTTAGAAAATAATGGAATAACATTTATGAAAGATAATTATACAAACTTAAAAAAATATTTAAAAAAGAAGGACTAATCCTTCTTTTTATTATTTATTTTATTCTAAAAATTTGCAAATAAGCTTTCCATATTGATATTACCACTATCATTTCTTGTATTTGAACTGCTTCCACTACTTGAAACAAATTCATAACTTACACTGTAAACAGTACTAGTAACTCTAAAATCAAAGATGTTATTTTCCCAGATGAAATACTATCTTCTCTTGTACCTTTTTTAGAGAAAAAAAGAAAAAGTTTATACTCTTTCTTTTTCTACTCTTCATCTTCTAGTTTAATTAATACTTCTCTTGGTTTAGATCCATTTTGAGGCCCTATAATTCCTCTTTCTTCAAGTAAATCTATTATCCTTGCTGCTCTATTATAACCAAGTCTATATTTTCTTTGAATTAAAGAAGCACTAATTTTACCATTATTAATAGCATATTCTACTATTTCATTATATAGTGGATCTTCATACTCTTCAGGAGCATTTTTAACATCATCTACACTTAAACCTGTAGTTGTGTTAGCGTCTTGTCCTAAATTCATAAATCTTTCATCGTATTGAGCTTTTTGTTCATGAATTGTATGATCTACTATTTTTTGTAAATCATCATCTGATACATAAGCACCTTGAACACGAGTTGGTGTTATATCTCCAATTGGAGAGAATAACATATCTCCTTTTCCAAGTAATTTTTCTGCTCCACCTTGGTCTAAGATTGTTCTTGAATCGATATTTGATGAAACAGCAAAGGCAATACGTGATGGAATGTTTGCTTTAATAACACCAGTAATAACGTCTGTAGATGGTCTTTGTGTTGCGATAATTAAATGAATTCCTGCAGCACGAGCCATTTGTGTAATACGCATAATTGAATCTTCTACTTCTTTAGAAGCAACTAACATTAAGTCAGCTAACTCATCTACAATAACTACAATATATGGCATATGTCTTAATTGATCATCTGGACTTCTCTTAGCATTTTCTTTATCTACCCATTCATTATATGTAGCGATATTTTTAACATTCTTATCACTAAACATATCATATCTATCTTCCATTTCTCTAACAATTCTTTTTAAAGCATCATTAGCTTTTCTAGGATCTGTAACAACTGGCATTAATAAATGTGGAATACCATTATACATAGATAATTCTACTTTTTTAGGGTCAACTAGCACAAGTTTTACTTCACTAGGTTTAGTTCTCATTAAAAGTGATGCAATAATACAGTTAATACAAACTGATTTACCAGATCCAGTAGCTCCAGCTACAAGTAAGTGTGGAGTTTTATCAATTTCACAGAAAATACTATTTCCCATGATATTTTTACCTAAAGCAACCATTAATTTACTATTTTGTTTATTAGCTGGGAAGCTTTCTAAAATTTCTCTTAAACCAACTGGTGTGATAGAATCATTAGCAAGTTCAATACCTACTGTTGATTTACCAGGAATTGGTGCTTGAATACGAACATCTTTCTTAGCTAAAGCTAATGATATTTCTTTATTAAGAGACGTAATCTTGCTCATCTTAGTACCACTAGATATTTCAAGTTCATATTGGGTAACACTAGGTCCAACATTAACTTCAACCACTTTAGAAATAATTCCAAAATCTTTTAATACTTTTTCTAGTTTTCCAATATTTGCTTCGATAACAGCTTCGTTAGTCGAACTCTTACCTTTATTAGTTCTAGACAAAAGTGATAAAGATGGTAATTTATAATTATAATTTGTATTATCTACTTGTGGTTCTGTACTATGATTTTCAACATTAGTAGATTCTTGTTTTTGTTCTGGATGAGTTATCTCATCAATACTATGAATCTTAATTTTCTTATCATTATCTTCTACTTCTTTTAAAGCATCTTTAATAACAGTAGAATCATTTACGATAACACCAGTATCTTCTAAAGAAGGTTTTTTATGTTTTCTTTCTCTCTTAAATGGTTTTAATAATAAACCAACTAAATCTATACCCGTTAAGAAAACAATTCCTAAAGTTATTAAAACAGCTGATACTATATAAGTTCCTTGAATAGAAAATAATTTATAAAATAAAACTCCTAATGCTGCTCCAATAATTCCTGCTCCTTCTAAAGTGAGTGGATTACTATTAATACTATTAGAAAAATTAGCAAGTAAATTATCGACTGTTAATTCAAATACTTTGAAAACATCAGTAGTATTTTCTTTTATATATCCAGTATGAGCTAAAACTATTAAACCAATTGATAATATATATAAACCAATAAATCGTGTTGACAAAAAGTCAGGCCATTCTCTTTTAACTACTATATATAAACCTAATATTAAAGTACCTAAGAGTAATATTTGATATCCAGTCCCAATTAAAAACATGGCAAAACTAGCCCCTACTTGGCCAATAATTCCCATAGGTTCAGGAACGATTGATAAAATGCTAACAACTATTAAAATTAAACCAGTTATTTCAGTCCAATATTCAAATTTTCTGTCTTTACTTTCACGTCTTCTCTTTTTCTTTGCCATATTCTATACTCCTTTTATATTACTATAGTAATTATAGCATATTTTTTTATATAAACAAAATATTATTCATTTATTTACATATAAATTTACTAGGTGAAAATATGAAAGAATCATTTATTAAATCAACTATTATTTTAATAATTGGTGGTTTTGTTACTAAAATTTTAGGTATGATTATTAAAATAGTTAACACTAGATTAATAGGTATTAATGGAATTAGTATATATATGTTAATATTTCCAACCTTTTCATTATTTATGGCTCTATCTCAACTAAGTCTACCTATTAGTATCTCAAAGCTTGTTAGTGAAGATAAATATAATAATAAAAACTTAGTGTTTTCTACTATTCCAATTATTATAATATCTAATTTAATATTAATAATTGTTATTATATTATCTAGTAAATTTATTTCTATTAATCTTTTAAAAGATAGTAGATGTTACTTACCTATTCTATGTATTAGCCTAGTATTACCTTTTGAAGCAATCTCTAATATGTTAAGAGGTTATTTTTTTGGTAAACAAAAGATGCTTCCTCATGTTATTAGCCATATATTAGAACAAATAATTAGATTATGTTTAACTATTTTTTTTATACCTATTCTAATAGAAAAGAGTTTAATATATGCTGTTAGTTTTTTAGTTATAGTTAATATGTTTAGTGAGGCAATAAGTATTATTATTTTACTTTTATTTTTACCTAAAGAAATAATTATACATAAAAGTGATATTATACCAACTAAAAAAAGTATTAAAAATATTTTAGATATATCTATTCCTAATACTTCTACTAGAGTTATTGGAAATATTGGATACTTTCTAGAACCTATTGTTTTAACTTTAGGCATGATAACAAGTGGTTATAGTATAAAATATGTAACTTTAGAATATGGAATAATAACTGGTTATTCTATGCCTATGCTTCTTTTACCAGGCTTCTTTACTGGAGCGATATCTTCTAGTATTTTACCAGTTATTTCTAAAGCATACGCAAATAATAATCTTGTTTATATAAAGAAGAAAACAAAACAAGCCATTTTCTTTTCTTTAATTATTGGTATACCAGCTACTTTACTTTTATTCTTATTTCCAAGTTTCTTTTTAAAGACAATTTATGGAACAAATTATGGAGCTAACTATTTAAAAATATTGGCTTTTCCTTTTCTTTTATATTACATTGAATTACCACTTAGTGCCGTTATGCAAGCCACTAATAAATCAAAAAAAGTGATGCTTGATAATTTAATAGGAATAGTTATTAAAACTATTCTACTTTATCTAACATCACTTTTTCACATTGGAATGTATTCTTTTATTATTGCTTGTAGTATTAATATTTTAATTGTTACTATATTACACATGATTCATCTTAATAACGAGTTTGTTTAAATAGATGAATGCATCTTTTACTTTTTTTAAAAGCAAAAGCATCTTCAAATGATGCGTTGTCACATTCTTTTACAGCAAACTCATTACTATAATTTATTATTAAGTTAATTGTTGAGTTTATTTTTGATATTAATTCTTTCTCAAAATCATTTAACATTTCATTATAGAAACTTCCTATATAAGGATCATCACTATATTGTTCAAATTGATTAGCAAATTCATTTTGAGCTTTTCTTAAAATATCATTTTCAGTATTTGTGTTCATTGATTTTAATCTATCTTCTAATGTTTTTAATAATTCTTTTCTTTTTTTGGCTACGGTAGATTTTTCAAATAAAACAGTACCATATTTAGATAATATTGAATTTTTCCTTTGTTGCATTACATAAATAGTCTTTACTGCTTCTTGTTGTTCTACACATACCAAGTAAGTAACTAACACTACATTTTTAGAGACAAAAGAATATGGAATAGTTGAAAATATTTTTAACCATTCACCATATATCTGATCATCTTTAATATATAGTTCTGTTAAGAAATCATCAAATTTTTCTGGTTTGCATTCTTTACCTGCTTTTTTTAATTTGTTATAAAAACTAGCAATAAAATCATCTATATTACTAACACTTCTTTTATCTTTTAATAAATACTCTTTAAGTTTGCGATAATCTGTCATATTATATCTCCTATATGTTGTTTATTTTATTTGTTATAGCTTCTTCTTTGGCTTATAACTGTACACCTACTTATATTGTTACTTTTTCTTGTATTAAATTGTAATTCAATATCAGATGTTATATTTATATTTTTTTCTATTTCATCAACTTTTTTTATTTCGTCATTTATTGTTTTAAGCATTTCTTCTTCAATGCTATCTAATAATTCTTTGTAAAGCTTTCCTAAATAAATATCATTTTCATATTTACTAAAGTACTTAGCAAAATCTTCTTTAGCCTTTTTTAAAATATTATCTTCGCCATCACTTTTCATAAGCAATAATGTATTATTTAGAGCTATTAGAATTTCTTTTTTAGATTTATTTACAGAAGTATAAGTTGCTTTGTAAATAATATTGTTGCTGATTGCTGCTCTTTTTCTTTTTTCCATTTCAAAAGCAGTATTTAATGCTTCAATATTATCACTATTAAGTAATTCTATAGTAAGACTCATATTTCTTTTTACAAAAAATAATGGAATTTTATTAAGTGCCTTATACCATTTTTTATAATCTTCTTCGTTTTTTTTATAAAGAATATTAAGCATATCATCAAATTGATTTAATTCAAATTTTTGATTATCCGCTGCTAAATTACGATAAAATTTTCTTTTAAATTCATCCTGTTCTATTCCACAATTAGTTTCCAGTAAAGATTTCTTTGTTGAATACATAACCATCATGTCTAAATCCCCCTCAAATGTTACATATGTTACCATAAAATTTGCTTTTTGTCAATTAAAAGAGTGATAACCATACATGATTATCACTATAAACTTTTTCTTTTTTGTTTAAATATGTTAGGAGTACGATGACATCTTTCACTGTGATCCAAGTCATCTTTCATTACCGTCAAGCACATATTTTCTACCAAATGTTTGCACAAACCATCTATTTTATTAATTTCATCCTGTATAGCTGATTTAATATTCTTATCAAACGAATTCATTATATCATCATAAAGATTTCCTAAATATTCATCATTTTCATATTGACCATAACTCAAATAAAAAGAATCTTGACTTTTCTTTATAGGATTATCCATAGATTCACTATCTAATAAAGCAAGTGTTTTGCATAACAATTCATATAAATATTCTTTAGAATTTTTAATAGAGCCTGTTGTAGTTTTTATCGGAATACATCTGGAAATCAAACTACTTTTTCTTTTTTCCATTTCAAAAGCTTTATCAAGCAAATCAATTCTATTTTCTTTAACTAACATAACAACTAAATCTTTATGACTACGAACAAAAGAATAATTTATTCTATTAAAAGCCTTACGCCAATCGTCATAATTAACAGTTCCTTTTTCATATAATTCCTTTAATAGATCTTTATAAGCATCTTTTTCACAAGATAAATTAAAATATGCTATATTTCTATAAAAATCATTAGTAAAATTATCTATACTCATATTTGACTTATTTTTTGCCAAAAATTGACCAAATCTATACTCTCTATTCATAAATAATTCCCCCTTTAACGAACGTTTAATATAATACTATATAATAGTATTTTTGTCAATAAAAAAGGCAATTGTATGAATTGCCTTTTAGTTATTTATAATATATTGATTTATAAGTTTTAGGAAGCCTTGAACTCATTCTATTTAATTTGGCATCATCATATACAGTGATTTGATTTTGTTTAATTAATAGTTCTTTATTTATTCCCTCTATTTTATTTATTTCTCGGATTAAAGCTTCTCTTATATTATTCTCAAAAGAATCCATTATTTCATTATACAGATCACCTAAATACATATTATCCTCATATTTTCCCCATGTAAGATAAAATTTATCTTTAGTTTTACTTAAAAGATTATCTTCTAGTTCACTATCTAATAATGCTAAATTCATATTAAGTGAAACATACAATTTTTCTTTAGATTCATTAACTGTTGTTGGTGTAGCCCTCATAGGAATGCAACTGGAAATTAAGGATTTTCTCTTTTTTTCCATTTCATATGCATCTTTTATTAATTCATAGTTATCTACTTGCAATAATTTTTTTATTAAATCTAAATTATTTTTTATAAATGTAAGTGGTATTCTTCTAAATACATTTCGATATTTAGAATATTCTTTTTCTTCTTTTTTATAAAGAGTTTTTAATAATTCATCGAAACATTTTCCTTTATTTGGTACACTATTTAATTTTATATTTCTATAAAATTTACCAATAAATTCTTCTTCAGTAAATATTTCTTTTTCTCTTGGCAGAACATCTCCAAAGCCTAAATAATCAAATGTCATACAAAAATCCCCCTAAATGCTTTTTATAGTACTATCTACTTTATTTTTTGTCAATACTACCATAGTAGTTTTTATAAAATTCATCACGGTATTCTAAGATATTATCATTTTTAATTGCTTCTCTTAACTCTTCTGCAAGTCTAATTAGATATCTTGTATTATGGATTGATAATAATCGTTGTCCAAATGTTTCATCAGCATTAATTAAATGTTTAATATATGCCTTTGTATAGTTTTTACAGCAATAACAATCACATGTTTCATCTACTGGTGTAAAATCTTCTTTATACTTTGCATTTTTTAAATTTATTTTTCCATATTTTGTATAAGCGTGTCCGTGTCTAGCAAGTCTAGTTGGAGCAACACAATCAAAAATATCTACACCACGAATAACATTTTCAATTATATCTACAGGATCTCCTACTCCCATTAAATATCTAACTTTATCTTGTGGTAAGTATTTGCATGAGTATTCTACTTGTAGGTATTGAATATCTTTTGGTTCACCAACAGCGGTTCCACCAATTGAATAACCATCGAATCCAATTTTAACTAATTCTTCTACACAATGTTTTCTTAAATCTTCAAATTCTCCACCTTGAACAATACCAAATAAAGATTGTCTTGGATTATTAAATGCGTCTTTTCCACGTTTTGCCCAACGTAATGTTCTTTCAACTGACTTTTCTACATACTCTCTAGTATGAGGAAAACCTATACATTCATCAAAACTCATTGCAATATCAGAATCTAATTTATTTTGAATTTCGATACTCTTTTCTGGAGTTAACATTAACTTATCACCATTTAAATGGTTTTTAAATTTGACACCTTCTTCAGTTATATCTTTAGGACTTGCTAATGAAAATACTTGAAATCCACCTGAATCAGTAAGTATCGGACCATTCCAGTTCATGAATTTATGTAATCCTCCTGCATGATCTACAACATCTTCACCAGGTCTTAACCATAAATGATATGTATTTGATAATATTATTCCAGCGTGATTTTCCTTTAATTCTTCTGGTGACATAGTTTTAACTGTTGCTTGAGTACCAACTGGCATAAACATAGGAGTTTCATATGTTCCATAATTTGTTTCTATTGTTCCAAGTCTTGCATTTGTGTTTTTTTCAGTCTTTAATAAATTATATTTTATTTTACCCATAATACACCTCAATCTCGTATAATTTTAACATAAAATAAAGAAAAAAGCTAATATATAGCTTATTTGCTTTTAAAATAGTAATAAATATCTTTATCATCGATTCGTTCTACTTCATTAAAACCATTAGAAATAGCTACTCGTTTACTATTTTCATTATTCTTTTGTATAACTAATTTTATATCATTTAATCCATCTACATTTTCAATCATATATGGAACTATCGTTCCAAGTGTCATACTTGCATAATGCTTACCACGATAATATGGATTTATTATTGTCCATATTTCTAAATTGCCACATCTATCAAGATCCATAAAGCCAAGTAACCCCACTAAATCTTTATCATTATTTTCAATAACGTAGGTATTACCTGGTATAATTTTTTCACTATGTTTAGATTCTTTTACAAAGTTTGATAATTCTTTTGAGACGTAATTTATTCCTTCTGCTTTTTCTAGTTGTTTTATTAATTTATAATGTTCAGAATTTTTAAAACTAAATTCTGTTAAGGTAAATTTTTTAAACTGCACTATTATTTAATAAACATACTATCTCCAAATGAGAAAAATCTATATTTGTTTTCTACGGCTATTTTATATGCATTTAAAATATTTTCTCTTCCTGCAAGTGCACTTACTAACATAACTAATGTTGATTTTGGTAAATGGAAATTAGTAATTAAATGATCTATTGCTTTAAATTCATATCCTGGATAGATAAATATATCAGTATTTCCAGAACATTCTTTAAAACAATTATATTTATTATATATTGTTTCTAGTGTTCTAACTGATGTTGTTCCAACAGCTATTATTTCATGCCCTGACTCTCTTGTTTTAGTTAATAAATCAGCTGTTTCTTTACTCATTTCATAATATTCAGTATGCATTTTATGATCTAAAATGTTATCTACTTGTACTGGTCTAAAAGTACCTAGTCCTACATGTAATGTAACATAGGCAATATTTACACCTTTATTCTTTATCTTAGATAATAATTCTTTAGTAAAGTGAAGTCCTGCTGTAGGAGCTGCACTACTTCCTAAATTTTTTGCGTACACTGTTTGATATCTATTTTGATCTTCTAGTTTTTCATGAATATATGGTGGAAGTGGCATTGTTCCTAGTTTTTCTAATATTTCTAGAAGTATTCCATCATAAATAAGTTCAAATCTTCTAATTCCTTCATCTAATTCTTCTGTACATCTTGCTTTTAAAAGGCCATCTCCAAATGAAACGATAGTTCCTACATGAACTCTTTTAGCAGGTTTAGTTAAAGCTTCCCAAGTATCATCTTGAATATCTTTTAATAATAATACTTCAATAACTGCTCCGGTTTCTTCTTTAGTACCAATTAATCTAGCAGGTAAAACTTTAGTATCATTTAAAACTAATGTATCACCAGGATTTAAATAATCGATAATATCAGTAAAATGTTTATGCTCAATACTACCTGTTTTTCTATCTAAAACTAATAATTTAGATGAATCTCTTTTTTCAAGTGGTGTCTGAGCTATTAATTCTTCTGGTAAATAATAATCAAAATCTTCAAGTTGCATAATTTCACTTCCTTAAACTTCATATATTTTAACACATTTATAAAAAAATAGCTAGATTTTTATTCATGTTCGATTGTTTTTAATAATTAGCTTTGAGTATAATATATTTAGGAACATTTAGTTGTTGAGTGTCTACCTCTAATCCAACAGGAAAGGAGGTTTGATAAAATGAAAACTAAGACTTTTATTATAAAAGTTCTAAAGCTCATTACTATCATTTTATTCCTTCTTATCATAATGATAGTAGTAATAAAAAAATGACACTTAATTACATTTAGTAATTAAATGTCTCACTCAATTTTGGGTAGACATTCAACATACGAAAACTGAATGTTCCCTTTTTTTATTTTATGAAGTCTTTCTTCACTACATACATATTATCATAAAATTAATTTTTTTTCAAGTTAGATAAATTGTGGTTTAATTAAATAAATCATTTTGGTATTCTATTTTTAAATGTTCATATGCTAGTGGTGTTGCTACTCTTCCACGAGGAGTTCTTTTCAAGAATCCTTGTTGTAATAAGTATGGCTCATATACATCTTCAATAGTAGTTACTTCTTCACCTATCGCACTAGCAACACTTTCTATTCCAACTGGTCCACCATTAAATTTTTTAATAATAGCCATTAATAATTCATGGTCAGTAGAATCAAGTCCTTTATTATCAACTTTAAGTCTTCCTAAGGCTTTCTTAGTAATTTCTAAATCAATTACACCATTTCCTTCAACTAAAGCAAAATCTCTAACTCTTTTAAAGAATCTATTAGCTATTCTTGGAGTACCTCTACTACGGCTAGCTAGTTCTAATGCTGCATCATCTTCTATTGGTACATTTAATACACGTGATGTTCTTTTAACAATATCCATAAGTTCTTCAATTGTATAATATTGAAGTTTTGCAATAATACCAAATCTATCTCTTAAAGGAGAAGTTAAATCACCTGCTCGAGTTGTTGCACCAACAAGTGTAAATGGTGGAAGATTTATTCTAATGCTACGACTATTTCCTTCTCCACCTACCATTATATCTAACGCAAAATCTTCCATAGCAGGATATAATATTTCTTCAATATATGATGGCATTCTATGAATTTCATCAATAAATAAAACATCGTTTGGTTCAAGTGTAGATAAAATTGCTGCTAAGTCACCTGGTTTTTCAATACTAGGCCCACTTGCTGTTTTAATGTTTACACCAAGTTCATTAGCTATAATATTAGCAAGTGTTGTTTTACCTAATCCAGGAGGACCATAAAGTAAAACATGATCTAAACTTTCTCCACGCATTTTAGCTGCTTCAATATATACTTTAATATTTTCTTTTACTTCACTTTGTCCAATATATTCATCTATTGTTAATGGACGAATACTATTTTCACTATCTTCCATTAATTTTTCAGCGCTTACGATTCTATCATCCATAAATATTCATCCTTTCTATTTAAGTAATAATTTTAAGGCTTCCTTAACTTGATCTTCAATTGATAAATCACTAGGTACTTTAACAACAACCGCTTTTATTTCTTTTTCTTTATAACCAAGTCCTTTTAATACTTCTATTAATTCTTCATAACTGCTTGTATTACCAGTAGCTTCTATTCCACTTATACTTATTTTTCCTTTTAAATCAAGAATAATTTGTTTAGCAACTTTATCTCCTATCTTAGGGAACTTCTTTAGATATAAAATATTTTCTCTTTCAATTGCATCCATTATTCCTGATATTGATCCTGTTGCTAAGATTGGTAGAGCCATCTTAGGGCCTAGTCCTTTAACACTAATTAATTTTAAGAACATTTCTTTTTCTTCTTTAGTTTTAAAACCATATAAACTATTTTCATCTTCTCTAATAACTTGATAGACAAATACTCTAGTACTTTCTCCTACCGTAAAAGAATATGGATTTGGAGTATATACTAAATATCCTATTCCACCAGCTTCTACTGTAATATAAGTACTTTCT
Source organism: uncultured Mycoplasmatota bacterium (assembly GCA_946639185.1). Lineage (GTDB taxonomy): Bacteria > Bacillota_I > Bacilli_A > RF39 > UBA660 > Alloscybalousia. The sequence goes on from CAMPBR010000007.1 coordinate 24,148, forward strand.
ATTTCTGTTATTTTACCAAATATATAACTATACATAAATCATCTTCCTAACTAATAATATATTATACTGTATTTTTTTTGCTTAGTCCATATAGTTTTAATTATGGAAAATTTGCCATAATTAAAATAACATTTCAAATCTAGAGCGTTACGATCTGTAACGTTTTTACTTTATTAGTGCATTCTTGCGTTCTTTTTCTAATTCTTTTAAACTTTTCTTTGGTGTTGGTAATTCTTCTGGCATTGTACCACCTAACTCTTTAATAAAATTTCTTACTTTCTTACCAACTTCATAATGAGCATCACTAGCTTTATTTTCACCTTTTATATTTTCTCTTTTTAGTTTTGCTTCAGTTTGGGCGATTCTAAATAAATTATCAGCAAGTTCTTCACTACCCATATTGTCTAATATATCTTCTCGATATCTTAGTTTTTTTCTTTTTGCAATATCATTAGCTGTTTCACCGTTATAAAGTCCCCTATATCCAGCATTATGAAACTTATCAAAGTTTTTAACTCCTGCTTTACTTGCTGCTTTATTCAATAATCTATTTTCTTTTTTAGTTAAATTTCGTTGATAAAATCTTTTATCATCTTCTGATAACAAACTATATTCATCTTCACTTAATTCTTATTTTCTTGTTTGAATAGCAAAATACTGCTGTGCTAATGCAATTACTTTCTTTTTTGGATCACCATTTTGAGCAATTAAGTAACATGCCAATCTAGATAGTCTATAATTTTGCACCATTTCTATTTTACCTTTACCACTATTTATTGGGGTGGTGACTTCAACACCCCAATAATTTTGATCTAGATTACTGTTAATAGCAGATACTCTTGACTTTTCAACAACTTTCTTAAAGTTTCTCCAATCTTGGTACTCTAGCACTTTCTGAAGTTCCCTTGCTTCCCAATACTCATTGCCATTTTCATCAATATGCCTAATACCATCAAAAATACTTTTCTTAATATTTGTAGAGATATAATTTTCTTTTTTCATTTCCAAAACCTCCTTTTTATTTACCCCACAATTGCATTGTATCAAACATTTGTTCTATATGCGAGTGAAAAAAGAAAAAGAAGTTAAACTTCTTAATCTTTAAATAAATAATCATAATAATTATTCTTAACTATTAATCTACTTATGTTTAATCTGTTATTTATTAAATTATTAATATTTCTTACGTAGTTATCATCTACATCACTATTTGCTACAAAACTATTAGTATTTGAATAATATGTTCCATCTTCTGTTACCCAACTATGATTTTTCATAATAGCTATACCCATACTATCAGATAATATATCACGACCTGTAAATAGTCTTGAATCATATTCTATTCCAAATAAATTATATACAGTTGGTAAAACATCAGTAGACATACATGGTTTAGAAATATGCTTAGCTTCAAGTTTATTATTCCAAATAATTAAAGCATTATGATTAACTCCTACACTTTCATCTCTATCAAAAGAAGAAAGACTATTAATAGACTTTAAATCTAGCTCATATGGATAATGGTCTGCTTGCATAACTATTACAGTTTTATCAAGTTTTCCATTTTTTTCAAGTTCAGAAAGTAATTTTTCTAAAGCTTTATCAAGTTCTATTTGTGTAGCCACATATGCTTTAGCATTTTCTCCTACTGCCAAATCACTAACTAAATTTCTATTTTTATAAGCAATATAATTATCACTAAAATTATAATCAAAGTGTCCCGATACTGTCATATAATAGGTCATAAATGGTTCTTTACTATTAATATAATCTGGAATAGTTACATTCATCATTTCAATATCACTTTCAGGCCATATCTTACAATTCATTCTCTTTTCAAGTCCATTGTAGCAAGCTAAGAAATTATCAAATCCTTGGCTTAACATATATTTATTTCTATCTTGGAAAACATATGAATTATTATGATAAGCATAAGTATTATAACCTAAATTCTTATAAATAGTAGCAAGTCCATATGGATAATAATTATTAGCATTTCGCCATATTTTTAAAATAGATGAATCAGGAAATAATCCTGTCATAGCTTGAAACTCTCCACCTATTGTAGATAAATTATTAGGCGTATAAAAATTATCAAACACAAAGCCACTATTAACTAACTTATATAAAGTTGGTGTTAACTCCTTAGATACACCTATTTCACTAAAACTTTCAGCCGTTATATAAATCAAATTATAATCTTTAAACATACCAGTATATTCATTTTTCTTAGTTCCACTATCATTTTTAATATATTCATTTATCTTTTTAATTTCAGAGTTAGATGAATCTTTATCAAAATTTAAATCTAAAATATTATATCCATATTCTTTAGGTTTAACATTTTTATTATTTTTATCTTCTTTATCCTCTTTTTTATCTTCTATCATAACATCTTTAACTTCAGTATCAAAGCCAAAGATAATTCGATGTATATCTAATATATAAGAGTTTATAACACCAAGTTTTGGAATACTAAGCGATACTTCATTAACATTATGATATATATCATAAGCTCCATTAACTATATTCTTAGTTGTAGGAATATGTATACTAAATAATAAAATAGATATTATTAATAGTAAAAAATATGAAACATAATTTTTAAAATTATTTCGATAATTTTTTAAATGTTTATAGAATAATAAATAAGCTATTAATGGTATAAAAAAGATAAATATATATTGAATATTATTAAATATAGCTCTATAAAAATCTTTCATAAAACTATTTATTTGATCAGCAAGTCCTAAATTAGATAATGAAAAATATACTTTAAATGTATTATAAAAAACGCACTGTATAGAAAATAAAAGTCCTAATATTCCTAAAATAATACTAGTTATTACCTTATTTATCTTACTTGTAAATATCCCACTTATAATACTAAATACTGATGATAATATAGTTATAAAATATAAAATATTAATAATACTATCTTTTTTATATGTATCA
>CAMPBR010000008.1 GCA_946639185.1 uncultured Mycoplasmatota bacterium
TAGAAAAATATAATAATAGTTATAATAATTTAAATATTTATTATGATGATACTTATCATGATAGATATTTTATTATTGATGGTGATATTATTTATCATTCTGGTAATTCCATTAATCATATAGGATATAGAAAATCTAGTATTGATATTATCGGTGATAAAAGTATAAAAGATAAAATAATCAGTGATATAAAAAAGATTATATGTAAAAAAATGTAATTTCTATTTTATTAAAATAAGTAGTATGCTATAGTGATAATAGGGTGATGGTATGGCAAAATTACATTTTAAATATGGAACTATGAATAGTGGTAAATCATTAGATATAATTAAAACAATACATAATTATGAAGAAAATGGATTTAATATATTACTTCTAAAACCACTTATTGATACAAAAGGAGCTAAACAAATTGTGTCGCGCGCTATGAAGGATGGAAGAGAAGTAGATATGCTTGTTGGTAAGGATGATAATTTAATTGATTTAATTATTGATAGAATTGATTCTAGTATTAAATGTATATTTATAGATGAAGCTCAATTTTTGACTCCTAAGCAAGTTAAAGAGTTGTTTATTATAACTAAAACGTTAGATGTTTCAGTTATATGTTATGGACTTAGAAATAATTTTATGATGAAAGCATTTCCTGGTTCTGCAGCACTTTTAGAAATAGCTGAAGTATTAGAAGAATTACCTACGATATGTGGATGTGGTAAAACTGCTAGATATGTTGGAAGAAGTGTTAATGGGCAGTTTCAAACTGAAGGTGAAGAAGTAGTAATAGATGGATCTGACTCTAAGGTTGAATATGTACCAATGTGTGGTAAATGTTATTTAGAAAAAGTAGAAAAAATTGATTTAGAAAAGGTCAAACAGAAAAAACTCTAGTAATAGAGCTTTTTTTAATAAACTATTGCTTTTTTAGGGGATTTGTGTTAAAATCTTAAATGTTTGGGACTCCTGTTTCAAACCGCATTGAATAGGTTAGAAAACATTTAATATGTACCTTAAGAGCGAGTCTAGAAAATATTATGAAGGAGGTATATTATGAACGCAGTAATTAAGACAGGTGGAAAACAATACAGAGTTACTGAAGGAAGCGTAATTTACGTTGAAAAATTAGAAGGTAACGATGGAGATAAAGTTGTTTTTGATGAAGTTTTAATGCTTGATTCTAAAGTAGGAAATCCTTACGTTAGTAAAGCAAGTGTAGAAGGTGTTATTGTTAAACAAGGAAAACAAAAGAAAATTAGAGTTTTCAAATATAGCCAAAAAGATAGAAGCAATCGTAGAACTCTAGGACATAGACAACCTTATACAAAAGTTGAAATTAAAAAAATTAATGGATAATAAGTGATAATATGATAAGAGTTAGTGTAGAAGGTAAAAAACATATCGAAAAAATCAAAATCTTAGGTCATGCTGATTATGAAGATTATGGTAAGGATATTGTATGTAGTAGTGTATCAAGTATTGTTACAACAACAGTAAATGGTATCTATGAAATAGATAATACTTATCTAAGGGTAGAGGCTAAAGAAGAAGGTAATATGATTATTACTATATTAAAAGAAGATAAGATTTGTGATAAGTTAATTAATAATATGTTATCATTACTTTCTGAACTTGAAGAAAGTTATCCAGAAAATATTAAAGTAAAGTAAGGAGGATATTAGAATGATGAACAGATTAGTTTTAAATATACAATATTTTGCTCACCATAAAGGACAAGGTTCTACATCAAACGGAAGAGATTCTGCAGGACGTAGATTAGGAGCAAAAGCTAGTGACGGACAATTTGTTACAGCTGGATCAATCATTTACCGTCAAAGAGGAACTAAAATTATGCCAGGTGTTAATGTTAAACGTGGTAGTGATGATACATTATTTGCTACTTGCGATGGTATAGTTAAATTTGAAAGATTAGGAAAAGATAAAAAACAAGCTAGTTGTTATCCAGTAGGAGAATAGTATATTTACTATTCTTTTTTTTTATAAAAAAAATTAAAAATGATATTGACAACATTAATATTTTTTATATAATAAATTTAATGATTTAGGAGGGGCAAATTGAAAGACAATATAATTTACGTTGATCATAAGGGGTATGATCAACTACTTGATAAGTTAAAAGAGTTAGAAGCTAAATTAAATGAAGCATATCTTGAAAAAGCTGAAGCTTATTCTGGTGCCGTTGGTGATGGATGGCATGATAATTTTGCATTTGATGAGGCTAATAGAAAAGAAAGAATGATTATTCAAGAAATAAGAAGTGTTCGTGATAAAATTTCAAAAGTTCAAATTGTAGAAAGACAAAGTGATGAAAATTTGATTGATATCAATGATATTATTACTATTAATTATTTATTCGATGATAATAGTACTGAACTATTTGAATTTAAATTGGTTGGTACATCTGCACAAATTATTGATGTTGAAATACCTGAAATATCTATTAATAGTCCATTAGGTAAATCAGTTTATCATCAAGCTGTCGGAAATCGAACAACATTTACAGTAAATAACAATACATTCAATATTGAAATTATTAATAAAAAAAATGAAAACAGTATTCAAAATGCAGTAAAGTAAAGCAAAATACATATATTATATAGGGGTTAACATGATAAGAGAAGAGCTAAATAAATTATTTAATGGAAAAGTTTGTTTATTTTTACTTTTTTCATGCGCTCAAAAGTTAATAAAAAGTAGTGTCTAAGGATATTTGACACTACTTTTTTTGTAATAGAAAGGTGATGTAAAATGAAAGAAGAAAAATTTCCTATAATTAAAGCTGGTTATATTTTTAATAAGTACAATAAAAAAGTGGATAATTTATTTTTAAAAAGAGAAAACATTGAAATTAATTATCCATGTAGGCTTGATGCTATGGCTATTAATCCAGCAGCGGTTTGTTATAATGATTCAATGGTATTTACTCCTGGTGAAGTAGTTGTATCTTTAAATCAATATATAAATGTTAAAGTGAAAGTGCTAAATGTTGATGGTGGTAAATTATCTATATCTGATACAACAAGAAGAAAAGTATTAATAAAACATTCATATCTGTTGATGTGTGATGCTTTAAATGTTTCACCATCTTTAGAGATAGATGTCGACGATTGTCTTATACCTAAACACTGTGGTTTTGGATCTAGCAGTTCTACAATTGCAGCAGTTGCAGCTGCGATTAATGAATTATATGGATGTCCAATTAAAGATGAAGATTTAATTAAGTATTTGGCAGCTAATCATGGTGAAGAAATTAATGATTCTGATTTGGATAATTTAAAAGTAGTACAATGCATTGGTGGAGGTGCTACTAATGGCTTAACCGAAGAAGGAATTATTATAATTGCTGGTAAGTCTACTACAATTGCTAAAATGAAATATGAGTCTGATGTGTTAATTGCACTTCCTAAAGATTTTGTTCAAAAAGATGCTAAAGTGTTAATGGAACTAGAAGAAAAAAATCTATGGAAATTTAAAAAAACTGGTGATCAGTACGCGGAAAAAATAGCTTATGATTTATTACATAAGGCTTTACCTGGTATGAAAAATGGTAGTATAAAAGCTTTAGCTGATGTTGTCTATGATTATAGATTTAATATGGGTAGTAATGAAAATTGTTCTTTTGTGTATGACAAGTTGATGAAAATAAGTGATGGGTTACGAGAACTATATGAGAAAAAACATTGTGCATTTTTAGCATTATCTTCAGTTGGTCCTGCTTTTTTTACTATAGTAGAAAATGATAAACAAAAAAATTATTGCAAAAAATATATGAATAAATTAGGTTTAAATGTTATTGAATCATCAATTTGTAATACGAAATATCAGATAGTATCTGCTAAAGATATGGAATGCTTTTGGACTAAAAAAGAAACAGGAACTGAATTTCAACAAAGACCTACATCTAAATATATAACGGATGAAATTGACAAGTATGATATCAGTGAAAAGAAATGTATTGATATTGGAGCAGGTGGTGGAAGATATTCTAAATATCTTGCTAACAAAAATGCAATTGTTTTATCAATTGATAAATATCCTGAAATGTTTGATCATTCTGCAAATATAAATTTTGTTAAAGGTTTTATGAATGATGTACCGGTCGTTGATAATAGCTATTATATGGTTTTATCTATTGGAGTTATGCATAATGCAGTTACTGTTTCGGAATATGAAAAGTCTTATAAAGAAATATATAGAATACTTCAAAATGACGGTGTTGCTATAATATCAGTATTTACTAATGATATTATTACAAATGATTTAACGCAAACTGGTAATAACACTTATGAAATTAAGAATCGCCCGCCAATGGTTTTATATGGTAAAGAACAAATTATAGATCTAGTTAATAAAATTGGTTTCAAAAATATAGAAAATGTCGATGAACATGTTACTGATGTTGGGGGTGGCTCTAGAAATGTCTTTACGTTTAAAGTTCAAAAATAAAAACTTTATTATTTCAAAGCGAGATTTTTTGTCGGATTATTCTTTAGTAGAATCCAAAAGAATTGATATGACGCTTTCTGGTAAGTATTTATCAAATTATTGTAATTTTATATTGAATGTTGATGAAATAGATGATTATCCTTTTCATAAAAATATAAATGAATTAAAGGATATGATTAAGCAAAAATTCGATACTGATCAAAGTATAATAATAGGTAATGGAGTTAATGGATTGATTCAAAATATTATTAAAATCTTTTTTAGAGATAGTGGTAATTTGGTTACTCCATATTATACTTTTAATCAAGCAGAATTTGGAGTAACGTCCTTTAAGGGATACACTAAACGTGTTTTTTGTAATAATTATGAAGTTGATTTGGAAAAAATTGAAAAATCAATAGATAAAAAAACTAAAATGGTATATATATGTAATCCAAACAATCCTACAGGATTATATATTGATTCTAGTAAATTATTGGATTTTGTGAAAAAAGTTAAAATACCAGTGGTTATTGATGAATCTGGAATAGAATTTACTGGTCAAAATAGTGTTTTAGATTATACTGAGTTTCCAAGTAATCTTATTGTACTACGTTCGTTTTCAAAAGCATATGGTCTAGCTAATTTGAGAATTGGTTTTTTGGTTTGTAGCAGTGAGTTTAATGATATTTATTCTAGAAATATTACTATAAATGAATTTTCAGGTATTTCTTGTGATGTGGCAAAAAAAGTTTTAAATAGTTCAAATGTTAAAGATAATGTAAATGCAATAATTAATGAGAGAAAGCAAATTGAAATGGAATTAACAAGTGCTGGTTTAGAATTGTTGGATAGTTGTTCAAATATTATTATGACCAGAACAATATTTCCTTCAAATTTTATTGATGTTTTACGTCAAAACGATGTATCAGTTGTTCCAGTAATAGATGAGAATGGTGGACTACATTTTAGAATGGCGGTTCAGGATCATGAAACTAATCAAGAGTTTGTTAAAGTTTTAAAAAAAGTATTAGGAAAGAATTCTTAATATGGTGAGGTATATGGAAGAATTAATTATTGAAAAATTACGATTGAATGATTTAAATACAGTTTTAAGTTTTTATTCAAATATAATTCCTGTTAAGCAAGATTATGATGCATGTTTGAATAAATATAAAAAGATTATGTATGATGATAATTATAATATATTGGTTGCTAAAATAAATGATACAGTTGTTGGAACACTAACTGGAATAATATTTGATTCGATTGGCTTTGGTGGTTATGATTTTATGGTTTTGGATTATTTGAGAAGTATTTATAGTGAGGAAGAATTGGAAATAAAGCGCTGTGGTTCATTTGGTAAAAATAAGAATAGTAAAAAGATTTTTGAATGTAATGCAGGAAGTGGCTCTGTTGTTTTGACTCCTGATTTAAAAGTATATCCATGTTTGTTTTTTACTAAACCTGGCTATGAAATTGGGTACTATAAAGATGGTAGCATTTATATAGATAACAGTTTTGCTCACGATTCAAGTGAATGTAATGCTATTTTAAAATTGAATAAAAAGAGGTGAAAATATGAAAATATCGTTAGCAACAAATTTTGATGATGATTTGATTGATCAAATAAAAGATTATCCAGTATATGAAATATATGGAAAATTGAAATATGATTATGTTGGAGGTGGAAGACCTGATAATACATTAATTAATATCGATAAACGAAGATTTGAAGAACATGTTAAAAAGGTTCGTAATGCGGGAATTAGATTTAATTATTTGTTAAATGGAAGTTGCCTGGCTAATAACGAGCAAGATGTAGAATGGCAAAAAAAATTTATTGATTTTCTTTCTTATTTAAAGAAAGTTGGAGTTAATGCTTTAACTTTAACTAATCCATATTTATTGATGTTAATTAGAAAGCACTTTAAAAATGATTTTTATGTTAGGGTTTCAACTTTTGCTTGTATTGATTCTTATACTAAAGCTAAATATTGGGAAGAATTGGGTGCTGATTATTTATGTGTAGATTTTGTTAAAATAAACAGGGATTTTAGGACTTTAAAATATATAGTTGATAATTTAAAAAAAGCCAAAATAGAAATATTAGTTACTAATAGTTGTCTTAAAAATTGTCCTATGATATACACTCATACAAATGGTTTATCACATGCTTCTAGTATGGGTCATAATAATCAATATGAAGATTGGAGTTTGTTTTATTGTCAGAAAAAAGAACTTGAGAATATTGATGAATATATAAAATCACCTTGGGTTAGACCTGAAGATATTAAATATTATGAAGAAATAGGTATAGAACATTTTAAAATTACAGAACGTGATTTTCCAACTGAACAATTAGTTAAAAGAGTAAAAGCATATACCGAAAGACATTATGATGGAAATCTACTTGATTTAATTCAAGGACATGGGGTTGTTGAAGTACGTGATCTAACACTTAAAAAGAACAAAGTAGAAAAAAGAAAAGAAATATATGATGAAATAAAAAGAGTTCGTGGTTTAGGAAGAGAAAGAGAATGTAATAGACATATATATATTGATAATAAAAAATTAGATAATTTTATAGATTTTTTTGTTAGTAACAAGTGTACAGGAAATTGTAATTCATGCGGTTACTGTAAAATGATAGCTAGTAAAGTTATAAAAAAAAATGAAGATGTTTGTAATTATTTATTAGAATTATATGATAAGTATGATAAAATTAAATTATAATTGGGGGAAAAAATTATGGAGAAGATATTATTTTTAGTAGGGCCACATGCTAGTGGTAAAACATATTCAACAAATCTATATTTGAAAAATCATGAAAATGTTGATATGATTGATACGGGTCCTATTATGCGTTCATTGCATAAAAAGTATGCACCTGAGATTTCAATGAAAGAGTGGGTTGAATTCCTTGAAAATCGTTATGGTAAAGAGATTACATCTGAAATAATAGCTAAAGAAATTGGCGATAGATTATTTAAATCAGATGCAGAAAATCATGTAGTAATAGGGTTTAGAAGCTTTGAAGGTATAATGTATACTATAAGACGTTTGAAAATAAGTAATTATAGTGTTTTATATTTAGATTGCTCTAGAGAATTATTATATGAAAATTATTTAGCAAGAACTCATAAGGATATTGATTTTGTTTCATTTAATGCTCTTTTAGATAATGAATATGAATTAGGTCTAGGTAGTCTTAGAAATTTAGTTGATTATGAAGTTATTGATTATTTTTATAAGACATCAAATGAAGACAGTATTTCAGAAAAGATGGATGATTACTTTAGTAAAAAAACAAATATTGTTTTAAATACTAATTATATTTGGCCAGTAGAACCAACATATAAGTTATTAGAGCATGACATGTATGGAATTAGACCTGTTCATATGATTTTAAATAGGCCAAGATTTCATGCTGGATTTGATATTATTACTAAAACAATGACACCTGTTAAATGTTCAATGGATGGTATTGTTGTATCAGCGGGATTAGATGAAAAGATTGTTTCTGGCTCAGCTAAATGGAATCAAAGATACGGGAATAAAGTCGAAGTATTAGATGCTAGTGGTAAGAGACTAGTTTATGCACACTTAAGAGAAGTTTTGGTTGATGTAGGGCAAGAGGTAAAACAAAATCAAATAATAGGATTGAGCGGCTGCTCAGGTGGCTCTAGAATACCTCATTTACATTTTGAGGTAAGAAAGCATAATACATGTCATTCTGGAAGAGAAAATACAATTAATCCATTAGAAATTATGCCAGAAAGAGATTTGCTTGCACTTAATAAGCATTTTGATGAAGAACCATATGATAAGGTATGGGAGATGTTTTTGGAAACACCGTGGGGATTATCAGATGATAATATACCATATGCAAATGATAAAAAATTAATTAGATAGGAGAGTAATTATGGAAAAACCAGTATATTTAACAACAAATAAAGGAAAATTTGAAGAAGCACAAAGAATATTTAAGGAACAATATGGATTTGATATTGATATTAAAGAACCAGATTTCGAAGTTTTAGAAATACAAGCAAATAGCTGTAAAGATGTAGTAGCATTTTCGGTAAAATATGCTTGTGAAAAATTAGGAAGGCCTTGTATTAAAAGTGATTCAGGATTATATATCGATGCTTTGGGTGGATTACCTGGCCCTTATAATCATGATTTCGATAAAAATATTGGAGTAGAAAAGTTTTTGGAATTATTTAAAAATGAAACTAATAGAAAAGCAAGATTAGAAGATTGTTTTGCTTACTGTGAACCAGGAAGTGAGCCAATTGTTTTTGCGGGTGGTGGTACAGGAACTATTTCAAAAGAAGCAAGGGGTGAACTTGGAAGATGGCATGATAAATTCTATATTCCGGATGGTGAAACACAAACATTAAGCGAACTAAGAGCTATTGATAGAGAAAAAGAAGCTAAGTTTTGGGGAACTGCCAAATTTGATTTTGCTGAATGGTATAAAAATAATAAATTAGATAAATAATTACTTTTATGGAGTGGTAGTGATGATACATTATTTGCTACTTGTGATGGTATAGTTAAATTTGAAAGATTAGGAAAAGATAAGAAACAAGCTAGTTGTTATCCAGTAGGAGAATAGTAAATACTATTCTCTTTTTCTTTTGTAAAAATAATATTTTGATACTTTTGTTGGATGGTGTTATAATTGTTTCAAGATGCAATAATATTGATGTTGATTATAGATTGCTTTGGTATAAATACTAAGGCAGTATTATGTTAGAAAATAATTTATATGGTCAATTATAAAATGAAAATAAAGAAAAATGGGTGAATTTTGATGATAGAGTTAGAACGTCAAAATAAAAAAGAAAATACTAAGATTTATAAAAGAGAATTAAAAAAAATTAGAAGAGTAGTTGGTAATAATGTACCTATAGATCATGTGGGTTCAACGGCATTACCAAATATGTATGGAAAAAATATTATAGATATTTTAGTTGGCGCTAAAGATGTAGAAGAACTAGAAGAATTAACAGTAAAATTACGAGATGAACTAGGCTTTTTCCCAGGAAAAAATAGTACAGGTCTTGTATACCGCTTTTTTGCTAGTACTGAAGCAGAAACTAAATCAGGTGATGTACATATTCATTTAGTAATAATAGATTCTGATAGATATAGAGATTTCTTAACATTAAGAAATTATCTATTAGCAAATAAAGAAGAAAGAAAAAATTATTCAGATCTAAAGAAAAGATTAATAAATGATGGATTCTCAGTAAGAGAAGACTATAAGAGAATAAAAAGTGAGTATGTTAGTGCATTACTAGAAAGAGCAAGAAACAGCTAAAATTATTTACAATAATGAAATCATAAAAGATGCAAGAATTAATGATATAATAGCGATATAAAAGGAGTGGTAATTATGGAATTTCATTTAGATGAAGAAATTTTTAAAATAGTTAAATGTGGTACTAAGCATATAGAAGTACGATTAAATGATGAAAAAAGAAGAAATTTAAAAATAGGTGACAATTTAATTTTTATAAATAGAAGTAATGAAGATAAAAAAATTATTGCTGTTATAAAAGGATTAAAATATTTTGATAATTTTAATGATTTAGCTAATTCTTATGATATAGCAGAAATTTATAAAAAGGATTCTACTACTAATGAATTTTTAGAATTATTAGAAAAATTCTATTCTAAAGAAGAAATAGAAAAATATGGTGTAGTAGCTATTGATTTTGAAATGAGAGAAAAGTCGTGTGGTATTATGGTGTTTAAAGATGATTCTGTTTTACTAGTGCATCATTTAAAAGGACATTGGGGCTTTCCTAAGGGACATGTAGAAAAAGATGAGACAGAATTTGAAACTGCTATTCGTGAGGTCAAGGAAGAGACTAATGTTGATGCTAGAATTATAGGTGATTTTAGAAGTGTTATTACTTATTCACCTAAACCTAATACTTTAAAAGATGTTGTATTCTTTATTGGAGAAGCTGAAACTTTTGATTTAAAGCCACAGTTAGAAGAAGCAAGTGAAGTAAAATATGTAAGTATTAATGAAGCTTTAAATTTAATAAATGATGATGTAAAAGATTTATTAATTAATGGATATAATGCTTATAACGAAATAAAAAAAATAAATTGTTAGTGTATGGTATAAATTGGATTTTGTTTACTTTTTTACTGTTTTGTGGTATAATATGTCCCAAGAAATGGGGATTGGATTTATGGAAAATTTAAAAATAATTGATTTTAATTCAAATATATTTGATGGACAAATGAATACAGCTGCTAGCTTTTATCCTGAAGGAATGGAATCATCTACTAGACGTGAAATAATGAATGATAATAAACAAAAACTAATGGATAAAATTGGATTAAATTATCAAAATATATTTATTCCTATTCAAAAAAATAGTAAAAATTCTGATAAATATCCTAATGGAGCAAGTTATACATTAACTAAGGATGATATTAATAAATATACTGATTTATATGATTATGATGTATATACAGATATAGTTAAACTAACACCAGAGACTAGAAATATTGCTATAGCTTTTCCTGCAGCTGACTGTGCAGTTATCAAAGCTGTTAATACAAAAACAAATGAAGTAGTATTATCACACTGCGGTGGAGAATATATAGATAGATATTTACCAATGCAAACAGTAGATGCACTTGGTGGTAATGAAAAAGATATTAAAGTTTATGTATCACCATTTGCTTATACTTTGACATATCAAGATCCTTCAAAATTAGTATGGGCTAATGATGAAAGAGTATGGAATGGATGTAAGACCTTTATTGAAAATAATGGAAATGTATCTTTAAAAGTTAATGTTTATAAAGCATTAAAAAAACAATTATTAGAAAGAAAAATATTAGAAGATAATTTATTTATTTCTCCATATGATATAACTGAATCTGATTTATTCTATTCTAATTCTAAAGGATATCAAGATAAAAAATATGCAGGAAGAAATTTATTTGGTATTGCTTTAGTAGATGATGATAAGAATATAGAAGAAACAGATTTAATTAAAATTATTAAATAAATAATTAAGAATTGATAATATTGTTGTCAATTCTTTTATTTTGTAATAAACTATAAATAGTAGGAAGTGGTTTAATGATAACAACGTATTTAACAGTTATAGTAATAGCTATATATTTATGGATTAAAGGTTATAAATCTTTACATATGCTACAACAGAATTTATATAATGAAAATAATAGATATATTAAATGGATAAAAGCTAATAAGTTAATTGCTTTTTTAAATATGGATATTTTATCTATGATTAGTATTATTTTAGCTTTAGTTCTTAATAGTTATATTTTATTAATAACTGCAATACTTATTTATATTTTAGATGGATATAGAATATTAAATATTGTTAGAAATGAGCAAGTAAAGAAACCATTAGTAATTACAGCACGTATTAAAAGATTATTAGTAACTATTTTTATTCTTTATTTAATACCAGTAGTTGTATTAGTAATTAATCATAGTTTAAGTTATCAAATGCTTACGGTATTAAGTGTAATGACATTTTTAGAATATTTAGTAGTTTTATTTGCTAAATTTATTAATAAACCAATAGAAAGACTAGTATATCTAAAATTTTATCATCAAGCTCAGAAAAAACTAAAATCCATGAATAATTTAAGTGTAGTAGGTATAACTGGTTCTTATGGTAAAACAAGTAGTAAAAATATTTTATCTGATATTTTAAGTGTTAAATATGCAACTTTACCAACACCTAAAAATTTAAATACAGAATATGGTTTAATGATTACTATTAATAATCATTTAGATAAATATGATCAAGTATTTATTGCTGAAATGGGTGCTTATGTTCCCGGTGAAATTAAAACTTTATGTGATATGGTTCACCCTAAATATGGTATTTTAACTAAGATTGGAACTGCTCATTTAGAATCATTTAAATCAAGAGAAAATATTCAAAAAACTAAATTTGAACTTATTGAATCTTTACCAAGTGATGGTTGCGCAATTTTAAATAAAGATGATTCATGGCAAGTAAGTTATAATCTTAAAAATAATGTAGATGTTATTTGGATTGGTATTGATGATACTAGTGCAGATGTTGTTGCACTTAATATTAAATGCTCAAATACTGGATCAAAATTTGATGTTAAATTTAAGGATGATGATACATTATATCCATTTGAAACTAGATTATTAGGTAAAAATAATGTATATAATATCCTAGCAAGTATTGCTTTAGGTAGAAGAATGGGAATATTAATTAAAGAACTTCAAACTGGAGTAAGAAGAGTTAAAAGTGTAGAACATAGACTTGAACTTAAAAATCTTGGTGGTATGTATATGATAGATGATGCATATAACTCAAACCCAGATGGAGCTAAAATGGCAGTTGATGTGTTATCTATGATGCCTGGAGATAAAGTAGTTGTAACTCCTGGTATGATTGAACTAGGTGATAAACAAGAAAAATATAACTTTGAATTTGGTAGACAAATAGCTAATGTTGCTGACTACGTTGTATTAATAGGAGAAAAGCAAACAATTCCAATTTATAATGGTTTATTAAGTGCAGGTTATGCTAAAGAAAAAATTCATATATTAAATAATGTAGTAGATAGTTATCCTTTAGTTAGAAAATTAAAAGAAAAAGATAAAGATATATATGCCTTATATGAAAATGATTTACCAGATACATTTAATGAAAAATAATTTTAAAGAAGACTAGTTCTTCTTTTTAATTTATGTTAATATTTAAGTGGTGGTAATATGACTAATAAGGAATATGAATATAGTTTTAAAGTAGACTTACTTGATCAAGTTATTAAATATTTAGAAGATAATAATTATAAAAATACTAGTATTTTAAAACAAAATCGTAAAGTTTATGAGAATGAAAATAATAAAAGTATTATAGCTAGAATAACTACTAATATAATTGATAATAAAGAAGAAATTTTAATTGATTTTAAAAATGTTAAAGAAAAGGATAATAATTTAAAGGTATCAGATGAATCTATACCTATAGAAATTAATAATGATTATGATAAATTCTTATCTATTCTTGATGTTTTAGATTTTGAATTAAAAATTGAATTAATAAGAACTAGATATATTTATGAAAAAGATGAAGTTATATTTGAACTTGATGATTATAAATATCCTAAAATGTGTGTTGTAGCAGTAGAAGGAAATAATGAAAAAGTAGATAGTGAATATAAAAAGATAATAAATTCAATTGATAATATTATAAAAGAATAGGAGGATATATGAAACAAATTGAAATTACTACAAGAGTTAATCAATCATTAGAAGAAGTGGATAATATATTAACTAAACAAGGATTTGAGTTAATTAGAAAAAGTAGAATAGAGGATAAATACTTAACTCATGAATATGATAAATTAACTAAGGATAATATTATTGATATATTGACTAAATGTGTATTAGTTCGTTATTTATGTGTAGATGGGAAAGATACATTTAAAAAAGTAACGTATAAGAATAAAAAATATGATAATGATATTGTTATTTCAGAAGAAAAGATAAATGTCAATATAGATGATGTTGATAAAGCTTTCAAATTATTTGAAGCTTTAGAATTTAAAAAGATTGTAGAAGTAAATTATGATGTTATAGTTTATGCAAAAGGTGATTTAGAACTATGTTTTCAAAATGTAGAAAATTTAGGTTTATTACTAGAGTATGAAAATTTAAACGATTTTGAAGGATATTCTAATTCAGCAATATTAGAAGAAAAAAAGAAAATGCTTGATGAAGTTAGAAAATATGGTTTAAATATTTCTGATGAATATGATATAAAAAAAGCATATGAATTAATTGAAAAAGAATATTAGGCGATGTTAAAAAAATATTATAATGTGAAATTGTTTAATAAAAAAATTATTAATATTTTGGAGGAAAAGTAAAATGGAAATACTAGATTTATATGATGATAATGGCAATAAGTTAAATAAAACTATTGTAAGGGGAAATAAACCAAGCAAAGGTGAAAATATTATGCTATCTATTGTTTTTATTAAAGATAAAGCTGGTAAATATTTAATTCAAAAAACATCTAAAGAAAAAGGTAATCAATATTCAACAACTGGTGGGCATGTTACACATGGTGAAGATGGATTAACAACAATAATTCGTGAAATAAAAGAGGAACTTGGAATTGATGCGTCAAAAGATGATTTAAAATTTGTAAATAAGATAAAGTTTCCAAATAAGCAATGCATTTTTAATATATACGAATTATTGATTGATAATATTGATATTAAAAATATAACTATACAAGAGAGCGAAGTTGAATTTGTTGAATTATTAAGTAAAGATGAAATAAAGAAAATAATTAGAGAAGAAAAATTTTTAGCATCTCATGCTTATATTTTTGAAAATTATATAGATTAATATTAATTAAGTAAAATAAAAAGAAGACTAGTTCTTCTTTTTTCTTTGTGTTAGAATAAATCTAGGTGGTAATATGAAAGATTATAAATACTTATTATTTGATTTAGATAATACATTAGTTGATGATAATAAGAATAGAAAATATGCAATATCTAGAGTATTAGAATATTTAAATTTAGATTATGATGAATCTATGTTAGATAAATTTATTAAAAGTGATAATGAATATTGGAAGATGATGGCAAATCATGAGTTTGATAATATAAGACCACAAGGAATGAGTAAAGAAGAAACTTTTAATTGGGCTGGTGGAAATAGAATTAGATATTTTTTAAGAAATTATAAATTTAGTACATGTGTAGAGTTAAATAAAATGTATATGGAAGCTATGAAAGAAAAAATATTTCCAATAGATGGAGCTAGTAGTACTTTAAGAGATTTAAAAGAACTTGGTTATTTACTTTATATAATTACTAATGGTCCAGAACAAGCAGCAATTAAAAAGATTGAAGCACTTGATAGTAGTTTATTTACTAATATGATTGCATCTGAAAAAGTTGGTTATATGAAACCACATAAAGAGTATTATGAAGCGATGTATGAGAAGTTTTGGTTAAATGATAAAGAAAATATGTTAATAATTGGGGATGAACTTGATAAAGATATATTAGGTGGTAATAATGAGGGTATTGATACTGTATGGGTTAATCGTTTTAATATAGAAAATAATACTAATATAGAGCCCACATATGAAATAAACGATATAAAAGAATTAAGAAAGATACTTAGGTGATATTATGAAAGAAATATTATATAATCCTGATAATTTAAAAAAAGAAGATATAGATGAAGTTGTGGTTAGGGTTAAAGCTTTAATCATAAATAGTAATAATGAAATAACTTTAGGTTATGCTCATAAAACTTATCAGTTTCCTGGAGGACATCTTGAAAGTGGAGAAACTTTAGAAGAAGGCTTAATTAGAGAAATAAAAGAGGAAACAGGTATTGAATTAAATATTAAAATTCCATCTCCATTTCAAAAGACTACTTATTATACTAAGAATTATAGAGATAGTGGTTTGAATAGAGAAAATGATATTTATTATTATGTGATTGAAACTGATCAAGTTTTTGATATGTCTAATACTTGTTTAGATCAACATGAAATAGAGGGTAATTATATATGTAAAACTATACCACTTGATGAGTTTGAAGAAATATTAATGAGTAGTATTAATGATAATCCTCAAAACGAAGTGATAGTTAGTGAAATGTTAGTAGCTTTTAATGAGTATAAAAGAATAAAGGAGAATAAAATGGAATATTGGGATTTATATGATAAAGATAAAAATATGTTAGAAAGAAAAGCTATCCGTGGTGAAAAGCTTGCTAGTGAAGAATTTCACTTGGTTGTTAATGCATGGGTTAAAAACGATGATGGTAAATTCTTAATTAGTCAAAGGTCAATAAATAAAAAACATCCTTTGATTTGGGAAGTAACTGGTGGTTCTGCATTAATGGGTGAAGATGGTATTGCTGCTGCTATAAGAGAATTAAAAGAAGAATTAAATTTTGATGTTACAAGAGATGAAGGTAAATATTTAGGTTCAACTTTAAGATTTTATCCTAATTGTAATGATATTTTAGAAGTTTGGCTATTTACTACTAACAATAAGAATCAAGAAATAAAGATTCAAGAAGAAGAGGTAAATGATTATAAATGGGCCACTAAAGAAGAAATCTTAGCATTAAAAGATAAGAATCTATTTGATGTAAATGCATATTTTGATGAGGTATTAAAATAACATTGACAATTAATAAATTATTTGTTAAATTGTAGGGGTGCGCCCCTTTTTTTATTGGGCAAATTTTAATAATTGTGAGGGATTTATAAATGGACAGCTTAGATATTAACATAAAAGAAATAGTTGATATTATTATAGAAAAAATATATTCAACAAAAATAGAATTATCAAGTATTATGAATGCTAAATTTCATCATAATACAAGTTATAAGAATGCACCATTAGTTTGTGAACATGGTATTTTAACGTTAATTGATTTAAATAAAATAGGATTAAGAAACGATTCTAAAGAATTATTAGAAAGATTTGATGATACTGAATCACATATTAATGGGGCTTCTGGCGTTTCTTTAGCTATGGTTGGCTTAACTGATTTATATGAAGGCGAAAGTGAATATGACCCGTTTGATTTTAGTAAAGTTGATTTTACTATATCAAGTAACATTAAAGCACATAGAAATTCACTTCATTATGGAAATGAATATATATCTGATCAAAGTATAGAAAATGATAAGATTTTATCTGTTGATGTTAGAATACTTGAATATATTGATAAATGCAAGAATAAAGAAGATTTAATAGATATGTATAATAATCTAATTGAAATAGCTAGAGTAATTAGAAAAAATAATCTAGATATTAAATTACGTGAGATGTCTTATAATAATAATTTTTCAATTGATGTAAGTAAATTAGCTTTATTTAAAAAGTTGGAAATATCTAAATTATCTGCATAGTATTGACAAATTATTAATTACTTGTTAATATTATGCCAAGTCAAGTGAGTGTGCATATGGTTATCCTAGCTGCACAGGGATTAATTCTTACACGTTAAACACGGAGTCACTAATCTATAGTGATTTTCTGTGTTTTTTTTCATTATAGAAGACTAATATTTAGAAATGAGGATTATTATGAAAAAAATATTTTTAACTAGTAAGTTAGGTTGTGAAGAAAAAATAAATAATAAAGTTATTTCTAAACCTATCGATAATGTCAATGGTATTATTAATAATATTAAAGAAAAACTAATAAAAGAAGATAATTTCGTTTTTATTACAAGTAGTCCAAAAGATTATGAAAATAATGATTTATATGCTAAAGTAACATTTGAAAGTTTTAATAAGAGTGGATTTAATTTTAAGAATTTAATAATTATTGATAATCGATATAAGGGCAATTTGAAAGAAACGATAAATGATTCCGATGTTGTTTTGTTAGCAGGTGGACATACCTTAACTGAAATGCAATATTTTGAAGAAATTAATCTTAGAGATATTTTAAAAGATTACAATAAAGTTATTATTGGTCAAAGTGCTGGTTCACTTAACTTAGCTGAAATGGTTGTATGTAGTCCAGAATTTATTGAAGAAATAGGTTCTTCTTATATTTGGAAAGGTTTATCATTAACTGATATAAATATAGAGCCACATTTTATAACTGGTAAATTAAAGGAAGAAGAATTATTATTAAGAGAAGAATTATTAAAATTAAGTGAAAAATATTTACTATATGCATTAGTAGATGGTTCTTATATATATGATAACGGAAGTAGTCAAACTTTATATGGTGAAGGCTATACAATATATAAAAGAGAAATTAAAAAGATATGTAATAAAGAAAGATATATTGAAATAAATAATTAATAATAAATTTAAAAAGGGAGTGATAATATGAATAATTTGGGAACTGTTACATTAGAAACAGAAAGATTAATATTAAGAAGAATAAAAGCAAGTGATGCTGAAGAAGCATTTAATAATTGGACTAGTGATCCATTAGTTAGTAGATATGTTACTTGGGATACTCATGAAAATGTTGATGTTACTAAAGAATTATTTACTAAGTGGGAAGAAGATTATAATAAAGAACACGTATATCGCTGGGTAGTATATGTTAAAGAATTAGATACTATAATTGGTACAATTGATGTTGTTCATCAAAGCGTTAGTCAAAAAACTTGTGAAATAGGATACTGCTATGGAAGTAAGTTTTGGAATAAAGGCTATGCTACAGAAGCTTTAAAGAAAGTAATGGAATTTTTATTTAATGAAGTTGGGTTTTATTTGATAGAAGTAAGACATCTTGCAACTAATCCAGCTAGTGGTAGAGTAATGGAAAAAGCTGGTCTTATTTATGAAACTACCTTAAAAAATAGATTTATTGATAAAGTAACACATGAAAGAACTGATTTAATAATTTATTCAAAGATAAAAGACACAAATTAAAAAAAGGATGATTAAGTCCTTTTTTTCTTGCTTTTTAATTCTTTTAATAGTATAGTGCTTATGTTACCTAAATAATAATTAGGTTACATATTATACCTTTATTTATAGACAGATTTATAAAAAAGTGATATAATATGCAGACATAAAGGGCATGCGAGCTCTTTAGGGGGAGATTATGAACGAGAGAATACCAACAAAAGATATGAAAAGAGTGTTGCCAGAAGGTGTACACGTTGTCAAAACTATTAACGGAATTGATATTTACAACATGACTATTTTTGATAATATTATGTCTTGGAATAGATACAACCCGGGGATACCAGCTTTTGATTATTTTGGTAATCAAATAACATATGGAGAACTTCCTAAACATGTTGATTTATATGCAGGAGGGCTTGATAGTCTTGGTATTAGAGAAGGGAAAGTTATTACTACTTCTTTACCAGTTTGTCCAGAAAGTCCATTATCATTATTTGCTTCATCACAAATGGGCGCAATTAGTAATACAGTTAATTTCTTATTCTTAAAAAGTAATTTAAGCAAATATACTGATGAAAAAAATTCTGATACTTTAGTGATTGCTGATATATATTTACCATTTATTTCTAATTATATAAAGAATACAGGTATTAAAAATATAGTACTTACATCATTAGAAGATTACTTACCAGAAGATAAAAAAGGTATGTTTAAAGATATGAGTAACTTACCTAAAGCTATAAGAGAAAAATTAGAAGATAAAGATGTACTTGATCAATGTTTATCTGATATTAGATCACTTCATGGCGTTGAATTTATTAAAATGAGTGAACTTTTAAAAGAAGGTAAAAAGAGAGCTAATAATATTAAATATCCAGAGGCTAATATAGAAAGAGATTCTATTTATTCTTATACTAGTGGTACTACTGGTGATCCTAAAGCATTTGTATTAAAAGAACAAGCTGCTAATGCTATTGTTGAAATGCATAAAGGATTAGATTTAAAAGATTATGTTGGAGATAGAACTTTAGTTTTAATACCTGCATCACATCCAACAGGTTTATTTTTTGCTACTTACTTACAAATGGCAAAAGGTAAAACATTAGTTCTTCAATCAATTTATGATAAAAATAGATTTGCCCAAGATTTACAAGATATGAAAATTAATCATGTTTTAGCTACTGCTGGTTTCTATAATGCTAGTTTAGATAAAAAAGTTGATTTAAGTTTACTTTCTAAACCATGTTCTGGTGGTGAACCAATTACTCTAAGTAATTTGAAGAGAATGAATGCATGGTTAAAAGAATGTGGTTGTCCTGAACCATATATTAATTTAGGTGGAGGTAGTGGAGAAATTGGTTCTAGTGCTTTAACTGGCTACGAATTAGATCCGGCCACTAGAGGAAATGAGACTGGTAAACCAATTCCTGGTGTTATTGTTAAAGTTGTTGATGAAAATGGTAATGAAGTAAAACAAGGTGAACGTGGTTCTATAGAAATATCATCGCCTGCTGCTGCAGACCGATATTTGGATAATCCTGAAGCTACTAATCAGTTTTTCTATTATGATGAGGAAGGCCATAAATTTGCAAGACTTGGTGATATTTCAATTGGTAATTCTAATGGCTCATACAGTATGCTAGGTAGATCAAGTGATTCTTGCATTAATGCGGATAGAAGTATTAGATATTTATTTGATACGGAATATGCATTAGATATAAATGATCCTATAGCTGAATGGGAAATAAGCGCATTTACTCTTGATGGTGTGTCTAAAGTTGCTGCACAAATAGTATTAAACAAAAATAGTAATATTAACATACAAGAATTTGTTCCATATATATGTAAAAAATATAATGTTGATGCAGTTAAATTCTATGATGAATTTGAAACAAGTGAAGTAACTGCAAAACGAGATTATAAATTACTTCAACATGATACAAAAGATTATTATATGCCAATAGATGGAGAAGTTATTTTAGTTTCATTTGACGATTTTGAAGTTGCAAAAACAACATCTTATAATAAAGTGTTTGTTAAAGGAAAAGCTAGTTAAAAAAAACTAGCTTTTTTTAACTAGCTATGTTATTCTTATAAAGAATAGAAGGTGAGTATATGTATATTAATTTTACAGCTAGTATTTGTTTCTTTATAATCATCTTGATAATTTTAATAGATTTTATGTCTAAAAGAAAGGTTAATAAATTAGAAAATAAGTTGTTCAAAACAATTTCTGTATTAACTTTATTTGGACTTGTTCTTGAATTTATTATATATGGATTATTTATAGGACATTATAATTATAATCAAAATTTATTATTATTTAATATTTGTGCAAAGTCACTTTTACTATATTATATAGTTTGGATGTATTTCTTTGTAGCTTATACATATTTAGTTTGTTTTTATAATGGAAAAAAAACATATAAAAAATTTGTATATGGTGAAACATTGGCTTATTTAACATTTTTTGTTTTAGTTTTAGTATTACCATTCAAAATAAAAATGACTAATAGTAATTTTATTCCTTTAGGAGCAGCTACTCAGATTTCATATTTGATTGGAGCCTTTGGAATATTATTTGTAGTAGTATGCTGTTTAATTAAATTTAAAAAGTTAAGAAAGAAAAAATATATACCGTTGATAGGATGTATATTAATGGCTGTTGTTAGTATTGTTTTACAGAATCAATTTCCAGATTTATTATTAATGGTACCATCTCATGCTATTGCGGTTATGCTTATGTATTTTACAATTGAGAATCCTGATATGGCAATGATTGAACAATTAAATGTGCTTAAGGATCAGGCAGAACGAGCTAATAATGCCAAAAGTGAATTTTTATCTAGTATGAGTCATGAAATTAGAACTCCTCTTAATGCAATAGTAGGATTTTCTCAAGCTTTATTAGAGGAAGATTTATCATATCAAGCAAAAGAAGAAGTAAAAGATATAGTTATGGCTAGTGATACACTTCTTGAAATTGTAAATGGTATACTTGATATATCAAAGATCGAAGCTAATAAATTAGAAATAGTTGATACAGAATATTGTTTTAATACATTACTTGAAGAATTAGTTTCATTAACTAAAGCTAGACTTGGTGAAAAGCCTATAGATTTTAAATGTATTTTTTCATCTGATTTACCTAAGTATATGTATGGAGATAAAGTGCGTATTAAACAAATAGTTTTAAACTTACTTACTAATGCAGTTAAATATACTAAGAGTGGTTGGATAGAATTTAGAGTTAATTGTGTTAATGAAGGTGATGTTTGTAAATTAATAATTTCGGTACAAGATACTGGTATGGGAATTAAACAAGATAGTATTAGTAAATTATTTAATAAATTTGAACGTCTTGATATAGAAAAAAATAATACTATAGAAGGAACTGGATTAGGGCTTGCTATTACTAAAAAACTACTTGAATTAATGGGTGGTCAAATAGTAGTTCAATCTATTTATGGAGAAGGTTCTAAATTTACTGTTACTATTGATCAAAAAATAGTTACTAATCCAATTAATCCAATATTAGAAAATAAAGAAGAAGTTAAATTAACTAATTTAGATTTAACGAATAAACGTATCTTAGTTGTTGATGATAATTTGATTAATTTAAAGGTTGCATCTAGATTATTACAAGATTATCATTGCATAGTTGATACATTACCAGGTGGGGCTGAATGTATTAGTAAAATATCTATGGGTGCTAGTTATGATTTAATATTAATGGATGATATGATGCCTAAAATGAGTGGTGTTGAAACGCTTCATAAACTTCAAGAATTAGAGGGGTTTAATACTCCAGTAGTTGCTTTAACGGCAAATGCTATATCAGGCATGAGAGAAAAGTATATAGCTGAAGGATTTAATGAATACTTATCTAAACCGATAGATAAAACAGAATTAAATAGATTGTTAAATGATTTTTTAGGATAAGAATATGTATATAATATACATATTCTTTTTCTATGTAAAATAAATGTAAATATTTAATTTTTGTATACAAAATATAGGGTTTATGTTATACTTAAGGAGAATAGAGGAGTGATAGCATGAAAGATGTTAATATTTTAACTAATAATGGTGTTAATGTACAAAAGAGTCTTGAATTATTTGGGGATATGGCTACTTATGATGATACTTTAAAAGATTTTTTATCAGAAATTGATGAAAAATTAAGCAAAATAAAAATGTATAAAGAACAAGGAGATATGGCAAATTATGCTATTCTTGTTCATAGCTTAAAGAGCGATAGTAAATATTTTGGTTTTGAAAAATTAGCAGAACTTGCTTATAATCATGAAATGGAAAGTAAAGCTAATAATATGTATTATGTTACTGATCATTATGATGAATTAATGACTGAAGCTAATCGTATTTTAGCAATTGTAAAACAATATATGGGTGTTGCTACTGGTACTTTCCAACAGACTGTTAAACCAATTGTTATTAAAGATAAAACTATTTTAGTCGTTGATGATTCTAATGTAGTTAGAAACTTTGTATATAAAATCTTTAATAATGAATATGATGTTTTAATTGCAAATGATGGAGCTGAGGCTATTAATATATTAAATAATAATATCGATGATAAAATTGTTGGAGTACTTCTTGATTTAAATATGCCTAATGTAGATGGATTTGAAGTATTAGATTATTTTAAAAATGCTAACCTTTTTGCTCGTATTCCAGTAGCTATTATTACTGGTGAAGGAACTGATGAAAATATTAAACGTGCTTATACTTATCCAATCGTAGATATGCTTCAAAAACCATTTAATGAAGTTAATGTAAAAAACATAGTAGATAAGCTAATTATGATACATAATATGAATAGAGGTGCGTAAGCATCTTTTTTTCTTTTGTTTTTTAGAAAAAAATGTTGAAAAATGTCTAAGTTTGCGTTATAATCTATTTTAGTGCGAGGGATAAACCCTTGGTTACTTGGAAGGAGGGGAGATTAATGACACAAGTTGCAGTAAAAAATGGAAATCTTGAATTCGCTTTAAAGAAATTTAAACAAAAAGTTGCTAGAGACGGAGTCCCTTCTGAATGTAAAAAAAGAGAAGGTTACGATAAACCAGGAGTAAAAAGAAGAAATGCTAAAAAAGAAGGCATCAAAAATACTCGTAAACGTAATAAGGCAAATAGAGGTAGAGACTAAGAGATTAGTCTTTTTTCTATAGTAAGGGGAAATGTTATGTTAGAAAATCTTAAAAATAAAAAGGAAATATTAATTTTAATAACTATTATGATTGTTAGTAGTATGTGGTTAATAACTAAAGGTATGCCATATGCTCATGATATAGAGTTTCATTATGATAGATTAAAAGGATTAACAAATACACTTGCTACAGGGGATTTTTTAGCTTTAATTCATAATACATTTTATGGATATGGTTATGCTACAGGGTTGTTTTATAATAATTTTTATTTATATATCCCAGCTTTTTTAAGTTTAATGGGATTATCTTATATGACATCATTTAAGATATTATATGTACTTATAAATATATTAACTACATTAAGTATTTTTTGGTGTTTAAAAACTATTAGTAAGAATAATAAAATATCTATTTTGGGAACAATTCTTTATATGTTTTCTAATTATCGTATGGTTGATGTGTATCCTAGAGGAGCTATGGGTGAAATATTAGCTTTTATGATTATACCTATAATTATTCTAGGATTATATCATATTATATATGGTGATTATAAAAAATGGTATTTATTTACTATTGGATTTGTATTATTACTTTTAGCTCATTTAATAACTACATTCTTACTTGCTATATTTGTATTCATATTCTTAGTATTAAATTATAAAAAGTTAATAAATGAAAAACAAAGAATTAAATATTTAATAATATCTGGATTAGTTGGAGTGTTACTTGGATTATTTTTCTTAGCTCCAATGTTAGAACAAAAACTATATGGTAATATAAATATATTTGAAGGAGAAAGTTTCTTCTTACCAAATGATTATGCAGTATCTATT
Source organism: uncultured Mycoplasmatota bacterium (assembly GCA_946639185.1). Taxonomy (GTDB): domain Bacteria; phylum Bacillota_I; class Bacilli_A; order RF39; family UBA660; genus Alloscybalousia. The sequence continues at coordinate 24,877 of CAMPBR010000008.1, forward strand.
AAAAATTTCTTGATTATGACGGATTTCTTTAATCAATATCTAGGATTTAGTTTAGTATTATTATTACCAATTAGATATTTTATAAAGAAAAGTGAAGTTAAGAATAAAGAATTATTAACTTGTGCTGATTATTTATTTATATTAGGAATAATTGCTTGGGTTTCTACTACAAAAATATTCCCATGGAATATTGTAGGTAAAAGTTTAGGATTTATCCAATTTCCTTGGAGACTATTAATAGTAGCTACATCTTTTTTAACAGTAGCATATTCTATATATATATCTTTTATTACTAAAGAAAAAATTAAGAAATATATTTATTTTGTAATAGTTATATGTTCTTGTTTAGAAGTTGCTTTATATAGCTTACAGTATGGTATTAGAAAAAATCAATATAATAGTTTTCCAGATAATGTGATAGGAACCGGTGAATATTTATTATATAAAACTGATGTAGAAGATTTTGAAAAACAAGATCATCAGATTAAATCAAATAATCATAATTTAGTAATTAAATATGACAAAACTGGAACTAAAGTAGATATTGAATATAGTAATAATAAAGAAGATAATACGTATATAGAAATACCATTATTTAATTATTTAGGTTATACTGTTGAAGGAGCTAAATTAGAAAATGGTAATAATAATGTAATTAGATTGTTACTTAATAAAGAACATGGTAAAATAAGTGTTAGATATAGTGGTACTAAAGTTCAAGAGATATCTTATCTTATATCTAGTATTACTTTAGTAGGACTAGTAGTATATATATTAATAGAAAAGAGGGAAAAATAATGGATTTAGTAAAAATGTTAGATGAACAAATTATTCAAGCTATGAAAGATAAAGCTACAGTAAAATTAGCTACTTTAAGAGGAGTTAAAGCTGCAATGAAACAACAAAATATTGATCATAAGAAGGAAATTAATGATGAATTATTAATTGATGTTGTATCAAAAGAAATTAAAACAAGAAATGAATCTATTAAAGAATTTGAAAAAGGTAATAGACAAGATTTAATAGATAAGACTAAAGAAGAAATATCTTATTTATCAGAATATCTTCCTGCTCAATTAACTGATGAAGAATTAAATGAAATAATTGATAAAGTATTTTCTGAAGTTAATCCAACAGGTATGAAAGATATGGGTGCAGTTATGGGTAAAGTAACTCCACTTGTTAAAGGTAAAGCTGATATGGGTAAAGTATCTTCTATAATTAGAAGTAAATTAGCTTAATTAAAAAGAAAGTTTTAAAAAAACTTTCTTTTTTCTTTATCCCTAAATTAAATTTTTTTAAATAATATATATTAGGAGGTAATAAAGGACTATCAAGTGTCCACTAAAAAGAAGGTGATGTTTATGGGTAAGACCATGAATAAACTTTTGAATATTATTTTAATTCAATGGATTATTATAGTATTCTTAGTGGTTATAATCTTATCTAGGTAATGCTTGGCATTAGCGGGGTTTTGGTTATGTAAAAAAACACCTGATAAAATTATCAGATGTTTACGCAAAAACGTGGACACTGGTAACGGTCCAATGTTATCTCCACTAATATTAGTATACGAAATATAATCTATTTTTACAACTATTTCTTGAAATAAAAAAAATAATATTATATAATTTGATTATAAATAATAGGAGGATACTATGAAGAATAAAAAAATCGTAGTATCAGTTCTAGGAATCTTAGGAATAATACTTACAACCATTGGAGTAACATACGCATTCTTTAGTTATTCCAAAACTGGTACAAAAGAAAATAAAATCTCATCAGGAAAAGTAACATTTTTATATA